>JAZSME010000019.1:0-6736 GCA_045535715.1 Ruminococcus sp. | reverse complement strand
CCTGAGCCAGGATCAAACTCTCTAAAATTTGTATGTTAACACCCGAAGGTGTTAAAACCAATTTCAGAGCTTTTTCGTCTGCTCATTAAAACACTTGCGTGTTTACTTGATGTTTGTTGTGTCATCTTCACTGTAATTATTGAGTACTTTTTTCCTCAAAAAAATTACGGGTTCTCTTTGTCTTTGTTGTTCAATTTTCAATGTCCTTGTTCCGTCAGATTAAACAAATCAGCAGTTTCTTCTTTAGTGATTTCGCTGTGATTTTTGTGTTCTCTCGTGCGGAACGTGTTTTATTATATATCAAGCCAACACAAATGTCAAGCATTTTTTCGACTTTTTTTAAAAAATTTTTTAATTTTTTTCTCATGACAAAAGGTAGTGTATTTAGGCCGATTTTACCACTATATCTTGATTCGTTTTTCTCATTTTCTCCTATACTATTTATATATATATAAGCGAACACCGTTCAGAACCCAAAGATCACCCCGATATCATTAACTTTTCCTTTACGTCTGACACAGTTTTCTCTTTCCTTTGATTATACAGTTGCTTTTTTTGTCGCTTGCCGATATAATATCTATATAATCTTTTCAGAAAAAGGAGCGTTTCTATGTCAGACGCCAAAATAAAATCTGCAAAACCGAAGGTTGACGCCGAAACCTCGGCACTTATATCAAAGGATTTCGAAAAGAAACCTGCCCTTGCCGTTTACGCAGCAATCCTTCTTTTCGATTTTCTTTTCACTCTTGTATACTTTATCGGCCAATCAAAAGATCTGAGCAAGTTTTTTAAGAGTTTGCCCGTTTTCGGATTCTCTCTTGTTACTGAGTTTTCCCTTATGGCAACATTGCTCATCACGTTCCTAGCAGCACGATACTTCTCAACGTCAGCTCCCATGCAACGCTTAAAGGATCTGATGCTGATGATTACCATGGGTGTTGCCTCTGCAGAAGCTATTCTTTACATAGCATTTTTTCGTAACAGGTTTGCCTACTGCGGATTCTTACCTCGTCACAGCGCATTCCTTGCCATTCTGGAGGTTCTTGGCATTGCGGCGGTGCTTCTCACTCTTACTTTCGGAGCGAACTCTCCCAAAATACTCCTCTTCTCAATTGTCCTTTGTCCTCTTTCCTGCCTTCTGAGGCTCATCCCCTCTTTCGTTTTTGTAAGAGATTTTATGATGGCAAAAATCGAGCTTCTCGATATGACAAAGGCAGATTTTCTCGCTCCCTTTTTCAAAAGTCTCAACGACTCTCTTTTCCACCTGCATCTCATAAAAATCATTGTTTGCCTCATTGTCGCAACCTTTGCAGGCGCAGTTTATTATCACTTCAAAGACTGCAAACCTAAAGCTGATCCCGATGCAAAACTCGAAGAGCTTAAAGCCGATCCCGATGCAACACTCGAAGAGCTTATGGTTGAATCAAATTACAACTACTACAACAAAGTTTTCACTCGCATGAGAACCTCAAAGAAAACTATCTCTTGGAATTGGTCTGCTTTTATTTTTAATCGTAATTGGTTCTTTTATCGAAAAATGTATCTCTGGGCAATTCTCCATGTTGTAATGGAAGCTTTGGTGGTCACTCTTGCCTCTCTCTCTTTCGAAGTGCTTCCCTTTATTATTGCTATTTCTGTGATTTCTTTGCCGGGTTTATTCGGAAACTATCTCTACATGAAAACCATCGAAAAAGCCATATCTTCATCACCGGATAACAACAATCCGGATAACAAAGAACTCATCGATCAGCACAAACCAATCGATAACCTTTTTACTATTTTTTTGTTTGCTTTGTTAAGTACGATTTTTGTGTACATCTGTGCATACCTTTTTTCTCTCTGATTCCAGATAGAACTCTGCCCAATAACCTTTTCCAAAGGAGATTTTTATATGAACCCCAACGCATCACCAAGTGAGCTGATGTACAGAAACAAACGCCACCTGAACAAGTTTATGAACAACCCTCTTGTTCTGGGTACAGTGGTTGTAATGGCCATCTCTCTCCTGCTTATGTTCCTTTCATTTATAATGGTAAGCGGTGTCAAGAATCCCGAGTCGGTATATCACAACGTCAAATTCCGCAACACCCCTTATATGACCTTTGTTATGATATCCTCACCCCTCACACAGATTGCCGTCATCGCATCTTTCCTCTCCCTCTATCTGGAATCAAAGAAGCCTGACAGCGCAAAGCAGAATTTTCCCATGAGCACCGCTGTGCTGATTCTCAGCGTGGCCATCTGCATTGTCGATACACTGATTGCTTTCTCTTACAAAAGCATGCTGAATCCTTCTGTTGACGGCGGTGTTTCTGCTTTACTGAATGCTTTCTCAAAGGATACCAAGGTCGAGGACGCTTTTCTGAAACTCCCCTTCTTCAGCACCACCGATATGTTCAAGAACATCGGTATGATATCCCTTTTCAGAACTCTCGCGTTCACCGTTTTCGCAGTATCCGTAATCGCTTCTCAGCTGACACCTTATTTTGTAAGCTACGGCTCCATTATCTACGGAATCTTTTCATTTATAATGATTTTCCCTGCGTTCTTCTTCTTTATTCTTTCTCTCTATCCCTCTTATTATCCCTCCATAAACCCCGCAGAGCCCCTGCCCCCCAACAATTTCGTACCTCTTAAGCCAGATTATATCTTCGTCCTTCAAAGGTTATTCACCTACGTCGGATACCTGCTTCAGACGATACTGGGACTTAAGCTCTTCAGCTACACTCTTTCAGCAGGATGGCTGGGAAGAAAAATCAAGGTTGAGGAAGAGAAAAACTAAACTCACATCAAAACAAAGCAAAAAAAAGAAAGCCTCTGAAAACTCAGAGGCTTTTTGTTTTATCCTTTACTTCAGGCTTCGTCTTTGGTTGCAGAATCCGCATAGAAGCCTTTAAAGGTGTTTTTTATTGCGTTCATTCTGTCCTCGTTCTTTCCCTCGTAGGAGTGAATCAGAACGTATCTGCCATTATCGGAAAGAATCGCTTCAACGGTACCGCCATCAAGACCTTCGGCAACGGTGAGCTTGCCTTCATTCACAATCTGCTGATACCACTGGTTGTCGAAATCGGAATAGCTATACACCTCAAGCACACCATTTTTGCCGTCATAAGCATAGGTGAACTTGTAACCACGATCTGCGCCGATCATCTTTGCTCTCATAGGAACAGGGTCCTTTGCTTCGTCGCCGGTTGCGCCGTCTTTGAAATCGTAAGCATAACCCATGTCGGCCATATATTCACAAAGTCCCTCGAGAGTGTCGGGGTAATCTGTAAACTTTACTGAATCTCTGTTTTCGGGATCCTTAATCTGAGTGGGACCTGCCACAGCCTTACCGCCGCAGCCTGCAAGAGAAAGCACCAGAAGCACAGTCAAAACAAATGCAAGTATTTTTTTCATAATATATTCCTCCGTTTTTCTCGTCAGATTTATCATCAGAAGTTTATATTAGCATATTTTCTTTTGTAAATCAATAGTGTATAATATGTTCGGTGATGGATATGCAAAAACACTCGGGGCTCCTGGGAGCCGCCATTGACAAATACAATATGATTGAAGAAGGCGACAAAATTGCTGTCGGAGTCTCCGGGGGCAAAGACAGCCTTGCGCTTCTTGCCGGGCTTGCTCATCTGAAACGTTACTATCCGAAAAAATTCTCTCTGGTTGCTATAACTGCCGACCCCTGCTTCTTCGGAGAAGACTCAGATTTTTCCCGCATAGAGGCCTTTTGCAAGGAATTTGATGTGCCCTATGTTATCCGTCGCACAGAGCTTTACAAGGTGGTTTTTGAGGATATGAAGCCTGAAAGCCCCTGCGCTCTCTGCGCAAAAATGAGAAGAGGTATCCTTCACAACATGGCAAAGGAGCTTTCCTGCAACAAGCTTGCTCTGGGACACCACTCCGACGATGCTGCCGAAACTCTCCTTATGAACCTCTTCTGTCAGGGAAATATCGGCTGTTTCAGCCCCGTTACCTACCTTTCCGAAAAAGATCTGTATATGATTCGCCCCATGATTTTCTGTGACGAGAAGAAAATAGAATCTCTTTGTAAGAGATATAATTTCCCTGTTTTCAAAAGCCCTTGTCCTATGGACAAGAACACAGAAAGAGAGTCTGTGGGCAATCTCATAAACGAGCTTTCAAAGACCTATCCGGACCTGAAGTCAAAGCTTATCGGAGCTCTTGAGAGAGGTCATATAAGCAACTGGTAAACTTTTATTTCAGAATATATTTGTCGATATACTCTGTGTAAGGCTTCCTCAAAACCGAGCCGACGTTTTCCCGATACCACAAGGCTTCTTTCCTTATCCCTTCTTCAAGGGGTGTAACCTTTGGCATAAGGTTTTGCATCCTGCTCACATCAAGACAGTAATCGTAGTCATTGAAACAGAAATATTCTCTGATCGGGTGACATTTCTCCATGGCGGAAAACTCTGCCGTTTTCCCCAAGGCTTCATAGCAGAGAGTCACCCAGTTTTTTATTGACACAGTCTCCGGATTTCCCACGTTGAAAACTCTTTCCTCCGGCTTTTCTCTGAGAAGTATCTCCAAAAATCTGCAGAGATCCCCCACATAGAAAAACTGCAGGTTCATCCGACTGTCAGGCAGAACAAACACTCTGTCCTGCAAGGCACAATCAAAGACAAAGGGCGCTCTGTAAATATTCTCCCCTTCGCCGTAGAGGTATGGAGGTCTTATGATGTAATGTCTTTCAAAGTTTTCTCTGAGATAGTTTTCTGCAGCGATTTTTTGAAGACCGTAGTCTCCCCAAAACAAGTTTTTTCCTGTGGGTGTGTTTTCCTTAAAGGGCATCCTTTGTGTCTCAGGATACACCGCGCTGGAGCTTATCAGCACGTATGTACCGATGACGCTCAGAGCGTCAAGCATAGATTTAACATCCTGCTCTTTGTAGGCAGTCACATCCAGCACCGCATCAAAATACATTCCCCTGAGCATATTCCCGAGACGGTTGCGATCGCACTTTATGTGTCGCACTTTTTCGGGATTTTTCTTTGTGCCTCTGTTGAGAACATACACCTCATCACCCTTAAGGGCAAAGTACTGTGCCACACTTCGGCTCACAAAGGAGCTGCCACCCGTTACAAGAATTTTTCTCATAAAAACCTCCTGAAAACAAAACGACCCGCACAATGTGCGGGTCGTAATTTTAACTTAAAACATAAACTGTAACGTTTCTTCTGCCCCACTGGATACACTCGTTGTAGGTGGGATAGAACACGTCTACCAACACAGATCCGCTCATAAGAGCACCACCTGTATCGATAGCAGTTGCATAGCCGTAGACCATACTTCCGTCAGTTGAAACAATATAAAGCTTTGAACCATAGGGAATAACATTGGGATTAACGGCAACACCGCCCAGATACACAGGCACACCTGTTGCTGTAAGAGCACCCTCGGATGCATAATAAGCGGTAGATGTTCCCGTCAGCTTCTTTGAGTAGCTGACTGTCTTGCCGCTGGAATCCTTAAAGGTACCTGCTGAGTTGCTCACAGAAGCTCCGCCCGAATAAGAGGGAGCCTGATAGGAGGGCTTGGAGACGCCTGTTCCCACCAGCTTTATCTGATCCTGAGGAGCCTTTGTCACTTCCTCGGAAATCACCTCTGACTCAACGAGAACTCCATCCACATACTTATTCTTTGAAACTACTGTCTTTTCGCCTTCAACGCCATACTGCTCAATCTTGGACGTACCTGCAGACATCGCTGAGGTCTCTCGGGTAATATATTCATAGTCGATGATTTCTGTGGTGGTCTCTTCCTTGATTTCAACCACTTCCACGAAAATCTGCGTACCGTCGGTAACTCTCTCGTGGAGTGCAGGTGTTACTGTGTCATCCTCATCAAGGACGATACCGAGATCATCCAGGAAGCCTGCAACCGTTGTGTCGCGGGTAACATACTCTGCCGTCTCGCCGCCCATGGAAAGGAGAACTGTGCATTCACCCTTGATCTCAATGGTCATACCTTCATATACCTCAGTGTCGGGAGAAGGTGTGATCTCCTCGGCGCCGGTAAGGGCGATACCTGTTTTTCTGATTGTGTCTTCAACCGTTCCGCCTGTAACGTATGCGGTGAGAAGTTCGCCTCTGTAATCTACGGAAACCTCAAAGGCACGCAGAACAGTAATCATTACACATCCGCCGGAATCTGTACGGACAACTTCATCGTACTCCCCCAGCTCAATTCCTGTCTGCTTGAGAATATCCTCGGTATACACCGCCTCTGTGTTGGCGGTAGCAACTGTACTGAAAGGGTTCTGCGCCGGGGAATAGAAAACAAGAAGCAAGGTAAAGACAAGACACATAAGAGTCGCAAGTATCACGCCTGCACCGACTTTAATTTTACTGTTCATGGCACATCACTCCTTTCTAAAAATAATTGATTTCGAAATAAATAACTGATGAAAGCGGAGGGTTTTCGCAGATAAATCTACTCCAAGTTTCCATCGTGTTGTCATTATATCCGAATAACAAACAAGTGTCAAATAAAAACAGACCTTGTTTTTGTGCACTCTGCACAAAGATTTTGCTCCTCATCCAACCTTTAAGCTCGCTTATATTCTTTTATAGAATTATTAACCCCCTGATAACTGACGAATCTCACAGAATTTGATGGTTACAAAAATGTAATAAAAAATGACAGCAACAAGGGCTTGTGTTGTCATTTTTTATCCTGTTTTTCACTATGTATCTTTTTTGTGAATCCGCATAAC
>JAZSME010000083.1:0-4973 GCA_045535715.1 Ruminococcus sp. | reverse complement strand
ACAAGGTGGGCTACGGCTTCGATGCTCTCAACGAGGTTTACACCGATATGATTGATGCAGGTATTGTTGATCCTACAAAGGTAACAAGAAGTGCTCTTCAGAATGCTGCTTCAGTTGCATCCATGGTACTCACCACAGAGTCCCTTGTTGCAGATATCAAAGAGCCTGCTCCCGTAGCAGCTGCTCCCGATATGGGCGGAATGTACTAATTTATCAATTTAATAAACAGGGCAGGGTAGACCAATGGTCTGCTCTGCTTTCTTTTTTCTCTTAAAACCCTAATATGTCCCTCGCCTTGTATTGACAATATCTCTCTGATTTTATATAATATTAAGAGTAATTTTCACTACATTTGAGGTGTATATTATGAAAAAAATCATTTCATTACTTCTTGCTTTAATGCTTGTTTTGTCCTTTGCAGCTTGCAGCAAGGAAACAGAGAACAAAGAAGAAACAAAGGAAAATACCACTAATGCAACCACCGCTCCCACAGAGGTAGATCCCGATCAGCATGTCATCGAGTGGAAGACAATTCCCGATATGGATATTGTCGGCGCATACAAGCTGGCTGATGGTGACGATGACGGCTATTATATCTTTACAGCAGAAAAAACTCTCAGATACTCCATCGGCACAACTTACTTCGAAGCAGAGATTTCCTATGGTGTTGACAAGGCAGGCATCAAGTCCGCATATACCGAGGGTCAGGTGCTCTACGGTCAGTGGACTTACGCTTTTGAGGATGACTACCTCGTTATCACATATCCCACAGGCGAGCAGTTCAAGTATGAGCCCGTCCTTTTTGAGCCTATCAATGTTACCGCTGAGGAACACTTCCTGCAGGACAGCGACCTCGTAGGTGTATGGAAGAGCACCGATACCGAGGAGACCTATGAGTTCACAAAAGATGGATACGTTACCTATACCTGTGATTATGAGGACGAGCTTTATAAATTCACTATCATAAGTGAAGGAAGATATAAAACTGATTTTACTGATGTGACCATCACAACCTACACTAACGCTACTGAGACCAGCTCCCAGTCCTTTGATTATCTCGCAACCGGCGACACTCTTACAATGGATGACTATACCTACACACGTGTTACTGAGTAATGCATAATATGCATAAATATTCATCGGTAATACATTTATCGCAAGCCTCGGCTATTTAGCCGGGGTTGCGTTTCTGTTAGGGGAACTTATTTGTTTAGGCAATATTACCAATATATTTACCATATATTTGTCCTAATGTTGCATTCCAATGAAATTATTTGTGGAATTCAAATAACACTTGCATAAATATACTGAATGTGGTAATATTTATGCATATTCTTATTCATAAATCTATTGGAGGTTTTTATTATGGCAAACAAAGAATTCAAAAAAATCGTACTTGCATATTCAGGTGGTCTTGATACATCCATCATCATTCCTTGGCTCAAGGAAAACTACGGCAACCCTGAGATCATTGCTGTTTCAGGTAACGTAGGTCAGGCTGACGAGCTTGAGGGTCTTGAGGAGAAGGCTATCAAGACTGGCGCATCCAAGTGCTACGTTGAGAATCTTACAGAGGAGTTCCTCACAGACTACGTTTTCCCCTGTGTTCAGGCCGGCGCACTCTATGAGAACTATATGCTTGGTACAGCTTTTGCCCGTCCCATTATTGCAAAGCGTATCGTAGAGATTGCTGAGGCTGAGGGCGCAGATGCTATCTGCCACGGCTGCACAGGTAAGGGTAACGATCAGGTTCGTTTCGAGATGGCTATCAAGGCTTTTGCTCCCGATATGCCCATCATCGCTCCCTGGCGTGAGTGGGACATCAAGTCCCGTGAAGAGGAGATCGACTACGCAGAGGCTCACAACGTTCCCCTCAAGATCAATCGTGAAACAAACTATTCCAAGGATAAGAACATCTGGCACCTCTCTCATGAGGGTCTCGATCTTGAGGATCCCATGAACGAGCCCACCTACAACAAGGAAGGCTTCCTTGTGATGGGTGTTTCTCCCGAGATGGCTCCCGATAAGCCCACCTATGTAACAATTCACTTTGAGAAGGGTGTTCCCACAGCAGTTGACGGAAAAGAGATGAACGCAACAGATCTTATCCTCACCCTCAACAAGCTTGGCGGCGACAACGGCGTAGGCCTTCTCGACATCGTTGAGAACCGTCTCGTAGGTATGAAGTGTCGTGGCGTTTATGAGACTCCCGGCGGTGCGATCCTCTACAAGGCTCACAACGTTCTCGAGACAATCTGTCTTGACAAGGAGACAGCTCACTATAAGGCACTCGTTGCTCAGAAGCTGGGTGAGATGGTCTATAATGCTCAGTGGTTTACTCCTCTTACAGATGCTATTCTTGCATTCGTTAAGGAGACTCAGAAGACAGTAACAGGTGATGTTACTCTCAAGCTCTATAAAGGCAATATGATCAACGCTGGTGTTAAGTCACCCTATTCACTCTACGATCCCGAAATTGCAACCTTCGATGAGGACGATGTATACGATCAGTCCGATGCAACAGGTTTCATCAACCTCTACGGACTTTCAACAACCGTTTACGCTCGTATGAAGAAAAAGAACGGTCTCAACTGATAAAAACTTTTTGATAAAGCAGGTAAGCACTATGGATAAAATGTGGGCAGGAAGATTTTCTGAGCAGCTTGATAAGTTTGCAGATGATTTCAATTCTTCCATTCGCTTTGACAGCAGAATGTACAAGCAGGATATAGAGGGCTCCATAGCACACGCTATGATGCTTTCCTCCAAGGGTATCATCTCCGGGGAGGACTGTGCTCTTATCATTGACGGACTCTCAGGAATACTTGAGGATATCGAGTCCTCAAAGCTTCCCTTTGATATGAACGCCGAGGATATCCACATGTTCATTGAGTCAGAGCTCACAAAGAGAATAGGGGATGCAGGCAAAAGACTCCATACAGCCAGAAGCCGTAATGATCAGGTTGCCCTTGATATCCGTATGTATCTTCGTGATGAAAATAAGGGAATTCTTTCCTCACTCTATACTCTTATCGAGGCTATCCGTGACAAGGCATCAGAAAACACAGATGCCATTATGCCCGGATACACCCACCTTCAGCGTGCACAGCCTGTGACTTTTTCTCATCACCTTCTTGCCTATGCAATGATGTTTACACGTGATGTGGGCAGAATCAAGGATGCTGTAAAGAGAATGAATGTTTCTCCCATCGGCTCCTGTGCCCTTGCTGGCACTACCTATGACACAGACAGAGATTTCGAAGCTGAGAAGCTCGGCTTCGACTCTGTTTCCCTGAATAGCATCGACGGAGTATCCGACAGAGATTTCTGTCTTGAGCTTCTCTCTGCTTACTCAGTACTCATGATGCACCTCAGCCGTTTCTCCGAGGAGATCGTTCTCTGGTCATCATGGGAGTTCAAGTTCGTTGAGCTTTCCGACAGCTACTCCACAGGCTCAAGCATTATGCCTCAGAAGAAGAATCCCGATATGGCAGAGCTTGTCAGAGGAAAAACAGGCAGAGTTTACGGAGACCTTATGGCACTGCTTACAACCTTAAAGGGTCTGCCCCTTGCATACAATAAGGATATGCAGGAGGACAAGGAAGCTATCTTTGACGCTGTTGACACAGTGAAGATGTGCCTTCAGGTCTTTGCTCCCATGGTTGCCACTATGACAGTCCTTAAGGACAATATGCTCACAGCTGCGAAGAAAGGCTTTATCAATGCAACTGACCTTGCTGACTATCTCGTCAAGAAGGGAATGCCTTTCAGAACAGCATATAAGCTTGTAGGCGAGACAGTAGCTTACTGTATTTCGAATAAAACTGTTCTCGAGGACTTACCCTTTGAGAAATACGCAGAGCTTTCACCTCTCTTTGAAGAGGATGTTTATAACGAGATTTCACTTGTTACCTGCGTTGAAAAGAGAATTTCAAAGGGTGGCACAGGTCCTGTGTCAGTGAAAGAACAGATAGAATATATTACGGAGTTTTTGAATGACTAAAGTATTTATTGACGGTAAGGCAGGAACCACAGGCCTTAAGATTTACGACCGACTCGCAAACCGCGATGATATAGAACTTCTCACCCTTCCTGAGGAGCTGAGAAAAGATACACAAGCACGCAGAGAGATGCTCAATAAAGCGGATATCGCCTTCCTGTGTCTGCCTGATGCGGCAGCACGAGAGGCGGTTTCTCTCATTGATAACCCTGATACAGTTGTTATCGATACTTCTACTGCACACCGTACAAATCCCGACTGGGCTTATGGCTTCCCCGAGCTTTCAGAGAGCTTCAACGGCAAAATCAGAAAGTCAAAGAGAATCGCCGTACCCGGTTGTCATGCCAGCGGATTCATCGCTCTCGTTTATCCTCTTGTGAAGGCAGGAATGATTTCTAAAGATACTCCTCTTTCTTGCTTTTCTCTTACAGGATACAGCGGCGGCGGTAAGCAGATGATAGAGGCTTATGAAAGTGAAGAGAGAGACATTGCGCTTTCTTCTCCTCGTCAGTATGCGCTTTCACAGACACACAAGCATCTTCCTGAAATGATGGCTGTAACAGGTCTTGAGGTTGCTCCTGCATTTATTCCCGTAGTAGGTGATTTTTACAGCGGAATGCAGGTTGTAGTGCCCCTTCACCGCTCACAGCTTACAGGCGGTCATACTGTGGAGGATATCAAGAGATACTATAAGGCAGAGTACATCGATGCTACCGTTACTTACGTCGAAGAGCCTGAGGGAGAGGGCTTCCTCAGCACAAACATCCTGAGCGGATGCGACAATATGCAGGTAAGTGTCTGCGGTAATGATGAAAGAATTCTTCTCATAGCCCGTTATGATAACCTTGGAAAAGGTGCTTCAGGTGCGGCTGTGGAATGTATGAATATATCACTGGGAATTGATAAAACAACTTCCCTTGTAATTAAAGGTGAATGATTATGAATATTATTAAAGGCGGAGTGTGTGCCGCAA
>JAZSME010000042.1:0-1626 GCA_045535715.1 Ruminococcus sp. | reverse complement strand
TGTTATAAGGGGGATACTGAGGGGCTGAAGGCTGTGTCTGATAGAAGGCAGGGTTGTTGTAAGGGGGCTGGGGATAGGGTGCGTTCTGAGGTGCTCCGTAGTAGGGATAAGGTGTTGTGGGAGCAGGATTTACGGGAGCGTTGGGTATACTTTGAGCTGCCGCAGGGGTTGTGTTAACCGTTGTAACGGGCGCTGCGGGCTTTACCTCAGGGGAAGGCGCTTCTGGTGCAGAAGGAGCTACGATCTCAGCCTCAGGCGCAGAAGGTACCACAGGTTTTGACTCAGGGGAAGTCACTTCGGGTACTATGGGTGCAGGAGACTCAACCTCGGGTGCAGGAGTGGCTGAAGCTCGGGGCTCAACCTCAGGTGCGGTGGGTGGTGTTGAAGGCTCAGATTCCTTTGAAGCTTCTGAAAATAATGTGCCGACGGGATTTTCTGCTTCCTTTGCGGGTACTGCTTCCGGAAGCGAAACATTACCCGATTCGTTCTGAGTTTCTGTTAAGTTGTTTGTTTTTAAATTTTCGGTATCACCAAAGTCTATGTCAAAGAGACTTTTGCCCTTCTGAATTTCTTCCGCATCAGGAGCTGAGTTGGTGAGATTTTCAAATTCATTGTTCATCAGGTTTCCTCCTCGAATTCTGCATCGGGGATATCTCGTTGCTTTCTGGGAGCCTCTTCAATATAGAAGGTGAAGCGACAGAACTTGTCGGGCTCGCTTTCCGCAGTTATGTTGCCCTCGTGCAGATGAATGATGGTACGGGCAATGTAAAGGCCCAATCCCATACTTCTTTTATCTTTACTTCTTGACTTGTCAGCCTTGAAGAATTTATCAAATACCAGTCGAAGATCCTCAGGCAGAATACCTTTTCCGCTGTTTTCTACCGAAACAAAGACCTTTGAGTCGGCGCTGGAGATGGAGAATCGGATATATCCTCCCTCGGGTGTGAACTTGACCGCATTTTCCACCAGATTGAAAACCACCTGATGGATAAGGTCCTTGTCACCATAGGCACAGGTGTTGTCCTCGGTTTCGAAGCCGTCGATCCTGAGTTTTTTCTTGGTTATTTCATTTTCGAAGCTCACGATAACATCAAAAACAGTTTGCTGGATTTCAAAGACGGTCTTGTTCACTTTTATCTCTCCGCTGTCGATTTTTGAAAGTGAAATCATAGAGGTGACAAGGCGGGAGAGTCGCTTGATTTCGTTTGAAACGATGGAGAGATAGTAGCTGTAATCCTCTGCGTTTATAGTGCCGTCCAGAATGCCGTCAATGTAGCCGGCAATGGTGGTCATCGGGGTCTTGAGCTCGTGGGAAACGTTGGCAACGAAGTTTCTTCTTACCGCCTCCGATGCCGCCAGAGAGTCCGCCATTTCATTGAAGGCGACGGCGAGCTGTCCGATTTCGTCATCCCTGTTTACGTGAACGCGGCTTTCAAAGTCTCCTACCGCAAAGCGTTTGGCGGCATAGGCCATTTGCTTTAAGGGGCGGGAAGTGTTGAACACGAACACGGCGGAAAGCACGAAAAGACACACAATAGACAGCAGAGCGATGATCACAAACAACATAAAAAAGGAGGGGATGTAGTCTGCTGTACAGAGATCGTTCTGAAGAACAAGGCAGTATCC
>JAZSME010000103.1:0-1815 GCA_045535715.1 Ruminococcus sp. | reverse complement strand
CTCAGTGTTGCCATCGTCTAACTGTACAGTATCTCTGTAATAAAGGATAAACTCAACGCCTTCAAGTTTTGTTCTGGGGTTAGCTGCATCGTACTTGTCGATATCAATTTTGAATGTGAAAGCATGTGCTACGTCAGTAATGGTTGTACCTGTGCCCTCACCGTTGGGGTTGTTATCATATTCAAGTTTTACTTCGTTGGGGTTTGAGCCGTTAATAACAGCGTCCTTTGTAACTCTACAGCTATATTTAACAATGATTTTCTGACCGCTGAGAAGATTCGGGAAGAGCTTAAAGAGATCTTCAAACTCCAGAGTAAACACCCACTTTCCGTCCTGTTCTACGGGAGCAGTAGCAATAACACCTTCGGGAAGTGTATCATTTGCGGGATTTGTATCATCAAGGTTGAGAATGTAACGACCAACAGAGCCGTTCTGATTTTCTGTGTAAATCTGCTCGTATCGGATGAACTCAAGTCCCTTTGACATGGTATCAATGAACTTATAGTTGTATGTATCATATGATGCAAGGTTGTTGGGAAGAGTACCCTGCCACTTGTAGTAAATGACTTCATTCATAAATGTATCTTCTTGCTCGGTAAATGTACCGCCGAGAGTGTCGTTAACGCTCTTTTCAACAGTAACGCCTTCACCCTTAACATGGAGAGTGTCAGATTTTACAACACGAACGATGTATTTTGTGTAGAAATCGCCTGTGTTTCCGTTACCGGTAACTGTGTCATCACGGTCCTTGATAAGGTAGTAACCTGCGGGCAGATCTGAAATTTTGTAGCCGTTGCTACCATCAACATTGATCTGTTCACCGCTGAAACTTACAGGTTCGCCAAGGAACTTGTGGCCTGCAAATTCGCCGTCAACATAGATAACTTCACCGACTAATTCAGCAAAACGGTCAAGTGTTGTTGAGTCGTTGGAAACAGTGCCGAGGATGTTTGCAACTATTGCTGCCTTCTTTTCGATGGGAAGACCTGCATTTGTGTCAGATGTTAACTGAATAAATACATCCTTGAGAGTTGTTGTCTGATTGTTAGCAAGAGCGATGGGTTTTGTGTCTGTTGTAAGTGCTGTAACAAGCGCTTCAGCAGCAGCGATGGAAAGTCCCCACTGAACGTTTGAAAGGGTTGTTCCGTCGCTGGAAAGGTCACCTTTGAAGATCTGATAAGCATCATAGGTGTGGTTGGGAGCCTCATTCTTTACGAAGAGCTCATAGGTTGTGGGTGTTGCAGATGCAAAAGCTGTTAATGACATTGATAATGCCAAAACTAATGCTAATACGATGGCTGCAAATCTTTTTGAGTTTTTCATTGAAAACTCTCCTTTCTTAAAAATTTTTGTTTTTGGGTTTGTGCTTTGTTTCTTTTTTGTCAAATTCGCATTAAGGAGTCTATCCTTCCTCCTTTCTGCGCCTTTTATGGTTATACAACAGGATAATTCCGGCTGATGAAATCAGAAGGAAGCCTCCCATGGTATACAAGTATGCGCCCATACCGCCCGTTGCGGGAAGATCGTAAACATAACCCCAGCGGTATGTGTTGGTGATGACAATCTCGTAGGTGCCGGGATTGCCTTCTTTGTATATGATGTTTCCGTAAAACGGAATCCAATCATCTGTTTGCCAGCTTTCCTCTACGGTGTATTCAATAACCTTACCGTCATTGTCCGTATAGGGCAGACCCATAAAGGTCTGAGTCCATCCGTTTTTCAGGCTCAGCGTTACCGTTCTGCCCGTATCCTTACCGTTTGCAAGAAGCTTTACGGTTACCTGCGCCTGCTCATAAAGGTCGGGGGTTCCCATTC
>JAZSME010000068.1:0-38948 GCA_045535715.1 Ruminococcus sp. | reverse complement strand
TTTTTCAATATTTGCAACAGAAATGTAACATATTGCATCAAGGTCTGCTATCATGCTTTTGGGGAGATTTGTCATCTCAGGAAAGTCTGTGACAAATTTTTCGTGTAGCCAGGAAAAAACCTGATCTGCTCGGAATTTAGGGTAGCCTTTTTCAGTTAGAAAGGCTCTGAGTTCCTCTTTTGAAAAGGATTTTATATCTGTTTTAGTCATAATCTGATATCAAAAAATCTTTATTTTTCGTCTTTTATCATTGTAGCAATGAAAAATCCGTCGGTTTTGTCGCTTTCGGGAAAGAGAGTAAGCATCCCTTTTTCCTCCGGGATTTTTCTTGTGATTCCTTCGGGTAAGTTTATTTCCTTTTGAGAATATTCAGGGTGAGTCTCCAGAAATTTTTTCACCACCTGTGAGTTTTCCGCAGGATTGAGGGTACAGGTTGAATAAACCAGTGTCCCGCCTGCTTTCACAAGCTTTGCGCTGTTCTCCAGAATCTGAAGTTGCAGCTCAGGGAGATTCTCATAGGATTGTTCCTTACGGTATCTGATTTCAGGTTTTCTGCGCAAAATTCCAAATCCGGAACAAGGAACGTCACAAAGAACCACCTGAGCCTGATCTGTGAGCTTCTCATCTGTTGCCGCATCTCTCAAAGCAGGTTTTACAATTCTTAGTCCCAGCCTGAAAGCACCTGCCTCGATAAGTTTAACTTTATGAAGATGAATATCAAAAGCCCTGATAAGTCCTTTATTCTCCATTAAAACAGCCATGGCGAAGGTTTTTCCGCCGGGTGCACTGCACACGTCAAATACTGTGTCCCCCGCCTTTGCCCCTGCTAAGAGAGCACAAAGAGACGAAGATTCATCCTGCACAAAGAATTTGCCTTCTTTATAGGCTTTGAGGCTATCAATGGCTCCGCTTGATGAAATATTAAGGGTATTGGGAAGTATTTTTGAAGCTTCAGCCGATACTCCCTCAGCACTAAGCTCCTCCATAAACTCTTCTCTTGAGACCTTAAGTGTATTTACGAAAACACTCAAAGGAGGTCTTTGAGAAAGAGCGCCCAGGATATCTTTTGTCACAGCGTCCCCGTAAGCATCAAGCCAAAGCTTCACAAGATACTCAGGACAAGAGTATTTTATGCTCAGATGTCTGACTGCTTCGCTCTCAGGCGGAAGCGTAAATGCTTTCTCATTTCTGATGAAACTTCGGAGCATTCCGTTGATAAAGCCTGAGGACTTGAAAAGCTTTTGAGATTTTGCCATATTGACAGCTTCGTTTACTGCGGCTGAATCGGGAACCTTATCCATATATATCAGCTGATACATTGAAAGTCTCAGGATAATAAGTGTCTTTGCTTCTATCTTGCGAAAAGGCACAGAGGACAGCTTCCTGATTATGTAATCAAGAGTCAGAAGCCTCTCAAGTACTCCGTAAACCAGCGCAGTTGTGAAACTGCTGTCCAGTTTCGAAAGATTATTCTCTTTTATGGCGCTGTCAAGTGCAAGATTGGAATAAGCATCCTCATAGAGCACCTTATAGAGCACATCAAAAGCAACTTCTCTTGAATTTTTCATAACAAACTCCGAAATAATTAGTCTTTTCTTCTTGAAATAATGATAAGAACAATTCTCAGCAGCTGAAGAAGAGCTGTGAGAGCTGCTGCAACATAGGTCATGGCTGCAGCTGTGAGAGTTTCCTTTGCACCCTTGTATTCATCACCTACAAGGAGTCCTGTGTCCTTTATGGTGTTGAGTGCCCGCTTCGAAGCGTTGAACTCAACCGGTAAGGTCACCAATGTGAAAAGTAATGATGTGCTGTAAAGTATCACGCCCACCAGAAGCAGAACTCCTGCGAATTCATAGGATGCAGATGTGGTATCAACTTCGTAGGAATAATAGTAGGACACACCTGAAAAAGCAAGTCCGATCATAATAAGTACCCATCCGATTTTTGAGCCAATGTTTGTAATAGGTACCATAGCACTTCTGAGCTTATTGGGAGCGTATCCCATAGCGTGCTGCACAGCATGACCTGCTTCGTGAGCTGCAATACCAACAGCTGCAACGGTAGTCTGATTATACACACCCTCAGAAAGGTAGATGGTGTTGTTTCTTGGATCAAAATGATCGCTGAGTTTACCGGAGGTGGGAACAATATTCACCCCGGTGACGTTATTGCTCATTAGGACGTGACGGGCAGCATCAGCGCCTGTGAGTCCTCTTGAGTTGAGCTTCTTTGAATTTTTAGCGTATGCTTTACTTACCCAGATCTGGGCTAGTGATGAGATTATGATTGCAGGAAGCATCCATAAAAGATATGAAAAGTATCCGTAAAGCATTTTATCTCCTCCAATTACAGATGTTTTCAGTTGCCGAAGTACTGACCCTTCTGAAGTCGATGGCCTAAAAGGAAAGATTTGGAATCCATTGCTTTCTTGCCTTCAAGCTGAAGAGTCCGAATTTCGATTGCACCTTCACCGCAGGCAACGGTAAGAGGTGAAAGAGACACAATTTCTCCGCATTTTCCCGAAAGCGAAGAAAGTCGGGTTTCGATTATTTTTACTTTTTTGCCCTCGAGAGTTGTAGTGGCAACAGGCCAGGGATTGAGACCTCTCACAAGATTATGAACTGTCTGGGCAGACTTTGTGAAGTCGATCTCACACATTGCTTTGGTAAGCATAGATGCATAGTTTGCTTCCTCTTCATTCTGAGGAGTTCTTGGTGCCTCCCCCTTCTCGAGAAGTTCGAGAGTTTCGATAAGAAGATCAGCTCCCATTATTGCGAGTCTGTCGAAAAGCTCACCTGCAGTTTCATTTTCCCCTACCTCTGTGGAGGCTTTCAGGATAATGTCACCTGTGTCAAGACCTTCGCCCATATACATAGTAGTGACACCACCGAGTTTGTCGCCCTCAATAACAGTCCATTGGATGGGAGCTGCTCCACGGAATCTGGGAAGAAGTGAGCCGTGGACATTGATACAACCCAGTCTCGGGATATCAAGCACCGCTTTAGGCAGAAGCTTGCCGTAAGCAACAACTACAATAACGTCGGGGTCAAGCCCTTTGATCGTGCTGATTATTTCCTCGTCCTTAAGGGTAGATGGCTGATAGACATCAAGATCATGCTCCAGAGCAAGAACTTTCACCTCAGGAGGCGTCATAATCATCTTTCTGCCTCGGGGCATATCCTGCTTTGTAAACACAGCACTTATATTATGCCCTGCATCAATGAGTTTTTTAAGGCTTACCACCGCAAAATCCGGGGTACCCATAAATACAATATTCATCGTATAACTCCCTTTTATTCCTCGAGTTCCTCGGGAAGAAGCATTCTGATTGCTTTATCCTTGAAAATCACGCCCTCAAGGTGATCGATTTCGTGACAGAAAGCTCTGGCAAGGAGGCCCTCTCCTTCATAGGTCTTCTCTTCACCGAAACGATCAAATGCCTTGACAGTAACCTTCATGGGTCTCTTGGTGTAGCCGTATTCACCGGGACAGGAAAGACAGCCTTCTACCTCCTCCTGCTCACCCTCGGTTGCAGTTATTTCAGGGTTTACCAGTTCAATAATTCCCTCACCCACATCGATAACTACAACACGACGCAGAATGCCCACCTGGTTTCCTGCCAGACCGCAGCCGTTCTGCTCATACATTGTGTCTGCCATATCGTCAAGTAAAGTCCAGAGACGAGGTCCGAACTCAATAACGGGTCTTGCGACCTTTCTGAGTATATCGTCTCCCTCTTTCACAACATTTCTTAAAGCCATTATAAATCCTCCGAAAGGCATATCGGTTTTAGAAGTTCAAAGGCTTCAAATCAGCATAGACCGATACGTCCTTATATTTTTTATCCTTGCCGAATTCCACAAGCATACGGGACATAAGCTCCCGAAGTCGGTTGCAGTTACGGCTTTTGATTATTATCTTATATCTGTATTTGTTGTTCACCTTGGAAACAAGCGCCGGAGATGGTCCCAGCACTCTTATGGGTAAATCATTATATTCATCTTTACAAAGCTCTGAGATTCTCTTCAGAAAATCATTTGCACACTCCACAGCTGTTCCCTTTACTTCAGAGAGAAATCCCACGAGAATCAAATCGGAAAAAGGAGGATAAATCATCATCCTTCTAAGCTCGATTTCATCCTCATAAAAGGCATCGTAATCCTGATTTGACGCAAGCTCTATTACAGGATTTTCCGGTGTAAAGGTCTGAATAACAGCTCTGCCCGGATATTTTCCTCTTCCGGAGCGTCCCACAACCTGAGTAAGCATTGAAAATGCTCTTTCAAAGCTTCTGTAATCATCGCTGTAAAGCATCTGATCTGCCGAAAGAACACCAACCAGGGTAACATTGGGAAAATCAAGGCCCTTTGCTACCATCTGGGTACCGATAAGAATGTCATATTCTCCCTCGGAAAAGGCTTTGAGAAGCTTTTCGTGGGCATTCTTTGCCATTACGGTATCAGCATCCATTCTGAGTATCCGTGCTTCAGGGAAGATTTCTCTCAGAGTCTCTTCCCCGCGCTGTGTACCTGAGCCGCTGAACTTCAGAGTTTTCTCCCTGCAGGAGGGACATTCCTCTGTATACTCCTGAGAATATCCGCAGTAATGACACATCATACGGTTGTTTGCGCTGTGATAAGTAAGAGAGATAGAGCAGTTGGGGCAATTAAGGGTCTCCTTACAGCTTCTGCAGGTTGCAAAGGTATTATATCCTCTGCGGTTGAGAAGTATAATGGATTGCTTCTTGTTCTTAAGATTCTCCTCTATTGCTTCAAGAAGCACAGATGAGATACCGGTTGTATTGCCTGCATCTGTCTCTTCATTCATATCAGACACAATAACCTTTGGAAGTGTGGATGTACCGAAACGATTTTTAAGTGTGAAAAGCGAGTATCTGCCGCTTTTTGCAAAGTAAAAGCTCTCCACATCGGGGGTAGCTGAAGAAAGCAGAAGAAGCGCATTCTCATTTGCACATCTGAACTTTGCAACGTCTCTTGCATGAAATCTCGGCTTCTGCTCCGATTTGTAGGTGTGCTCCTGCTCCTCGTCCATAACAATGAGTCCGAGATTTTCAAAAGGTGCAAACACCGCGCTTCTGGTACCTACTGCAATCTTTGCAATACCTCTGCGGACACGCTTATATTCATCAAGGCGCTCTCCGAGGGATAGGCCGCTGTGGAAAACTGCCACCTCATCACCAAAGATGCTTCTGATACCCTTTATAAGCTGTGATGTAAGGGCAATTTCAGGCACCATCAGAATAACCCCTTTGCCGCTTTCCACCACTCTTTTGATGGTGTGCATAAAAACAGAGGTCTTTCCTGAGCCCGTTACTCCGTAAAGAAGCGCAACTGCGCCCTTCCCCTGCTCAAAAAGAGCATTGATTCCTTCGAAGGCTTCCAATTGCTCAGAGGAAAGCGTGGGAAGTTCTTCCCTTTGCACAGCATCTCTCTGCGGTGTTCTGAAAATCTCGACTTTAGAGTATTCCGCCACACCCTTTTTCACAAGGGCGTCCACTACGGCAGGAGTCACACCTGTGTAGTAGCATATTTCTCTCACGGAAATTTCTCCGGAACAAAGAAGAACATCGAGAACAGCCTGCTGCTTCTCTGTCAGCTTCAGGGATTCTCCGTCAAAGCCCTCACAAAGTCGCAGAGTCTTCTGAGTTTTGTCACCAACTTTGCGGAAGGTGTCATCTGTTTTTCTCAGAACACCCTTTCTCACCAGCTTCTCGAAAATTTCAAAATCCTCATATCCGAATTCGGACATAAGCTGTTCTCTGAGAACCTGAGTTTTTCTGAGCTTCAGATAATCGAAAATGCGACGCTCCTCGTCATTCAGAGTATCCTCTTCAACTTCGCTTTCTGCTTCGTAAAAAACTTTGATATTAAATGCAATACCCGAAGGAAGCATTGTCCTTACGGCGTCAAAGAGAGTGCAGTAGTAGTTTTTCTTCATCCACCCGGCAAGACTGAGCATAGCATCGGTTAGAACAGGCTCTCTGTCAAGAATTTTCTCCACATATTTAAGTCCTGTTGCGTCTGCGCGCCGGATATCCATAACCATACCCGTACGGTGACGGTTACCCCTTGCGAAAGGCACAAGAACTCTGCACCCCGGCAAAAGGCCGGAATGCTCACTCTCGTTTACGGCATAGTCGAAGGCTTTATCAAAATGATAGGTCGTACCCTCAACTGCCACAGATGCGATGAGACTTTGATCAGTCTTCATCCTGAGGCTCTAAAATATTGAACTTGTGGTTCTTGAACTCCTCGATTGCAAGAAGAACGGGCTTGTCAGTTGTAACAACACCCTCATCCTCAAAACCCTGAGCGATTTCTCTTGCTCTCTTTGCTACACCGATTACCAGTGCGTAACGGCTCTCCTTACCGCTTAACATATCGTCGATTGATGCTCTGATCATTTTTATGTTCACTCCTGTAAAAAAATATGTTTTATTTGAAGCTTAATTAAAGCTTACTGACTATGGTTTTATTATTCTCTTCCTGTTTCCTTTCGGATGATGGAAAGCACTTCCTTCACTGCATCCTCAAGGTCATCGTTTACTACGTTGTATTTGTAGTGATCTGCTTTTGTTATCTCTTTCTTTGCGGTCTCAAGTCTTGAGATTATCTGGTCTTCCTGCTCGGTGCCGCGCTTTCTGAGCCTGTGTTCAAGCACAGAAAAGTCGGGAGGAAGAATGAAGATGCTGACACATTCGGGGTAATCTCTGATAATATTCAAAGCTCCGACTACATCGATCTCAAGGAATACATTGATACCCTTATCAAGCATTTCCTCAACCGCCTTTTTGGGCGTACCATAGGAATTACCGCAGTATGTAGCGTACTCCATAAAGCCGTTTTCGGCTATTATCTCATCAAACTCCTGACGGCTTACAAAGAAATACTCCTTGCCGTGGGTCTCTCCGGGTCTGGGAGCACGGGTAGTTGCAGAAATAGAAAGTCTTGTGGTTTTATCCTCCTCAAGAATTCTTTTCATGATAGTACCTTTACCAACTCCGGAAGCACCGGAATAAACAAAGAGTTTACCTCTTTCTGTATTTGCACTCATTATTCATTACCCTCCTCAATTCTGTTAGCAATGGTCTCGGGAGAAATTGCGGAAAGTATTATGTGGTCACTATCAGTGAACAGCACCGCTTTGCAACGTCTGCCGTATGTGGCATCGATAAGATTTCCCTTCTGCTTTGAATCCTGAATAATTCTCTTGATAGGTGCAGAATCCGGACTCACAACAGTAACGAGACGATTTGCGGAAACAACGTTTCCGAATCCGATATTTACAAGCTTCACAGACCTTACCTCACTCTATATTCTGAATCTGTTCGCGAATCTTCTCAATCTCCGCCTTGATATTCACAACCTGATGAGCAAGCTGTGCATCCTGAATCTTGGAACCGATTGTGTTGGCCTCTCTGTTCATCTCCTGAACGATAAAGTCAAGCTTCTTTCCGATGGATTCTTTTGTATCCATCACCTGAGAAAGCTGGGAGATATGACTTCTGAGTCTGACGGTTTCCTCGGCCACCGCAACCTTGTCGGCAAAGATTGCCACCTCGGTAAGAACTCGCTGAGGATCGTAGGTGTTGTTTCCGAGCAGCTCCTCAATTCTGTCTCTGAGTCGCTTTTCGTACTCCTCAACTATGACAGGAGATCTGTCTTCGATAATCTTAACAATGGAGAGTATGGTCTCGCATCTGTTCATTACATCCTCATAGAGACGCTGTCCCTCAACCTCACGCATTGCAACAAACTTATCAACTGCTTCCTTTACAACGGGAAGTGTTGCTTCGATAATCGTCTCCTCATCCTCGGGAGCCTTGTGTACTGTAAGGACATCAGGAAAACGTGCAACCATTGAAGCGGAAATATCGTTTCCGATCTCATACTTTTCAGCTATCTCACTCAGAGCTTTCACATATCCCTGAGCCAGGCTGTGATTTACCATTACCTCACAGAGAGCGTCATCGTCACAGCTGACGATAGAAACATACATATCGATCTTGCCTCTGGAGACGCGGGAATTAACGTAAGACTTCAGTTTCTCGTCAAGAAAAGAATAACCTCTTGTTGTGCGGCAGCCGAACTCAAAGAATCTGTGATTGACGCTTTTGAGTTCTACGGTAATAACCTTACCTGCAACCTCAGCCTCAGCTCTTCCGTAACCGGTCATAGATCTGATCATTTTGACCATCCCTTCTTTATTAAAAATTTCCCCTGTTTATCCTCTGCACTCAGCCTTTGATAAACACTTTAGTAATTATACCATTATTCAGTTTTTTATACAATAGATTTGTAACAAAATTGTAACCTTTTATATTTGCAAAAGCTGATACAATATGCTATAATATCAGCGAATTTTTTGACAAAGGATGATTTTAATGTCAGGACATAATAAATGGAGTACCATCAAGCAGAAAAAAGGTAAGAATGACGCAGCACGCGCAAAGATCTTCACAAAGATCGGCAGAGAGCTTATTGTTGCTGTTAAGGAAGGCGGCAGCGCTGACCCCTCAGTAAACTCAAAGCTTCGTGATTGCATTGCAAAAGCAAAGGCAAACAACGTTCCCAACGACAACATTGACAGAATAATCAAAAAGGCTGCAGGCGAAGGCGACTCAACCAACTACGAAGCAGTAACCTACGAAGGCTACGGTGCATCCGGTGTTGCTGTAATCGTTGAGGCTCTTACCGACAATCGTAACCGTACAGCAGGCGATGTACGTCATTACTTCGATAAGTTCGGCGGCAATATGGGAACTCCCGGCTGCGTTAGCTTTATGTTTGAGCAGAAGGGTGTTATCGTAATCGACCGCGAGGATCTCGAGGCTGACGAGGATACGGTTATGGAGCACGCTCTTGAGGCAGGCGCTTCTGACTTCGAGGCAGATGACGATGTATTCACCGTTTACACAGAGCCCTCTGATATGAGCGCAATCAGAGATGATCTTGCTGAAAAGGGCTATACATTCGTAACCGCTGAAGTTGCAATGGTTCCCAACACCTACACAAAGGTTGAAGATCCCGAAATTCAGGAAAAGCTTCAGAAAATGCTTGATATGTTTGAGGATAACGATGATATCCAGAACGTATGGCACAACTGGGAAATGACCGAATAATCAATACAGCACCTGTTTATGACACCGACCTTCCCGTGGTCGGTGTCTTTTTTCTTTCTTTTACTACTTTTTTCGACGGATTATTTGATAATCTTTAATAAAAGGTGTATAATCGACATATTACCAAAGGAGGAGATGATGCTATGAAACAAAAGTGTATTATTATTTCTTGCGTTCTCATCATTCTCTCGCTTATGGTTTTCACACAGAGCACATACACAGCTGACGAGAACAAGAGCAAAACAGCTTATGACCACTACACCGGAAAGTCGTACTCTGTCGGGTACCGTGATTGTTGTCTTAACATCGAAGACGACGAAAACTCCTTTAGTATTCCCTACGAAAATTCTGAATTCACTCCGATGGTATATGACGGAGTTTTTGTCTTTCTGAGTCTTAATAACGCTGATACCTCTGAAGGATTTCTGACGGACGTAACCGTATTTGACTCCGCCACAAAAGCCCTTTGGTCTTTCACATCCAATAAAAATATCAGCGAACAATCTCTACTTTTTGCCTGCGATGACAACTCAAATATATATCTTTGCTCAAAGGACGACAGACGAAACATCCTGAGAATTTCTCCATACTGCGATCCCATCTCAATCAGCTGTCCTTCAAACGTTGATCAGATTATGTGTTTTGGCGGAGATTTCGTTTTATTATTCACATCAGACGGAATATTCTCACTTTCAGGGGATGTTACTCAGAAGATCTTTGATGATCCCTTATGCGTTCCCTGCAATGCACTATCAGAAAACGAACTTATCGCCTCGGATTCGAGAACTTTTCGTATAGCCGACAAATCCTTGGAAGAGGTTTTAGAAGAAACCACCTCCCCCACTTTGGGGCAGATTGCTGACGAATCCGTAATCGAGGATTATTCCGTAACCCTCGATGATAACTTCATATACGCAAAGCACGGAATTACGGTTTCAAAGCTCAGAAAAGCTCTGGGGCTCAGGTCTGATGAGATCGCTGTCATAAGAAACGACGGAAATGTAAAAACTTCAGGAAAAGTGGGAACCGGTATGAAGGCTCTTTATGAGGGCGGCGAACGCATCATTGTAATCAAAGGTGAGCTCACCGGTGAGGGAAACATAAACTCCAGAGATCTGAAACTTATGATGAGATTTGTTCTCGGAGAAATTGTCCCGAGCGACATAGAATTTATTGCAGCCGACCTCAACAATGACGGTATGATCGCCGTTGATGACCTTGCTCTACTTTCAAATATGTACTAAAAAACGGCAGACTACAAATCGTAGCCTGCCGTTAAATTATTTATTCTGATTTTTCAAAGCCTACACCCGCAAGGACAAGAGTTGAACCGTTGATGCCGTATTCCAAAGTCATCTCGTTGGTTTTTCCGTCAAAAAACTCTGCGTAAACATATATTACATTATCTTTTACGGTGTATTTGAAGCCCAGCTCCTTTCCGTAGCCGTAACCATAAGTTTCGTTGTATGTATAGTCATAGCCCATTGAACCGGTACCGTCAGAGTTAAATACATACTTCATGGGAGAATATCCCATTGCAATGTAATATTCATCCACAAGCTCTGTCCACGTTCCTAGAATCTTCTCGTCAACATTGAGCTCAGTAAGACCTACCTCATCAGCTGATGCATAGTTCATAGTGTTAGGGTCAAGAGTGATCTTAGGAAGCTCCTGCTTCTTGAGTTTCAAAACGATATCGTCACTGAAGGTAATAGTCATATTTTCCTTGTTACTGTCATCGGAAATCACACCCTCGCCACCGGACCTACCGAAAATGTAGAAATCACTCTTTACAACGTTTTTACCTTCATCATTCTCTTCTGTGGTGTATTTGCCGTAGAGTTTAATGCCGTTTTCGTAGAAATATACGTTATCGTCCTTCACAAACTGTGCGTAGATCTGCTGATCTGAATAATCCTGACCGGCAAACTCCATAACGCGCCATGCGTAAACAGTTCCGTCTTTTCCATCCTTGATGATAAGATTAGGCTTATTAAGCACTGTGTAAATAAGAATTGTTCCGATTACGATCAAAGCAGTAACCAGAAAGCACAGACCAGCTATCAATACAGGAGTCTGAATCAAGGGCTTTCTTTTGGAATCCTGCTGAGTTTCCTCAAAAGGAACAGCCATAGTTTCATTTGAGTTATCCTCAATTCTCTCCTCTGCTGAGTCAGATGAGCTTTCCAAAGAAGCGGTTTCTGCCTCTGTATCAACATCTGCCGTTAATTCAAACAGCTCTTTTTCTTTATCGTCCATATTTATATCCTCCCGATAAATAATAGCATAAAGATATATTACTATTTTTCAGCAGATAAATCAATAGATTTTATTTGATGTTTTTGTGAAATTCCTATGAGTTTTATGCTGATTAATGTATAAAATACACATTGAATAATATATGATTTTGTGTTATCATAATAAAGTATTTTTTGTAATATTTTACTTTTATTGTAATATTTTACTTTTATATATAGTGAGGTATGTTATGAATTATCTTGATCTTTATTCTCTGTGGCTTGAAAAAGCAACCGATGACCCTGCCCTCAAAGAAGAGCTGGAGAATATAAGCTCAAATGACAAAGAAATCTATGAGCGCTTCTACACCCAGCTTTCCTTCGGCACCGCAGGTCTTCGTGGTGTTCTCGGCGCAGGTACCAACAGAATGAACATTTATGTTGTTCGTCAGGCTACTCAGGGTCTTGCAAACTATGTACTGAAGCAGTTTGGAGGCGGTGCTGTTGCAATTTCTCATGACAGCAGAAACAACGCTTCCCTCTTTATGAACGAAGCTGCCCGTGTTCTCGCTGCAAACGGCATCAAGGTTTACATCACAAAAGAGCTGGAGCCCACTCCCGTGCTCAGCTATCTTGTCCGCCATTTCTCCTGCAAAGCAGGCATTATGATCACCGCAAGCCACAACCCTGCCGCCTACAACGGCTACAAGGCATACGGCGAGGACGGCTGCCAGATGACAGACGTTTCCGCAGGTATCGTTTACGATGAAATCTGCAGCATCGATATGTTCGAAGGCGTCAAGCTCGTATCTCTTGAAGAGGGAATCAAGAGCGGACTCATTGAATATGTGGATGACAGCGTTTATACAGATTATCTCTCAGAAGTAAAGAAGCAACAGATCAATCCCGGCGTTGCAAAGGATGCCGATCTTTCTGTTGTATATACTCCCTTAAACGGCACAGGCAACAAACTTGTCAGAAGAGTACTCTCCGAAATCGGCATTGAGAATGTATCAATCGTTAAGGAGCAGGAGCTTCCTGACGGCAATTTCACCACCTGTCCCTTCCCCAATCCCGAAATCAAGGAAGCTCTCGAGTTAGGTCTTAAGCTCTGCGATGAGATCAAACCCGACCTTCTCCTTGCTACCGATCCTGATGCTGACAGAGTCGGCATTGCAGTTCCCGAAGAGGACGGCTCCTACCGACTTATCACCGGTAATGAGACAGGCATTATGCTTACAGACTACATCCTCAGATGCAGAAAGGAAGCAGGCACTCTCCCTGAGGGCGCAGTAGTTGTTAAAACCATCGTTTCCACTAAGCTTATCGAGCGTATCTGTGAAAAGTACGGCGCTATAATGAAGGATGTTCTCACAGGCTTCAAGTATATCGGCGAGGTTATCCTTGGACTTGAAAACAAGAACGAGGAAGATAAGTACATCTTTGGCTTCGAGGAAAGTTACGGCTACCTTGCAGGTACTTATGTACGCGACAAGGACGCAGTTGTTGCTTCAATGCTCATCGCTGAAATGGCTGCTTACTATAAGAAGCAGGGTAAGACCCTTACTCAGGTAATAGACAGTCTCTACGAGGAGTACGGCTACTACTACAACAAGACCCTCAACTTCTACTTCGAAGGCGCAGAGGGTATGCAGAAGATGAAAGAGCTTATGGATTCTCTGAGAGTGAATGCTCCCAAGGAAATCGCAGGATACAGCGTTTGCTCCGTTCGTGACTATCTCAGAAGCGAAAGCACAGATATCCTCACAGGTGAAAAGACAACACTTGACCTTCCCAAGTCCAACGTTCTTTCCTACAATCTTCAGGGCGGCAATGCAGCGATTGTCCGTCCCAGCGGCACAGAGCCCAAGATCAAGCTCTACCTCACCTCCGTAGGTAAAAATAAAGAAAATGCACTTGAGATCATGGATCAGCTTGAAGTCAGTGCAAAAAAACTTCTTGGCGTTTAATCAATCATATTTCAGATCAGTCCTCCGAATTTTCGGCGGACTGATTTTTTATTCAATTCTATTTATTTCCCTTGATACATTTCAGAGTTTTACTATTGACATTTCCGAACACTTGTTCTATAATATAATCAAACATTTGTTCTATCGAATAATGCAAAAGGAAACAAACAGGAGATGTCAGCTATGAAAGAATACATATCAGTTACAGCAAGATTTGACCCGGACGGCAACCTTCTGCCCATTAAAATTCACTGGAAAGACGGCAGAAGCTTTGAAATCGACAAAGTTACAGACATAAGATACGCCGCCTCGCACAAAGCGGGCGGCGCAGGTATACGATATTCATGCAGAATTCTGGGGCAACTCAAACATCTGTTTCTTGAGGATAACCGATGGTTTGTAGACAGCCGATAAATTATCTGAAAGCAACCACATAATCCCATTCGGGAACCTTAATCTCAATTGCGGTGTTGTTTTCAACTTCAGAAATACTCAGGATGCGTGTATCGCCATTTTCATAAGTAAGTGTTATCTCATTCTCCCCTGTGAAAGCATAGGTACCAAAGGTTTTTCCGTTATTGACGCCTACTGAGAGGTTAAATTTATTACCTTCGGTGAAGGTAAGGCTTCCGCCGTACTCTCGATAACCTGAGCCGTAAACATTTGAAACAGGAGCTTCGTTGCCATCTGTATCAAACGCCTTATAGGGCTCGTAGTACTCTTTGAGAACAATGTCAGATACAAAAGCTGTCTCTGTTACAGTTTCGGTTTCTGTCACAGTTTCCGAGGAAACAGGCTCAGTTTTATCTGTGGCAGTGTTCACATTACCGCTGCCTTTGGATTCTTCCTTTTCACCGCAGGCTGCAAAGGTGAAAATAATTGCAAGAAGCAAAACAAATGCAAAAGATTTTTTTATAAATTTTTTCATAATTATTCCCCTTCTCCCTGAGACAAAAGTGTTCTCAGGGCTTTTCTTTTTATCATTTTTCCTTGATAGAACACATAGCCCTCATCGTCACCGGACAAAAGCTTTTCCGTGTCCACTTCACTTTCGGTTATCTCTTCAAGTATTTTCTGCTTGTTTTCAGAACACTTCTCTTCCCTTTCCTCTTTGGTAAGTTCCCTCTGAGGCTTCTCTCCCATTACTGAAACGAGATTATCGTAGAGGAAGTAATTGAGGAAAAAAGAAAGCTGTGCAGGAATAAGAATAAGCATTGAAAAGAAAATATAACCTATGAGCATTGCCCTGATAACAGACAAGCTGAATGTTCCCGCCAGATTGAAGATGGAAACAATGGGAATCAGCGCAACAATCAGATAAAGAAGGATGCTGAGAAGCGCAAAAAAGTTTTTCTTAAGTTCTCCGAAGGTCATAAGGGCACTGTTTTTAAGAGCATAGGTAAACTTCAGATCAAATGTCGGAATAATAACAAAGAGTCCGAAGAACATAAACAAAAAGAAAACAGCGATCAGAACAGAGAGACCAAGGAAAACTCCGAAAAGCCATCCGGCAGGAAGCATCGCACCATAAAGAACAATACTGAAATAACAGCCGATCATGGCAATATACAGAAGTATTCCGGCAAGCAGGAATTTAAGCCCGTTTTCTTTTACAGCCTTCAGATAGGCTTTCAGGTAATTGTCCGGCTTCTCGCCTTTGTAAATATCACGAGTAAGCACCACGACTCCCGACAAAAACGGGCTTGCAGGTATCACAAAGAGCAGAAGCGATACAGGAACTATATGGAGTATGTACTTGTACACAAGTATGCTCAGTCCCATAGAAAGTCCCAAAGGAATCAGAAACAGCAGATTTATCAGGAGAAATCTGCCATAGTTCGAGCAGAATTTTCCGAGAAGGATTTCAAATCCCAGTTTTTTTCTATCATTCATTTTTTACACGTCCTTACAGGAATAAACATCAGAAAAACATTTTAGCAAAGAAGCTCCAGAGAAGCATATCGCAAAGGGCGGACACAACTGTGAGCACGAAGAGAAAGAAGCTTCTCAGCAGATAGCTTCTGAGATAAAGCATCAAAGTGCTTTTTGAAAATTTATCGGATAGGAAAAAGCGTAAGAAGCGAAAACTCATTTTGTGAGATTCAGCAGAGATCATCACCAGAGAAAAAGTAAAAAGAAAGGTTCCCGGAAGAATTACCAAGAGATAGAACCCGATTCCTTTTAATCCGAAATTCAGGAAAAGATATCCCGCAGAAAGTCCGGTTCCGAAACCTTTAAACAAAGGCATAAAGAAAAGTGGCGCCATTCCCCACAAGCTGAGTCCCAAAAGAAAGGCTGCAAGGAAAAAAAGAAAATTTGAGGAAAGCCCTGACACAAAGGTCATATACATCGGCTGGCTGAGTCTTGCTGAAAGATTTGTGGTAAACAAAAAATCCAGACTATTCATCAGATTCTCCCCCACTCTTCCTACGGAAACCGTTCCGAAGAGCATCCCTGATGCAAAGCACAGCACATAGAAGATTATGACACCGTATCGTTTCAGATAGGTCAGAAACCCTTCGGCATGAATATGAGGTTTGTCTCTTTCTTTTCTTTTTGATTTTCTCGGCAATGTAACTATTATCCCTTTCATAAGTTCCTCCTAAACGGTTGTCCGTTACTGAAACTTATGAAAGTATTTTAAAATTTATGATTCCTTCGAAAGTTCTCCTGCTCGTTTTGTGCAGGCCTTCATGGCATCGCTGAAAATCTTTTCAATATCGTTTTCATAGAAAACACTGAGAGCTTCAAGAGTAGTTCCGCCCTTGGAGCTTACTTTTTTGATGAGAGTTTCGGGAGAGTCCCCTGACTCACGAAGCATCTTTGCGCTTCCCTCCATCGCCGCTGTGATAAGGTTCATTGCCTTTTCGCGGCTGATACCCTCGCTTTCGGCATAATCAGCCATTGCTTTTGCAAAAAGATAAAAATAAGCAGGTGAGGATCCGTTTACGGAGATGATCGCATCCATCTTATCTTCCTCAAAAAGCTCAACAACACCGCCTGAGGAAAACATTGAAATAACAACGTCTCTGATTTCATCAGAAACATTATCAGAGGGGCAAAGAGCGGTTGCGCCCTTTGAGAGCAGCAGAGGTGTATTTGGCATAACTCTGACAACGGGCACATTCATTCCGAGGATCTCTCTTAAAAAGTCAATTGTAATACCTGCGGCAATAGAAACAAAGGTTTTGCTCTCGTCGGAAGAAGCTTTGATTTCCTGAAGTACCTCTCTGTAATTCTGAGGCTTTACAGCCAGAACGATAATGTCGCTGTTTGCGGTAACATCGCAGGAATTCTCTTCGACAGTAAGTCCACGCTCTGAAAAATATCCGAGCTTTTCCTTATCCATATCAAAAATGTGAATGTCTCCGGGAGTAACACCTCCGAGGATGAGACCTCCGATAATTGCGGTAGCCATATTTCCGCCACCGATGAATCCTATTTTCATAACTATACCTCCAAAAAACTAAACACCGGAATTAAAGCTTTGTATTGGAATTTACGGGACAAGTAAATTTAAATCTGTATTTGTTGCTGCTTCCATCACGCTTGTAATCTCCATAGAAGAAAACATCAAGTTCATCGACTCTTCTGTTAAGAAGACCTCTGACACAGGTGGGGCCTGCATGGTGATACTGAAGAAGCAGATCAATAAAATCATCCTTATTTATTCTGCTGAGGGCATAATCTTTATCCGTGGTCACAACACCCTTTTTGACATAATCCGCATAAACATAACCCTTGAGGCCATCTTCATTTTCAACATAATACCAATTGTCGGTGGGAGTAGTCTTAAGAAGTTTTAATTTATCGCCGCTGTAAAACACACCGATGATTTCTGAGGAAGTAGAAGGACTCTTGCGGAAATTTACATCATCTCCGTCGATGTATGCGTCAGTTTCAGAAGCGGTGGTGTTCTGGTTACCGGAAGCTGTGAATATTTTCTTGAAGTCGCCGTCAGAGGAGAGAATGTAGGCTCCCAGATTGTAAGAGAAAGAAAGCAAAGCATCAAAATGTCGCTGATTAAACTTAACGTTTATATTTGCGAAGTAACTATTGAGCTGGGATGTATATCCCCCCTCGTTTACTGTCTTCACAAGATATGCGTAGGCTTCCTTCTTGGTCATATCATTATAGAAGGTCTCGCCTATGTGGATAACTTTTCCGTATCCTATGGTTGGGATATTGTTTGCAATCGTATCGAAATAGACGCAGGGACTATATCCCTCGAACTCAGAAATAAGCTTGATTGCCGCATCTGAACCTCTGCGCTTTTCCAGACTCTCTGTAAGAACATCCTTGGTTGTTCTTATGAAGATATCTGTCTTTGCATCATCGCAGGATGAAGAACAGGTTTTGAACTCGCCGTTTCCCTCCTTAGAATATGCAACCACTTTAAAAGTTCCCGAGGAAGAGATCGTTGTTGTTCCGCTCCACACAAAAGTACCTGAGTCGGATACTTTATTGGTAGCGTTAACCGTAACTACCTTATTTCCCACAGTCACTTCAAACTTAACTGCTGTGCGGTGAACATCAGTAACGGCGTAAAGTGTGATTGTTTCCCCCACACCTGCTGTATTGGGCTCGGTGTACGCAAATCTAATGGGTTCTGCATCCTTGACAGTTACAAGGCAGGTCTTGGCACCCAGAGAATTTGAAACAGTTATAACAGCCGTACCCTTAGAAAGTCCTGTGATGAAACCGTTTTCAACAATTGCAACAGAGGTATCCGAAGAGCTCCACTCCAGGTCTTTCGAAGAATTTGCTCCGTTGTAGTAGGTTTTTCCAACAGTAACAGAGGCAGAGGACTTCTCAATCGTAACTGCTGTTGAACTTTCTGTAACGGTTATTGTGCAGGTTTTTGTCTGCTGTTTTGTGGATGCCGTAACAGTTGCCGTACCCTTGGATTTCGCGGTTAAGATTCCGCCGCTTACCGTCACAACGGAAGTGTCTGAGCTCTTCCATGAAACAGAAAGATTTGCTTTAAGCTGAGCGTGATTACCGAGAGGAAGCTTCAGGGAAGTTTCAGAAAGTACTAGTTCTTCCTCTACGGGTGCTGAGGTGGACTTTGTAACCGTTACCTTACAGGTATCACTTATATTGGTACCTGATATTGTTGCAGTAACAAGAGCATCTCCCTCTTTGACTCCTCTGAGAGTACCGTTTGAAGACACTGTCAGAACAGAGCTGTCTGAGCTTATGTAGGTAACAGCGCTCTCAATAGAGTTTCCTCCGCTTATATGAACAGAAAGTGTAGCTGTCTTTCCCGCTTCAACAGAAAGGGTTTCATGAGAAAGGGCTATTGTATTTTCAAGAGGTGTCAGTTCATCAACATCACTGCTTCCCACCATATCAATGAGAAGGGATCCATCGAACCAATCGGGAGTACCGGGAGCGGGATCAGGAGTAAACGAATCAACTATTTTAACTGAAAGTTCGGTATAGTATCGATAGATATATCCTGTTTTTCCTGCACAGGAGACCTTGACCCATGATTCGTTTGAATTATCGAGAACATCAAAGGTCTCTCCTGAGGAGAGCATCCTGATGAGATTATCGTCGTCAGTTGTAGGTGAAGTTCTGAAATTTACGTCATCTGTGGTGACACCTGTGATTTTCACAGAACTGCTGCCTGAGTTGAGATAGTCAACCGAGCAATATCCTTTTGTACCATCCTGACGCTTAACATGAGCCCAGCCTCCTGAACTGTCGGAAAGAAGGGTGAGTTCTTCGTTCACAGAGAGAGTTGTTATGATATTGGAGTCGGTAATGGCTGCAGAAGAGCGAAGTCTCACAGCATCAGTGGTCACAACAGTTGCAGTTGCGGCAAAGGCCGAAAGAAGCCCCATAGACACAAGAGAAAGTATAGTAAAGATCGCCAGTACTATTGATGATATTTTAATAACAGGTCTGGTCATAGATGCACCTCCGTGCCACAGATTTATAAAATAAAGGATTATTTGCGGATCTTGAGAAGCTTCCGCCACTTGGATAAATATATGGTGATAAGTCTGGTCACACACAAATCATAAATAATAAATATTCCGTTTCCAACAAGAAGGAAAACCCAGGGAATATAAAGACCAAAGAGTACAAAGCTTTCCCGGGGCACCGAAAGAGCCGAAATAGCAAGGAAGAATACCGAAATCATACAGATATTGAAAACCGAGAATTTCAGTATGTACTGAAGAGCTTTGGATTTGAGTCTTTCGATCAGACCTTTGATAATTGGATAGAAGCCGAAAAAGAGTGCGTAATAAAGGGCCGCTTCCTTATCTGCGGAAAGCAGAAATGACAAAAGTGATACTGCGATAAAGCTGGCAAAGGCAGCGGGATAGCCTATTTCAATCACTATAACACAGAGCAGAACTCCTGCAATGCAGGGTGCTGCGTAAGTTCCCACGGGAATAAATCCGGTCAGGAACATAATAAGAGTTGAAAAGGAAGCAATTACTGCGCAAAGTGCCAAAGGAAAAGTTTTTTTCATATCAGCTCACCATCAGCAGCAGGCAATCAGGTCTCCGCCCATACATTCGCAGCAGGCATCAGCACAACAAAGCGCAGAGCACATATCACAGGAGGAGCATCCGCCGCCGGTTGTGTTGTATGTTGTATTATACTCGGGTGATCTGTAAACTCTCTGGCTGTTCACTCTGCTGAAGACAGATCTGTACTCAGGATTTGTAGGGTCCATATCACAAGCTGTTTTGAAATAAGTGTAAGCCTGATCGGTCCAGCCTCTGCGGTAGTTGATCATACCGTAGAGAAAGTGCCACTCTGCATCACGTGATGTTACAGGAATTCCTCTGAGAATTGTTTCAGCGTCGTCAAAACGACCTATCCTGATATAATTTCTCACTTCAGGATAATTGGTCTTTGTATTCCCTGAAGAGTAAGAGGAGCTTTGATCGTTGTATTTTTTACCCTCTCTGCGAAGGCGCTGTATTTCATCATAAGCGTCATTGATCTCCTGCATTTTCTCTTTTGCAAGGTCCACCAGAGGGCTGTCCTCGAAGCTGTCGGGATGATACTTTTTAGCAAGCTCTCTGTACGCGTTTTTTATTTGTTCATCGGTTGCGTTTTCGCTGACTCCGAGAATTTCATAGGGATTTTTGTTCATGATTTTTTCCTTTCGTCATTTGTAAGAATCTCCTTCTGTTTCTTTGCAAGTCCCAGAAGTATGATATTATCAAGAATTGGCTTGAATCTTTTCACATCCATAAGCTCATAAGCCTTGGTAAGTCTGTAAAGAGATGGGCTAATTATAGCGTCACACTCATCACAACAATCGGAAAGTCCCGTGCTGAACTTATTGTAAAAAGGATTAAATGAGCCTTTTTTAATATCGCTTTGAAGGTCGTACGCAGCATCCATCAGATACACCCATCTGCCCAGATGGTATCCAAATTCATAAGCTATGCGCTTATCACTCTCGCTATTTACTTCCCCTGAAAAAACCTGAGCGAGAAACTTTGCTGTCGGCTCAGCGCACTCATCAAGAGTACGATTATTCTTTTCTGCGTCAAGTTGAGAATTAAGCATCTCAGCGCAGTAGCTGTCAAATTCAGGATGTTTTTTCAGGGCTTTTTTTCTAAGTCCCGAAAAGAAAGGATTCAGAAACCTGAGACCAAGACTTTTGAAAAAACCGCTGTCGTTAATATTATCGAGAATTTTATAATACGACATAGTAACAAGGAGAGCTGCAGCCTTGGATAAAGTCTTCTCGTACTCCTCACCCATGCAGTAACTGCATTTTTTGAGGGGATTAAAACGGCATCTGCCCTTCTTGTAGCAGGGTGATGATTCAAGGTTTGACATACAAACAAGTGCATAGAAGGTGCAATCATAGTTGAGCAGGAGACTGCTTAAAAAGGAGTATTCCTTTTTGAGGGTCTTGCAAAGTCCGCAATATACCGACTTATAAGTCTCATATTCCCTTATCTTCAACTCGGGTTTATCTATGCAAATATAGCCAAACAATAAAATCACCCCTATTTTGTATTATACCACACAATTCATTATATCACAATGGATTTTTAGAAGTTTAAATATATGTTAATTTTTACATATAAACTGTTGAAAAAACGCCCTTCAAAGGGTATAATCAAAATATATTTTATTTGTGAGGTACACAATGAACGCCTACGATTTTGACAAAACCATATATAAAAATGACAGTTCGGCAGATTTTTACCTCTACTGTCTAAGAAAACACCCCAAAGTACTTAAATTCGCACCGAAGATGGTTGCAGGATTTATTAAGTTCTATGTTTTTGGGAAGGGTACAAAGACAGAATTCAAGGAAAAGGTTATGCTCTTTGCATCTGTAATTGATCTTGAAAAAGACATAAATGCCTTCTGGGACAAAAAAATAAAAGGCATCAAGAAATTCTACCTTGATAATCAGAAAGAGGATGATGTGATCATCTCAGCCTCTCCCCGATTTATCCTTGAGCCAATTTGCAAAAGACTTAACATAAAGCACCTTATTTGCTCAGAGGTCTCTCCCGAAACGGGAAAGTTCTCAGGACTTAATTGTCACGGCAAAGAAAAGGTAGTGAGATTCTATAAAGAATTCCCTGATGCAAAAGTAGAAGAATTCTACTCTGACAGCAGAAGCGACACACCAATGGCTGAGATTGCAGAAAAAGCTTTCCTCGTCAAAGGTGATAAAATAACAAATTGGTAAAAGATATTAGGAGGAAACTTATGAAAAAACTAACCGCTCTTTTACTTTCCCTGATTTTGGTTCTCAGTCTGGGAGCTTGTTCAAAAGGAGAAAACACACCCGAAGCCTATACAGAAATCCCTTCTGCAACTGTTGAAACAGTTCCTGCGGAAGCAGAAACCGATAAGCTCAACTGGGGAGAAACAAGAACATACAACCTGGATGAAACAGCGAAAGTAAAGAACATCATCCTTCTCATTGGCGACGGTATGGGCGAAAACATAATCCTGAATTCCGAAATTGTAAAGGGCTCCAAGCTTGCAATGCAAAGTATGCCCTATACCTGCTATGTCGGCACAGATTCCCTTGACGGCACCACCGACAGCGCCGCCGCATCAACAGCCCTCAGCTGTGGTGTCAAAACCAGAAACCAGTACATCGGCGTAAACGAAAATGATGAGCCCGTTGAAACAATAGTTGAGTTTGTAAAAGCCAAGGGTATGAAGGCAGGTCTTGTGGACACACATCTTATCCCCCACGCAACTCCTGCGGGAATGGTAGCACACGCCAATTACAGAGGGCTTTACAATGTCATCCTCAAGCACATGATCGGTGCCGGAGTAGAGGTGCTGCTGGGTGGCGGAACCGAATACACAGAGACACCTAAGATGACCGCACGAATCGAAGAAGCAGGATATACATACGTTAAGACCACAGAGGAGCTTCAGCAGGTAACTGATGCAGAAAAACTCATGGGAGCCTTCTCCTATGCTGATATGAACGCTGACCGCAATCCTTCTCTCACCACCATGACCGCAAAGGCACTTGAGCTTCTTGACGGAGACGAAGGCTTCTTCCTGATGGTTGAGGCAAGCCACATTGACATCTACGAAGCAAAGATGGATATGAACGGTACCCTAAGCGAAATGCAGGCATTTGACAAGTGCATCGATTATGTACTGAGCTGGGCAGAATCACATCCCGGTACCCTCGTTATTGTAACAGCAGACCACGAAACAGGCGGAGTTATTCTTCCTGAAACAAAGACTGCGGAAAATGTAAACGACACACTCTTCACATCCGGCGGAGAACACACAAGCACAGACGTTCTTCTCTTTGCCGCAGGCGCACAGGCAGGTAACCTCTTCACTGAAGAAAAGATTGAAAACACCGATGTAGCTTTGATTATGAGAAAAGCACTGAATGAAAGCTACGGTGAAAATGAAGTTGTACTTCTAAATCAGTAACACAAGATAAAAAGCAAAACGCAGGAGTAAACCTCCTGCGTTTTTTATTTTATTCAGTTCTGAGTGCTGTAACGGGATCCATCTTTGCAGCTTTCTTTGAGGGAACAAGTCCGCCGATAACCGTAAGGATAACGCTGAGAAGCACAAGAACTATTGCGCCTACTACGGGAAGCGTTGCGCTCATTGCCGTGGTACCCGCAAGAGCGTGGATAATTGCGTTTGCGGGAATGAGTAAGAGAAGTGATACTCCGACACCGATAAGTCCTGCCAGAAGACCCACAATAAGAGTTTCTGAAATGAATACCTGGCTGATGTTATGCTTTGATGCACCCATAGCCCTGAGAATACCGATTTCCTTGGTTCTCTCTAAAACGGAAATGTATGTGATAACACCAATCATAATGGAAGAAACCACAAGAGAAACACTTACAAAAGCTATAAGAACATAGGAAATGATATTGACGATTGTGGTGATTGAGGACATCAGAAGTCCGAGATAATCAGTATAAGATAGCTTATCCTCATCTGCCGCTGTGGCATTATAATCATAGATGCACTGAGTAATGTTATCTTTATTCTCGAAGCTGTCTGCGTAAATGCTTATTGAAGAAGGAGCTTCAAGGCTGATAACACCGAAGTTCTCCATATTATCATCATAGGTACCTGTTGAAATATAGACGTCGTAAAGGGCGAGCATTGTTTCATCATCGGGATCAAGCATATACTGGTCAAGCATAGCTGCAAGCTCTACTTCCCCCATATTCTGAACGGATGCACTCATTTCAGGAGGCATCGTGCTGCTCATTGCTGAGAAAAGCTGTGAGAAAAGAGAAGCTTTTTCGCTGATGCCCATATTCTGAATATAGGCTTTGATATCCTGAATTTTCACGCTGTCATCTTCCGGATCAAACATCAGACCGTTAAGTACGTTAGTATCCTTAGAAGCCTGCTGTGCTTTTACGATTTCAGCACTCTCTGTGTATTCAATGATGTAGTTTGTAAGTTCTCTGTTGTAAGCAACAGCAGTTGAAATCGTAACTGTGTCAGCGCTGTCCTTAGGACGGATAATTCCGACGATCTCAAGCTTTTTGTCGCTGTTTTTAACTAAATTCTCAAGAGCAATGGGCTCAGTGGAGATATCCCTGAACGTGCCGTCTGTCTGCTTCTGATAGTAGTCAGCCACAGGTACAAAGGTAAATTCCTTTCCGATGATGTCTTCATAATCAAGTCTGTCAGCTTCAAGCTCCACGACTTCACCGGCATCTATCTTCTTCATATGCTCCTCGTAAACCTTGGAAGGAAGGAGACCCAGCTGATAAAGCGAGGTTGCAGAAACCTCATTGTTTTCATTGAGGACAAGAACAACCTCGTTGTACTCGTCAGGCATTTCGCCATAAACAACATCATAGTTATCGGTAACGATGGGACTGATGAGAGTGTCGCCCTGACCGGGTATCATCTCGCTGAAGTTGGAGCTTCCGTAGAACATTTCCATTGCTTCGGTGTTCATACCCATATCGTCCATCATCTGCATCTCTGCCCCTGCCATCTGCTGAGCCTTTGTCTGGTACAAAGTGCTTCCGTCTGTCTTTACAAGGATTCCGTCAGGGTCAAAGCTATACACATCAAACTTTGTATCGTAAGAATATACAATACCATTTTCGCCGATGTATTTATGAATCTCGCTTGACTCATCATCAAGGTACGCCTTGAAAGGAGTCAGATTGTTTTCTGTAAAACTATTCATCATTGTGGACTCAAGCTCAATCAGAGTGTTATCTGAATAAACTGCATCCTTATCGTGGGTATCTTTGTTCTCAACATCCTCGGAAATATCAAGAAGCCCGGAGAAATCCATAGTCTTTGCTTCCAGAACAATAGGATAAGAAGTCATGGTATTTCTCTGAATATCATCAATATAGTTATTGACACCTGTGGACAGAGAGAGAATCAGGGCTATGCCGATAATACCGATAGAGCCTGCAAAGGCTGTGAGGAAGGTTCTTCCCTTCTTTGTTCTCAGGTTATTGAAGCTCAGTGCAAGAGCTGTGAGAGGTGACATGGATGCCTTGCCTAAGTTTTTATGCTGAGGCTCAGAAACCTCGGTATCATTTACCTCGTAAGGATTGGTATCATCAACAATTGCACCATCCTTAAGCTTTACAATACGATTTGAGTATTCATTGGCAAGATCAGGGTTATGAGTAACCATAACAACAAGTCTGTCTTTTGCAACCTCTTTGAGGAGCTCCATTACCTGAATGCTTGTCTCACTGTCAAGAGCACCTGTGGGCTCATCCGCAAGCAGAACAGAGGGATTGTTCACAAGAGCTCTTGCAATGGCAACTCTCTGCATCTGTCCGCCTGAAAGCTGGTTGGGACGCTTGTGGATCTGATCACCGAGACCTACCTTCTCAAGGGCTTCCTTTGCCCTTCTGCGTCTTTCTTTATGTTTTACTCCTGAAATAGTGAGAGCCAACTCGACGTTAGAGAGAATCGACTGATGTTCAATGAGATTATAGCTCTGAAACACAAATCCGATTGTGTGGTTTCTGTATGAATCCCAGTCACGACTCTTATATTTCTTTGTGGATATTCCGTTAATAATGAGATCTCCGCTATCGTATCTGTCAAGACCGCCGATAACATTGAGAAGCGTTGTCTTACCTGAGCCCGAGGGACCCAGAATGGAGACAAACTCATTATCACGGAGATTAAGCGAAACATTATCAAGAGCTACCTGAGTCAGTTCTCCTGTTACGTAACGCTTACTGACATTCTTTATCTGTAACATATTAAACCTCCTGTTTATCAGTAAAAACATTATACCTCAAACTTGTAAAGCATCAAGGTGTAATTTGTAAATATTATGTAAATTCTCTGACATTTTATTATAACACACAGCTGTATAAATATCAATAAAAAAACAATGAGAGCAGACATAAGCCTGCCCTCACCTTAATAGAAATATTCAGCTTTTGCAACATCCGCAGCCATCGGATGAATCAGTTACATTGGGAGGAAAGAATTCATCCGTGGGGAAATCCAGCTTTGAGAACACCTCGCAAGGATTATCTGAAGAATTTCTGCATTCTTTCTCAGGAATACAGAAATCATAGGAAGGTACCAACATCTGAACACTACGCTCCATCTGAACAATAGAGAAAACACCGAGAGAAACCGTTACGGCTTTACCCCCACAGGGAACGATTTCAGAGCCGTAGCATTGACATATCTTAAGAGGAATACTGCAAGGAAGCTGTGAGCCACAGCAATTATTCCGAAGCTTTGCCGAGAGAGCTATGGGCTTCGCAACCTGCACAGACACCTTGGGAAGATTATTGGAGCCTCCGAACTGAACATCCATTTCCTCAGGAGAATAGGTGCTTCTGAACACCTTTACTCCACCCTCGCTGCCGTAAAGGATAACCTTCTTGTTGAAAACAGACAATCCGTTTATAACTGTGGGACTACCTCCGGGAGCGGTGAAAACATCAAGAGATATGTTGAAAAAATAAGTCATATCGACGGAATAAAAGCCCTTATGGAAGGGTACTGCCTCCAGATCCGTCAGAACAGAAATTACCTCTGCCTCTTTAATTCTGACGCTTACGGCTGCGTCAATAATGGTCTGCTGAGCCTCAGTAAAATAAACAGTCAGATCAGAAAGACAATCCTTGTCTCCGCAGCTGTCATAGACTCTCAGAGCGTCAATACATACATTGGTGCATTCGTGGTTGTCTGAACAGTTCTGTTCTGCGGAATAAACATTATCACTCATATTGCTACCTCCATTTATAGTTTGCATATACCTCTGCCGTATAACCGGCTTAAAGTACGGCTTACTGCTATAATATGAAGATCGTGCTCAATTGTGAAAAGTCCCCGACACAGGTGTGCCGAGGACTTATAATCAGATTTTTTCCATTTTACAGAAGTTCGCCATAAGGGTCTTTGTGCCCACCTTATCAAATGAAACTTCAAGCATTGTGTCATTTCCCATTTTCTGAGCTTTGACGATCATACCCACGCCAAAGACTTTATGCATAACCTTATCTCCGACAGTATAGGATGAAGCGAAGTTGGAAGGCGCGGCTTTCTTGGCGGTGAAAGCATAGGGATTGAAATGCGAGGGCTTATCACCAGCAGGTACTGCCACAACCTCGCGCTTCTTCACACCTGTTTTTTCAAGGAAGCTGTCGGAAATCTCCTCACAGAATCTGGAAACCATATTGTGCTGGGTTGAACCGAAGAGCATTCTGCTCTGAGCGTGTATGAGAAAAAGCTTCTCCTTTGCTCTTGTAATGGCAACGTAGGCGAGTCTGTGCTCCTCGTTAAGAGCGTCAGGCTCGTATGCAGACTGGTATGAGGGGAAAATTCCCTCCTCCATTCCCACAACAAAAACGACGGGGAATTCCAGACCCTTTGAACTGTGCATAGTCATCATAATAACCGAATCTGATTCAGCATCATAATTATCTATATCTGTCTGGAGAGAGATTTCTTCGAGAAATGCAGAGAGAGTAGCCTCTTCCCCGTAGTCCTCCTCAAACTTAACAATATTTGACATAAGCTCATCTACGTTATCGATTCTCTCATCAGCATTTTCCTTTTCCGCTCTCAGGAAGTTCTTATAGTCAGTATGCTCAAGGATGAGATTATATAATTCCGCAAGAGAATAATCCCCTGACTCGTGAGCCTCAATAAGGCCGTTCATCATCTCCCTGAATTCACAAAGCTTCGAAAGACTTCTCTTAAGATCGGGAAAATCCTCTGCCTGACGGATAACATCGAACATACTCATTGAGAGCATTGACCCGATGGAAGATATTTTCGCAATAGTTGTGTCGCCGATGGCTCTGCGGGGCTTGTTGATGATTCGGGTGAGACGGATATCATCCAGAGGATTGTTGATCACCTGAAGATATGAGAGCATGTCCTTGATTTCCTCTCGGTCGAAGAATCGGTGACCGCCGATGATTCTGTGAGGAATACCCGAACGGCTCAGCGCAAACTCAACGGCATTGGATTGTGCATTCATTCGATAAAGAATTGCAAAATCAGAGAAGCTTCTTCCCTTTGACACCATCTCAAGAATGGTGCTTGCAATATACATACCCTCTTCTCTTTCATCCGTTGCGGTGTGAAGTGTTATCTTTTCGCCCTCGTCATTCTCTGTCCAGAGGGTCTTTCCCTTTCTCTGCTTGTTATTCACAATAACATCGTTTGCCGCTGAGAGAATATTCTTTGTGCTACGGTAATTCTGTTCAAGTCGGATAACTCTTGCGTTCTCAAAGGTGTGTTCAAAGGAGAGGATATTCTCGATTGTTGCACCTCTGAAACGGTAAATGCTCTGGTCATCGTCACCAACAACGCAAAGATTTCTGCTCTTCTGAGCAAGCATACTGACAAACTTGTACTGTACTCTGTTGGTATCCTGATACTCATCAACCATTATGTATCTGAACTGATTCTGATAAAGCGCAAGCACATCGGGACATTCTTCGAACAGTCTGACGGTGCACAGAAGCATATCATCAAAATCCATGGCATTTGCGCTTTTTAGCTGAGCCTGATACTTGGCATAAGCCTTGGCGATGGTGACCTTTCTGGGATCAAAGCCTGCCTCCGAAGCCATATCTTCAGGGGTTTTCATCTCATCCTTTGCCTGAGAAATAGCCGAAAGCACACTTCTGTGTGGGAGCATTTTCTCATCCACGCTGAGAGCCTTAAGGATATCCTTCATAACCTTGCGCTGGTCATCTGTATCATAAATTGTAAAATGAGAGCTGTATCCGATTCTGTCACCAAAACGTCGCAGAATCCTTGAGCAGACAGAGTGAAATGTAGCCGCCCAGATCTCGTCTCCGCCCTGAGGAACACGATTGCAGATTCTCTCCTTGAGCTCTCTTGCTGCCTTATTTGTAAAGGTAATTGCAAGAATCTGCCAAGGAAGCGCATATCCGCACTGGAGAATATAAGCAATACGATTTACAAGTACGGTGGTCTTACCCGAACCTGCTCCTGCAAGAATCAGAAGAGGACCCTCTGTGTGAAACACAGCCTCTCTCTGCATATTGTTCATATTTGAATAACTTTGTCTTATTTCTTCAATATTCATAAGTATACCTTATCCTTTAAAAGTACTTTTCATATTGTAGCATAATAAGGAAACAGCCGCAACCACTTGAAAGAATAATAATGGTTACGGCTGATAAATTTTATTTGAAGAATGAGTTGTAATGGTCTCTTACCTCAGGTGCGTTTTCACAGATAAGCATTGATACAAAGTTTCCGTTAACTTCGACCTTGCACTTTTCAAGAATTGCTACAAACTCGGGAGAATAGCTCTGACAGAGTCCCATCTGACCATCGAGTCTGATCTGAAGCCACGATGCAATACGGTCTGCCGCATCAGAATCAACTGCCTCAATAATCACAAATTCATTGATGCTCTCTGTGGAGTTTCTTGCCACCGAAGCGGAAAAACCCTTCACATCAGCAGGATCAATGAGATAATTATTCTCAAGATCATCCTTCGTTTCAAGTTGTGTCATACTGTCTGAAGAAACCCCTGATTTCTCAAGAACAGAGTCAAACATTCCGCTGAGGGTTATGTCTTCTGAAAGCTCATTACCCTTTTTGCAAGCTGTAAATGCAAAACACATCATAAGAGCCAGAAGTAATGCCAAACCTTTTTTAATTCTCATTATATCCACTCCTTATCATTGCACAGATATTATAATTACCACTCACATAAAAGTCAACACAAAATGACGTAATCCGAGGAATATTTACTTAATCTCAATTTCAACGTCGCCGGTGTTGGTAATTACTTTACATCTTCCGCCTTTGGAGGTTCGGGGGATTTCGATATCTCCTGTATTCACCTCAACGTCGAAAATCTTTTCTGAACAAAGAGATCCTTCGATATCTCCCGTTGTGGTTTCCATATAAATATTCTCAGCATCCGACAGTTCAAACTCAATACTGCCGGTAGTTGTTTTCAGGTTCATATCCTCCTGTGCTGTGACATAATCAAGGTCTATGTCACCAGTTGTATTTTCAATATCAAGATTTGTACAGCTGACGCCGGAAATCTCGATATCACCGGTAGTCTGAGTAACATTGATATTTCCCAAGGTTGAACCGCTGATGAAAACGTCACCTGATGTGAGATCAATTGTAATATCCCCGGAAGACTCCGCAAAGAATCTCATATCTCCGGTAACGTTCTTTACTTTAACATCCTTGAAGGATAAGCCTGAAGACACCTCGATATCACCTGTGAAATTCTCAATGCTGAGGTTTTTATACTGTGACTCGGGTAAATAAATCTTGATTTTGGGAGGGTCGAAATTGATACCAACGTAGTCCGTCCACTCCCTCTGATCTTCAGATTCAATTCTGAGTACACCCTCACTGACAGTAACTGCGTGAGGTTCCTTTACATTCTCGTGAAGCTCAACCTTCACAGTATCATCGGAAGATGCCAAAAGGAGAATGTTTGACGTGAATACATTAACAGAAATATTCTCTACCTTTTCATCAAAGGAGAAGGTACTATCCTTATACTCCACGGTGCTGAGTTTTCTGAAATCAAAACCGCAGACAGCAAGTGCACATGTAAGAATGATGATTCCCACAAGCATAAGGGATACGGAAATAATTACAAGAGACTTTTTCATTATTCATTCTCCTTTCTTATAAACATTGACTTAATAAGAAGTGTGAGTTTCTTTGTAAGGAAGACAACACCTTTTGTTGAAAGCTTGCAAAGATACAAGAAAACAAAGCTGAATCCAAGCAAAAACAGCGCTGCACCCAGCACCGCAAAACCGGAAAGGATAAAACCTCTTATCATGAAAAATACTGTTCCTACTAAAAGTCCGACTGCAGTTGCAACCAAAGAAACACCCACAGCCCACACCGAAACAATCAGAGACCAAAGAACAACGTAAGCTGAAAAGACCACCGAAATCAAGGCGATCAATAAAGAGAACCATATAGGTGAACCGAGAATAATAAGAGCAATCTCCCATGAGCTCATTTTTCTGTCCTTTGAGAACTTCTTCTTCACAAGTTTACTAAGAGGGATTTCGGAAACGATCTCCTCATAAACTTCATCAACTGTGCCGATAGCCGCAACTGCTTCCTCCTCGGAAAGCCCGTCTTCCATTCGGTCATCAATCATTTCACTGTAAAAATTCAGGCGTTCATCAATATCAGCCTGAGGTAAACCTGACAGCTTCTTTTCAAGCTCCTTCAGAAAATCCGCTTTAAGCATTTTTCTTTTCCTCCTCTGTAACGAACAAATAAATTGACATAATTTCCTTCCACTCCGACTTAAAATCCTCAATCCTTCTAAGGCCGGATGAAGTAATATGATAATACTTTCTGAGCCTTCCGTTATACTCCTTTGAGACAACGGTGAGCATCCCTGCTCCCTCAAGTCTCTTGAGGATTGTATAAAGTGTTGACTCTGAAAGTTCCACGCAGGGCTTCATATCCTTGATGATCTTATATCCGTAGGAATCTTCATTTTTTATTGCGGCAAGAACTGCAACATCCAGAATTCCTCGTTTGAGTTGAATATCCATACAATACCTCCTCTTGTGTAATACATCGTATCACGAGGTATGTGTTTTGTCAATACTTTTTTTAAAAAAAGTCCATCGGCATAACCGATGGACCAAAAAGATTATTCATTTTTCATCAATGTAACAAGGACTTTCACCATTTTTTCCATAGACTCTACGGGAACAAATTCGTGGATAGCGTGAAAGTTTGCACCACCTGTGGAAAGATTGGGACAAGGAAGCCCCTCGAAGGAAAGTTTTGCGCCGTCTGTGCCCCCTCTTATAGGAACCACGAGAGGCTCTACTCCCGCTGTCTTCATAGCGTTTTCTGCTTTTTCAATAATGTGCATAAAGGGAGTGATCTTTTCCTTCATATTGTAGTAGCTATCCTCAATATTTGCCTGAAATGTACCTTCTCCGTAGACGTTATTGAGATAAGCTACCAAATTTTTCACAAACTCTTTGCGTTTTGTGAAAGCTTCCATTGAATGGTCGCGAATAATATAGTAAAGCTTCGCCTGAGTTTCGTCACCCTCCATACCGCAAAGATGATAAAAGCCCTCGTAGCCCTCTGTATGGGCAGGGGTCTCAGCTTTGGGAAGCATATTGATAAACTCCGCAGCCATCAGACTTGCATTCTTCATCTTGTTCTTAGCGCTGCCGGGATGGATATTGACACCATTTACAGTAATCTCAACTGAAGCTCCGTTGAAGTTTTCGTACTCTATCTCACCGATTTCACCGCCATCAACTGTATATGCCCAATCACAGGCAAAACGCTCAAGATCAAATCTGTCGGCACCTCTGCCGATTTCCTCATCAGGAGTAATTCCCACAGCTATTCTGCCGTGGCTTATTTCGGGATGATTTATCAGATATTCGCAGGCGGTGAATATTTCGGCAATACCTGCTTTGTCATCAGCTCCGAGGAGGGTTGTGCCATCTGTTGTGATAATATCGCATCCGATGTATTTCTCAAGGAAGGGAAAATCCTTAAGAGTAATAGACACAGAACTATTGAGCCTTATATCTCCGCCTTTGTAGCTGACCACCTGAGGCTTGATATTATCACCCTTCACAGCAGGGCTTGTATCCATATGAGCTATAAATCCAATTGAAGGATCTCCTTCCCTGCCCTTTGTTGCAGGAATAAATCCGTATACATAGCCGTCTTTGTCCTGCACCACGTCACAAAGACCTATTTTCCTAAGCTCCTCAGCCAAAAACATACCAAGCTCAAGCTGACAAGCACTTGAGGGACAGGTCTCAGAATTTTCATCGGAATTAGTTCCGAAAGAAACATATTTTAAAAATCTATCGCTGACTTTCATAGAAAACACCTCGATTCCGTTTAATGTGATAATTATATCAAACTGCTGATATTTTGTAAATACGCGAAAAAAGATAGATATAAATAAAACCGCACAGAAGCTGTGCGGTTTTGGTCGAGGTGACGGGATTCGAACCCACGACTTCTTCGTCCCGAACGAAGCGCGCTACCAAACTGCGCTACACCTCGATATTAACTTTTATTCTTATTCTTATTTTTACTTTTACTTTATTTTACCACGAAGAAACCTCTTCGTCCCGAAGGTCGCGCACTATCAAACTGCGCTACACCTCGATATTCACTTTTATATTAAACTATATTTTACGAAGAAACCTCTTCGTCCCGAAGGTCGCACACTATCAAACTGCGCTACACCTCGATATTAACTTTTATATTAAACTATATTTTACGAAGAAACCTCTTCGTCCCGAAGGTCGCACACTATCAAACTGTGCTACACCTCGATATTAACTCTATTATTTATCTTGATACAACTACGAAGAAACCTCTTCGTCCCGAAGGTCGCACACTATCAAACTGCGCTACACCTCGGTATTTACTTTTATTCTTATTTTTACTTTATTTTACCACGAAGATAACTCTTCGTCCCGAAGGTCGCGCGCTTCCTGTTGTAACTAAGGCTCTGTCTGCGTGCAAGCACTTGCCACAGCCTAATTTACTGCCACTCCTTTTTCCTCGCTGAATCCGCCACCGGCGGCGCTCGGAAACGTCCCCAAACTGCGCTACACCTCGAGGATAAAGACAAATATAATGATTAAGCTTAGGTAGCAAAACCATATTTTAGTTAAAAAGTTAGCCCCGAATTTCTTCGGGGCTTTCTTATGGCTGCGGAACTAGGATTCGAACCCAGACAAACAGAGTCAGAGTCTGCTGTGCTACCCTTACACAATTCCGCAACGACAGCATAAACTATTATATCCTAAATCCCGAAAATGTCAATAGTATTTTTTAATTTTTTTTGAAAAATTTCTTAGGTTCTTAATTTTACAGTTCTGACATCCTTGCCTATGAACTCAAGTCTGCTGCAACTACCCAGAATTCTGGAAACAAAACGCTGTGAATAAGCAAGCTCGAGCTCACGCAAAGTCATATTTGTATTGATAATTGTGGGTTTGTTGCGTAAAAGACGCTCATTGAAGATATTATATACTTCAGCTTTGGTAAAGGGATTGCTGTATTCAGTTCCTAAATCATCAAGAATGAGCAGATCACAATCGCAGAGGGTATCTCTGAGACTTGATTCCTCTTCCCTTTCCCTGTCAAAATGAGCTTTCTCCAGTTCTGACAAAATGGAAGGCGCACTCACATACACAACATAGTATCCCTTGTTAAGCAGTTCATTGGCAATAGCAAGAGAGAGATGAGTTTTTCCGAGTCCTGTTGCTCCGCGCATAAGGAGAGAACGGCTGTTCTCATCAAAATTATGAGCATAGTTCTGACAATAGTTGAAAATCTTGCTCAAATTGGCATAGGGAGACACTCCGCCCTGATCACTGTCATAGGAATAATAATCCAAAGAGAAGGTTTCAAAGGTGGAGAGCTTCAAAGGCGAGAGCTTATTGATCTCTTCACAAGCACAGTCTCTCAGAAGATTAAGAAAGCACTGGCAATAGAGAGACTTTCCGTCCTTTTCAACAAACGTCGAATCTCTGCAAATAGGGCAATAATACTGAGGCTCCATATAATCTTCGCGGTAACCGTGGGTATTGAGGAGATATGCGATTCTGTTCTGAAGCTTAAGACTTTCCTCTTTAAGCTTCTCAAGCTCAGATTTTGCATCTGCACCTTTGAGAACAGCTCTTGCGGTCTTTACAGAAATCGATGTAAGCTCTCTTTCTGTCTCAAGAATCTCAGGTATCTCCCTGCAAATCTTTTCTCTTCTGAGGTTTGCTTCAGAGTTTGCCTTATCCTGTCTTTCTTTTGCTTTTTCGTATGCTTTATTGAATATATTCTTACTGTAATTCATGGTATCACCTGTCAGTCCTCAAAAATACTGGTACCCTCAAATAAATCAAGATCATAGGACGCTTTCTGTTCGCCCTTGACTGCGGGTTTTGATGACTTACTCTTCGCATCAAAGGCTTCAACCTCTTTGGTATTTCTAAGGTCAGCCGCCTTCCATTTTCTGAGAATTCCGTTTATGTAGGACATATTAAGCTGTCCCTTGCTGTCGACGCACTTTTCGTAGGCCAGTCTGAGCATATCCTCTGAGAATTTCCACTGATTAACCCACATATCGGCATACTGAAGCTGATTCTTGGTGGGTGAGCCCGAATATCCGAGACCGAACACCATTCTGAGGATATTAAATGCTTCTGTCCCTGCTGTGTGCTGACGAATTCTCTCCTCAGCGAGAGCGATAGTATTAACACCGTCTTCAGACCATTTCATACCTGTGCGCTCAATGTATCTCATATTGCCTTTGCCAATCTTCACAGCATATTCCATGAGCATAAGAAGCACTTCAACAGGAAGCCCGTCTGTATCATGTAGCATCAGAAGAGTGGCGGTATCAGCACTTGAGAGGACTTTGGAAAGAATCCTTGACGCCTCATCCATAAGCACAACCAGCTTAGGCTCTGCCTTGAGTCTGCGGTTGATATATGCAGGCTCAGGCTTAATGGCTCTCAGCGGTTTCCTTGAGGTGTTCTGTAAAGAAGTCTCGCTATTTGTGTTTTCTTTATTTGTTGCCGGTTCGGACTTTTCATCTTCTTTGCTCTGAGAAACGAGAAAGCTCTCCCCTGTACTCACCAGTAAGGATGCGCTCTTCCAATAATCGACAGCATCACTTACATCCTCAGGATGAAGATTCAGGGCCTCTGCAACATTCTCGTTTGTAAGCTCTTTTTCGGAGTTTCTGAGAATATAGAGCAAAACCTTAAGCTGAGCTTCTCCTGCCAGTTTCAGCCCGTTATCAACAACAGATGTGGGAACTGCGAAAACAGATCCCCACATTCCGAAATCTATCTTATATGACATAATATCATTTCCATTATCTTTGCCCGATAATCAGGCATTCTTTTTGAGAGTTAAAGATATCAATCAAGGAAATCCTTGAGCTTCTTGGAACGTGAAGGATGACGAAGCTTTCTCAGAGCCTTTGCCTCGATCTGACGGATACGCTCACGGGTAACATTGAACTCTTTACCTACCTCTTCGAGAGTACGGCTTCTGCCGTCTTCAAGACCGAATCTTAAGCGGAGAACCTTCTCCTCTCTGGGGGTAAGGGTATCAAGCACCTCAATAAGCTGCTCTCTGAGAAGAGTGTGTGATGCTGCATCAGCAGGTGCGGGAGCTTCCTCATCGGGAATAAAGTCTCCGAGATGGCTGTCTTCCTCCTCGCCGATAGGAGTCTCGAGAGAAACAGGCTCCTGAGCTACACGCATAATTTCGCGTACCTTATCAACAGGCATATCAAGCTCTTCTGCAATCTCGTCTGCAGTGGGCTCGTGACCGTTCTGATGGAGAAGCTGTGAGGAAACCTTCTTAACCTTATTGATAGTCTCAACCATATGAACGGGAATGCGGATTGTTCTTGCCTGATCCGCAATGGCTCTGGTAATAGCCTGACGGATCCACCATGTTGCGTAAGTAGAGAACTTGAATCCCTTTGTATAATCAAACTTCTCAACCGCCTTGATAAGACCCAGATTACCCTCCTGAATAAGATCAAGGAACTGCATACCTCTGCCAAGGTAACGCTTTGCGATACTTACAACAAGTCTGAGGTTTGCTTCGGAAAGTCTCTGCTTTGCGGCAACATCTCCGTCATTGATACGGATTGCAAGGTCAATTTCCTCCTCAGATGTAAGAAGAGGAACTCGGCCGATTTCCTTAAGGTATACCTTTACGGGGTCATCAATTGCAACCGCTTCTGTTCCATCGCCTTCACCGCTTTCACTGTCAACTGCTGCGGTAATTTCAAGCTCAATATCATCAAACTGAAGATCGTCGCTGTCTTCGACAATCTCAACACCCATACTTTCAAGGTTATCATAGAGTTTTTCCAGCTGTTCGGGATCAAAATCGATTTCGCCGATAGCATCGAGGATATCTTTATTTGTGAGATGTCCCTTGGACTTACCAAGCTCTGTAATCTCCTTGATTACTGCCTTTTTTTCCTGAATTGAACCTGCCATAATATCATTTCCTTTCCTATATAAACATCTTATTTTTTGTCTTTTCCACGAAGTTTTCTGAGAATTTCCTCAGGACTCATATCGGTTATTGCATCGTCGGAGAGCTTGTTCTTCTCCTCTATGATTACCTCAACATATTCGCTCATGGCTCTTTTGGTAGCTGTCTGCTCGTTATACGAAGTTATGATTGAATATATTTTTGATACCTCTTCCGGAGTGAAGTCCCTACTGAAGGTCGTAAGCGGTGAAGCTCCGCTTCTGACTTTATCAATGATATACTCAAAAAGCTTTGAGCCGAATTGTGTCACAAAATCCGAAGGTGTGATGCTGTGAAGAGCTTCCTCGATCATATCGTTATGATAAAGAAGATACGAAAGAAGCATCTCTTCAGCCTTTGCACCTCTCAGATTCTTCGCCTTATCTTTATTTATAGTATCATTTCTGCCGGAGAGGTCAGAGCTGAGCTTCTGAAATTCCTTTTTTCTCTCAGAAACTCCACGTCTCTTTTTAAGTTTTACAAGGTCAGACTTTATGGAATCCTTGTCAATGGACAATTCATGAGAGAGTTTTGAAACATAAATATCCTGCTCTATGGCGCTGTCAAGGGTGGAAATTACACCGAGCGCCTGGGTCATATAGCCAGCCTTCTGGTCAGGTCTCGTGAAATCAAACTGTGTACGAAGTTTAGAGAGTCGATACTCAACATCGTTTCCGCTGCTCTCGAGAAGATTCTTGAAAGCCGCTGCTCCGCTTTCTCCCTTGTTTTTTATGAATTCATCGGGATCTTTTCCGTCAGGAATGGTGAGCACTCTCACCACCATACCGGCGTTTCTGAGTATTCCTATGGCACGCTGAGTTGCCTTCTGCCCTGCCTCATCAGCATCATAACAGATTATGACCTCATCAGCATAACGCTTCATAAGCATTGCCTGCTCTGAGGTTATGGCTGTGCCGAGGGTTGCAACTGCATTTTTAAAGCCTGCTCTGTTGAGGGCAATGACATCCATATATCCTTCACAGAGAATAAGGGTGCGTTCACCTGTATTCTTTGCATTGTTAAGAGAAAACAGATTGGCACTTTTCTTGAACACGGGGGTATCTGAGGTGTTAAGATATTTGGGTTTCTGATCGGTGAGGATTCTTCCGCCAAAAGCAATGACATTTCCTCGAAGATCAATAATCGGAAACATTACCCTGTCAGCAAATCTGTCCACTATTCTTTTTCCGTCATTACTTCGGAAGGCAAGGTTTGCAGTCACGATCTCAAAATCAGAAAAACCGCATTTTCTCAGGTGGTCGCTGAGAGCAAATCTGCTTTTCGGGGCGTAGCCGAGACCGAAGCGTCTTATTATGTTATCCTGAAGTCCACGTCTGTAAAAGTACTCAAGACCGTGTTTTCCGTCTGCTTCATATAATTTCTTATTAAAAAATCTTGCCGCTTCACGATTCGCCTCGAAAACTCGGGCCCGAATTTTTGCGGTAGAATCATCATAGGTATTCTCAGGCAGCTCCATTCCCGCTCTTTGCGCCAGGAACTTGACTGCTTCTATATAATCCAGGTTTTCTATCTTCATTATGAAGGTGATAACATCTCCGCCTGCTCCGCAACCGAAGC
>JAZSME010000128.1:0-5249 GCA_045535715.1 Ruminococcus sp. | reverse complement strand
TTTAGCGGGTCAGGTCAAAGTCTTTTGAGCATATACTTCGCCCTATAACACACATATATAAATATATTATACTTTTTTCTCTCAGAATGCAAGCAAAAAAAGAAAAAACCGTCGATTTTTTTCGACGGTTTTGTATCAGGTTTATTAAAGTCAATTATTATTATGTGAAAGAGTTCCCTCTTCCCCTTTATTTTTCAGAGAATTATGCAGATCAGTCCGTTGCAACCATCGTTTATGATGCGCTCAACGGTCTGGGTAAGCTTTCTCCTTGCATCCTGTGGCATCCGATAGAGCTTGTTATGAAGACTTTCATTGACAAGAACGCTCACAGACTTTCCGAAGATATCCGACTCCCAGATTTTCGCAGGGTCTGACTCAAATTCCTCAAGAAGATACTTCACAAGATCCTCTGACTGCTGTTCGCTGCCGACAATCGGTGTTACCTCTGCAAAAGTCTCTATTCTCATCATATGAACGGAAGGAGCGCAGGCTCTCAGCTTTACTCCGTATTTTCCGCTTTGCTTTATGATCTTCGGCTCAGAAAGCTCAAGCTCCTCCATAGTGGGCATTACGATTCCGTAGCCGCTTTCCATAACCTGATTGTAGGCTTCGGTGATTCTCTCGATTTCACTTTGCTTTCGGCTGAGCTCATTGAAGCTTTTAAGAAGAGCCTTCTCATCAGGAATATCAAGCCCCGTCTCCTCGCTCAGGACACTGAAGAAAAGAGAGGGCTTCAGATCAATGCAGATGCGCGCTTTGCCTGATCCCAGATCGACACCCACCAGCTTCGATGAAATAATATTTTCGTTTTCACCCACATTTTCGCATAAAGTCTGGACTTCACGCAGTTTCCTCACACTCTGTGAGATTTCCCTGATGACAGAAAAAAGCTCTGATTTAAGCCAATGTTCAGTCGGCATTGAAACCACCCAGGATGGAATATCCACATCTATTTCTCTTATGGGAAACTCAAGAAGAATCTGCGCAAGGACTCTCTTTATCTCCATCTCATTGAGCTCCATGCAGGAAATGGGAATTACGGGAACCTGATACTTGGCGGCAAGAGATGCGCTGAGTCTCACCGCACCTTCACTTTGAGGCTCCAAGGTATTGAGAAGGATAACAAAGGGCTTGTTGATTTCCTTGAGCTCCCTCACAACCCTCTCCTCTGCCTCAATGTAGCTTTCTCGGGGAATATCCCCAATGGTACCGTCAGTTGTAATCATCAGACCGATGGTGCTGTGATCTGTGATAACCTTGCGAGTACCATACTCCGCAGCCTCAAGAAAGGATACTTCTTCAGGAAACCATGGGGTTTTCACCATTCTGGGCACATCATCCTCAAGATAACCGAGAGCGTCCTCCACAATATATCCGACACAGTCAATAAGCCTTACGGAGAGGTTTACGTTATCTCCCAGATCAATGTCCACAGCGTCCTCAGGGATAAACTTGGGCTCGGTGGTCATAATTGTCCTTCCCGACGCAGACTGGGGAAGTTCGTCAAGGGCTCTTTCCCTTCTGTATGTATCACCGATATTGGGAATCACAAGAGTGTCCATAAAACGTTTTGTAAAGGTAGACTTGCCTGTTCTGACCGGTCCCACCACGCCGATATATATGTTTCCCTTGGTCCTTTCGGCTATATCTCGGTAAATGTTTCTCTGTTCCATCACTTTGCCTCCACACTGTTTTTTATATTTAACTATATGTTTTTCGGATATCTATTATGCCACTAAAAAGAAAACTCCCTGAGACAGGGAGTTTTTCTGATCATTTTCTGACAAGCATCAGCACAGAGGATACTTCAAGGGCATCTTCCGGAAGGTTATTTTCTTCTTTTAAAGAATTAACTGAGGTACGGAAAGCTTTTGCGATATCCCAGATACACTCTCCCTCATCGGCATAGTAAATGACAAGAGGAGACTGACTGCTGAAATCGATTTCTTTAGTTTTCCTCACGCTTTTTGCGCACAGGATGTTTTCCGTTTTCACTAAAAGACCTGAAATTTCTGCTTCCATTCGGAGTTCAAGGTCATTGCTGTCTCCGATTCTGAAGCTCAGAGAAGATACCGTAGACTTCAGATTATCAACCGCAGAAAAAACGTCTTCTGTTCTGTGCTCCTTGAGAAATTCCACCTGTCTCTCAATACAAACAAGCTCATCATCGGTGTTTACAGCGATAATGGTCACGTCCGCTCTGAGCCTGAAATTCAGGGTATCCTCCGAAATCTCACAGGATGTTTTAACACTATCAGCAAAGATGTCTATTATTTTCTGAATAGGACTTTCACCCATTAAAAGGGTTGATTTTGTGGTTGCGGTAATGCCGACAGGCTCCACACCGGTAAGCAGTGACAGCCGTTCTGAATCCGTTTCAGTTTCAAAGGCAGTAGAATAAGCATCGGTTATGTAGGATTTTTCCTGTCTTTCAAAACCCAGAACAGACGCAGTAAGATTAGCTTCCACAAAAAGCAGAGGTTCTTCGGACATCATCTCGGATTTGAGAGTCACGTCATAGGAACTGACACTAAGCTCAATTTTACTGATGTCTCTGTTTTCATCAGGAATTCGCAAGGTCTGAGTGAAAGGAATGCTTGTTACAAATCTGTCAAGCTCTGAGGTTGCGGCATCACAGATATAAAGCATTCTCAGAATCAGCTCTCCTTTTACGTTCAGCTGTCCCGAGTGAATACTGTAATCGGTAATTTTCGGGAAAAGTTCACTTCTGACTATGGTTTCAACTGACTTTTTCGTATTCATGGAAAAGGAATCGGCAAAAGTAAACCTATCCTGATAAATCGTGCTGAGAGCGCAGACGGAGGTGGTAGTTTCCCTTGTCTCAAGGTCCCCTTCTTCCCCTTTTGAATAAAGACGCAGTGTATCCTTTGTCAGAATTCGGGTGTTAAGCTCTATGGCGCCATGCACCACGACTCTTCTGGGGGTAAGTGCTCTGCAGTTGATGTATTCGGGACTTGCATCACAATAGACAATATAGTCTCTCACCTCTCCCGAAACATTGAGAGAAATAGAAAATGGCACATTCTGCTCACAGCAACGTAGAGTCTTTCTCGATGAGTCCGTATAAATTATTCTCACAAGACTTGTGCCGTCTATCCTGAGCTGTCCCGCTGAGAGAATCTTGCTGAACACTTTGACATTTACCGAGCATTTAAGGATTTTTTCCATATCTGCACAGTAATCAGGCAAAGTAAAATCTAGATCGACAGGCTGCTGAGTGGAGGTATTGAGTACCTCCTTCAGGGTATATATGGGTTGTGCTTTCAGGGTATATTCCATATTTTTCACTCCTTTTGTATTCTACACTATACTATTAAGGAGTGAGCTGTTTTATGCCCCACAAAAAAATCCACCGCCTTAAAGACGGTGGAAGTTTTTTATAATCAGATGTTGATTGCCTGACCGATGGGAGTCTTAACTGCCATACCTGCGGCATATTTCTGAATCTCTGTTGCGTCCTTGATGTTGATCTCGGTGTCGCAGTTTGCATCTGCGCAAACCTCTGCGTCACCTCTGAACTTACCCTCGAGGCCTGCTACAACCTTCTGGATCTTTGTAGCATCCTTAACGTTTACCTTACCATCCATATCGGAGTCACCGAGGAAGAACTTGCCGCCGGTTTCGGGAGGATTTGAGGGCTTCTCGGGCTCTGTGCGAGTCTCAGAGGGTTTCTCTGTGGGTGTTTCGGGCTCTGTGGGCTTCTCTGTGGGCTTCTCGGGCTCTGTGGGAGTCTCAGGCTCTGTGGGCTTTGTTGCGGGAGGTGTAACTGTGCCGCCGCCTGAAGAAAGCTTACCAACACGAGCAAAGGGAACTGTGATATTATCAGCGTCACTCTTCTCGAAGCTGTTGTTCTCCTGAGAGTTTGCAGCGTCATCGAGGTCAGCCTGATCTGTCATAACAAGGTCACCGGGGAGACAGTCCATAGCGGACATACCCATTGTAGCAACGAGCATAACACCGATGCCGTTTGCATCTACATCAGATGAATCAATACCGAGCTCGGAGAAAGGAATGGAGAGCTCATAGAAGAAGTCATACTTTGCGCTGTTGTGGCCTGCTGCGTTGAAATCGATCCATGCTGCGGAATCATCCTGAACATCGCCGGGTACACGGTTGTTGTACTCGCCGTATGCCTTGTCGATACCGTAAACATTCTTGCTGAGAATGCCTGAACCGAAGTCCATTGTAATCTTGGAAGTACCGGGAGCCAGTATCTCAACTGCGTTGAGGCCGTTCTCATTACCACCGTAAACCCAAGGACCATTGCCGCCCTTAGTGTTGATGGAGATGAGCTTATTGAAGCCGTTTTCGAAGGTCATACCTGAATTCCAGATAGTACCACCTGTTGTGAGGTTACCCTTGTTGCCGATAGCAGTATCGGGGTCACCTGTGTCGATTGCGATAAAGAAGGGAAGCTCCTGAGTCTGCCAGAGAGTACCCTGAGAGAGAGGATAGTCATCATTGGGAGCTACGCAGTCCTGAACGTTGGTCATCTCCCACATGAGATAGAGGTTGTTGTTGTCGTATGCTGCATAGAGAGCATAGAGGTCAACTGCTACCTCGTACATTGAGTTGGGACGATATACACGGGGGTCATCATTAGCAACGCCCTGAGCGATAAGCATGGAGCTGTCCCAATCAGAGAGAGAGCCGTCAACGGAGATTGTTGTCTTCTTGCCAACCTGACCGTTGGGGTTGGTTGCAAAGTAACCGCCGAGCTGACCGGAGGTATTGCCTGTTGTGTTGCCGCCGGAGGAAGCATCTCTCTTTGTATATGTAGCGGAAGATGTAACTGTGCCGTTATCGTTGGAAGCGGAAACAAAGAGTGTTGTGGTTGATCCTACTGCTGTGGTTGCACCGAGAGTTACCTCTGCGCTGTCAGTGAAGCTCACCTGAGAACCGCCGTCAACTGTGTAGTAAGCGGAAGTTGCATTCTTAACAGTAACAGTAACTGTAACTGTCTCTGTCTTGAAGGAAGAGCCGTCATTCTTGCTGATTGTAATGGAGGGCTCTGCCTTACCGGGATCGTATACTACCCAAGTGTTTGACTCCATATCATACATCTGGTTTGCACCGGGATATACGAGATCGTCGGTCTGACCGCTGCCGTTATTGAAATTAACATTAGCAATAGACTTTGAAGGTGTGTAGGAATAGATACCGTCGCCCTCTGCTGTCATAGCAGTACCGGGCCAGCCCTTGTCCTCGTCACCTGCAGTGTTCCACAT
>JAZSME010000035.1:0-5260 GCA_045535715.1 Ruminococcus sp. | reverse complement strand
CTCCTGGGAGGTAGCAGAAAACTCCGACTTCACCTTCGTGCAGGCAGGATCACTTATTGTAGAGGAGTCAAAGTATAACGCTGACACCTTCTATAAGGGAACAACTGACTCAAATGTCACAAGATGGACACCGGGCTCTGCAAACCAGATTCCCACAAAGACCATTACTGTCAACAAGAAGGGTGTTGAGAGTGGTTCTACTTGGATTCTTCAGGGCTGGCTTACCTATAAAGATTCAGCCGGCAATGAACACACTATCTACACCGACCTTGTTTACGCTGATAAAGCATAATGCACCTGATCAGTAACATTTCCGCCTTCCCGAAAGGGAGGGCGGATTTTTTCGGAGAAACATGAAAATACTGTGACTCTTCGCAAGAGAGGAGTAATAGGCCCCATTTTTTACTCTGACAAAAAGGGGGAATAATAGGTTGTTTCTATTTACTTGTGAATAGATAAATGATATAATAAAATAGTAAAATTATGGCTTGACACCAAGCCGTCAAAAAACAAAAAGGAGTGATTCTGTGCACACAAAATCAGGAACAAGAATAATTGCTGTGATACTGGCAATAATTACCGCGATTTCCTGCATGAGTCTGTCCGTTTCAGCGGCTACTTACAGAAACGGTGCTCAGTCAGGCCCTTCTTCCTCTTATAAAGGAGGCAGATACTATCAGAACTATCTGAAAGTTCCCATCACAGGAGACAACAGAACAGACGTTGTGGCAATTGCACTTTCTCAGTTAGGTTATCAGGAAGGTGCCGCCGATGGTAATTTTTCAGGTGAAGTATCAGGACGATCAAACTACGTTGAATTCAGTTACAACATGGGTAATCTGGGTCTCGGTTATGGTGGCTCTGACTATCCTTGGTGCGCTTCCTTTGTTTCTTGGTGTCTCTATCAGTCCAGAAGCACAAACCAGGCAACCTACAAGGATCTGGGACGCTATCACAAGGGAGACTACACCTACATCTGGAAAGAAATCAGCTGCAGCCAGTGGGTAAGTCAGCTCAAAGGTGCAGGCTACTTCAAGTATTCCAAGTACGAGGGCGGCTCATATACTCCCAAATACGGCGACCTTGTGTATTTCCAGAACTCAGGCGGCGTAGCGCATATCGGCATCTGCCTCTATACCTCGGGCGGCAGAATCTATACCGTTGAGGGAAACACCAGCGACTCCTCGGGCCTTGAGGCAAACGGCGGCGGTGTTTATTTCAAGAACTACTCTCTCTCAAGCTCCTATCTTTACGGCTACGGAGTACTTCCTTACAAGACAAACAGCTCCGTCCCCAAGATCGATTACAGCGGTGCGAATCCCACCCCCGGTCTTTATGTTGCAAACGCAGCGAAGTATATCTATTCTTCCGAAACAGCAACCTCATACAGCTACACAATTCCTCGCTTCTCAATGTTTGAGATTACAAAAATCGGCAGTGGCGGAACTCGTCTTTACGGTACATTTACAACCTCTTCCGGTGCTACCGTAACAGGCTGGATCAATAATAACTCCGACAGAATCATTCAGCTTTCATCCTCCGAAGAAACTGTGTCTGCCACAGACCTTGCCCGCGAGGAACTTCAGAAAACAGTGAACAGAACAGCTGATGTTAGACACTATAATTATCCCGAAGCTATCCTTACAGAGATAAGAAAAGCTACTAGTACAGCCAAGACTCTGATTGCGAACACAAACGCAACGGAGACACAGCTTAAAGAGGCTAACACAAATCTGGCAACACTGCTCTCGCAGACGGGAAGCAATACTATCGCTCTCAATAACAAGGGTATATATGTAAATGGCAGAAACTCCGTCATAAAGGCAGGCGACTGCTTTATCTATTCTCCCACATGGAACAACGGACTTATAACGGTGGATAACGCAAATATCCGTTACACAGCAAATGTGGTCGTTACATGGGATCCTTCGATTTACTGTAACGTGGTAAAATCTGTTTCTGTGGGAACGGGTAACAGTACTCCCTCTGTTGAGCTGGGCGAAGGAGAGTGGCTTATAGCCGCTCACAACTGGGAGACCGGTATCTCAGACGCAGACAATCCTGTTGAGTACTCAGGCACAAACTACGATATTCTCAAGAATCTTGAGGTGGGCACAAGAGTTTATCTCTCAGGCTGTACCATTCTCAATAACGGCACAGACGTAGAGCCCGGTGCCTTTATCAAGTTTGCTCCACCTCAGTCTGTTAAGATGACAGGCAAGAATGTAAAGGTGGAGGATGGCAAATTTGTGCTTCTTACTCCCGAGTTCAACTCAGGAGAGGTTACTCCCGAAAACTCGGGAATTCACAACGCTCTGAGTCTGCTTGTGGAGTGGAGCGCAGAGAAATCCGCTTGGATCATTACCGATAAGATCTACGGCACATCGGATGCAACAACTACTGAGAGCATGACCCTCGTTGACGGACAGGTTCTCATTTCAGGCGTTGCTTCTGACAGCGTTCCCGATTCAGCAACACATTACGCCTATCTTAAGAGTGCAGAGATTGGACAGAAGGTGATATTCTCAGGTATCACACCCTCCTACGGCGTCACAGCTCTCTCAATATCCTCCAACGTAAGTTTTGAAGATGTTGAGGACGACTCTGTAACTCCTCCCGATGAGGAAGAAGGGGAGACAGTAGTCAGAGAGAATCTTGCTCTCGGAAAGCCCTATGAGGTTGAAAAGACAGAGTCTGCACACGTGGCCGATCTGACTGACGGCGTATATACCGAAAGTCTCTGGCCCTCAGGCAACTGGTTCGGCTTCAACAAGGAAAAGAACGTCACCGACGGCGTGGGTTACATAACAATTGACCTTGGTGCAAGATATACCCTTGACAGCTTCAAGGCACATATCTATTCGAGAGATGACGAATCCAGCATCGGTCCTCCCGAATACATAAATGTGTCCGTTTCAAAAAACGGAACTACCTTTGAAAACGCCGGCAGTATGAATCTTGACCACTCTGCCACAGGCTCCTACTGGGCAAGCCTTGATGACGCTTCGGCAGAGGGAAGATATGTAAGATTTGAAGTTGCCGCAAGCGCCGAAGGCCATTACTGGGTGTTCCTTAACGAGCTTGAGGTTTACGGCACAGAGCTGGAGGGCGGAGCAAACATCGCCCTTGGCAAAGAGGAAACTCTTGAGCCTTCAGGGGATAGCTTCACCGCAAGTCTTACTGACGGAGTTATTAAAAAAGAACTGGGTAACGACTACTGGTTCGGTTTTATGAATTCAACCGAGGACGAGGCCGCTAACACAGAGAACGGTGTCGGTACTGCGGTGATTGATCTCGGTTCAAGATACAAGATTTCCGAGGTAAGAGCTTACGTCTTTGCAGGTGAAAATGCCGAGGAGATCACAGCTCCTAAGAATATTGCTGTTTACGTTTCCATCGATGGTCAGACCTATGCGAAGGCAGGAAACCTTACCCTCGATGAAGGTGCCGACGAGCCTTACTGGGCAACCCTTGAAAACAGCGACGCAGTAGGCAGATACATAAAACTCCTCACAGAATGTGACGGAAAATGGACTCTCCTCAGTGAGGTAGAGGCTTACGGTACAGCACACGTACAGACAAACGATAACAATATCGCTCTCGAAAAGCCCTGCACCGTAGCAGGTTTCGAGGGTTCTTCCTACACTGCAAGCCTTACAGACGGAATCGCCTCCGAAGTGTTCCAGTTCGGACTCAATAACTCCGCTTGGTTCGGCTTCCTTAATACAGGAGACACAACAGGTAACACAACAAACGACAAGGGTATTGTTACCATTGACCTTGGCGGTCAGGCAGAAATCACAGGCACAAAGATTCACGTGATTTCAGGAAGTAACGACGCAGGCGCTGTACAGCCCACATATATCAATGTATATATCTCCGATGACGGCGGTTATTTTGACTATATCAAGACCATCAACCCCGTAGCATCTGACAGCCCCTACTGGGCAGAGTGTGAGCTTTCGGAGCCTGTGTACGCAAGATATGTCAAGTACGCTTTCGGCGTGAATCAGGGAAACCTTTCTCTCCTCAATGAAATCAAGATTTCGGGAACAATGCTTACCAGCAGCGAGTCTGATGAGCCGGGCTCTCTTTCCTCCGTAACTCTGGCAGGCGATTTCAACAGCTGGAATCCCACTCCCAATATGAAGAGAGTGGACGAGTCCACAGTTTCTGTTTCCGTCGAGCTTGAGGAAGGTTCCTATCAGTTCAAGATTCTCGAGGGCAGCATCTGGTACGGAAATAATGGTGTGATTGACAACACCACAGAAGCAACTTCTGAGACAGGCTGGCTTATGTCTTCGGGTGAGAACAACTGTACTCTCAACGCCACAGGCGGTACCTATACCTTCCTTTTTGATACTGAGACAAAGATGCTCAAGGTGCTCCACACTCCCGAGACCTACTTTATCAGAGGTGACTTCAATTCATGGGGTACTTCGGATATCATGGAGGATATGGGCAATGGTATTTACAGGAAAACACTTACCCTTGATGCAGGAAGATACGAGTTCAAGGCAGCTGACTCGGAGTACTTCAAGCAGTGGCCCGAATTCAATGACAGCATCACTCTGGAGAGAAGAACAGACGTAACCTTTACTCTCAATATTTTTGACAATACTCTTACAGTGTCCACCGAGGTCAATGACTTTGTGGTAACCTTCGTGGACTATGACGGCACTGTGCTCAGCACACAGACTATCAGAAGAGGCGAGAGCGCAACAGCTCCTCAGCTTCCCTCTCACAGCGGATATGAGTTTGTGAGCTGGAGCAGAGATTTTAGTAACATCACAGAGGATATTACTGTTAAAGCGAAGTACGTAAGCTCTGTGGGAAGCCTGAGAATTTCCGTAGTGGGCGGGTCAGGCTTCTGGATTTCCGTAAACGGCGGGGCAGAGAGGCCTCAGGGCCCATCTTACAGAAACACAAGCCTTTTAAAGGGCGCTACCGTTACCGTAACTGCAAGGGGCGGTAATACGGAGTTCCTTGGCTGGATGAATGATAAAGGTCTTATCCTTTCCACAAATCTCAGCTACACCTTTACCTCTACCGGAAATGATTATTTCGAAGCGGTTTACAAAACCGACATCGAGGAAGCAACTCTTGTTATCTTCAAAAATGACAAGGCAAATCAGATCCTCGATATGCAGTACTATATGGAGGGTGATGAGATAATCTTCCCCGAATATCCCGTAAATGCAGCATGGCAGGCGACAGGCTGGACAATGACAGCCGAGGAGATCGCCTCTGCTGTGAAAAA
>JAZSME010000106.1:0-6315 GCA_045535715.1 Ruminococcus sp. | reverse complement strand
CTCTTCGGCAAGCTCTAATTTTCGCTTTTGCGCCCATGCAGAGTCGTCGTATTTAAGCTGATCGATTTCCTGCTGCAGACGAGCGTTTTTTGCCTCAAGCTCTGCAATCAAGTTTTTGTTTTCGCTCATACCGTTCTCCTCCGTCGAAGGTTATGTATGTCACTTCTCTCAAAAGTGCTATATATAAATGTAATAGAAGAAAGCATAATCTAATATGCATATTATACTCTATTCCGGTGAAAAAAGCAACAAAAAATGACAATCTGGTTACAAGAATAATAGACAAATATTATAGTTAAATATTGTAATTACTCACAGTTGCAATGTGGAATCTTGGGTGGATTTGACAAAATGTTAAACAATAATTTGTTGATAATGGACAACCTACGCTATATTTATATTACAATCGGTAACAGAGTATTACTCTAAGGACAAATTCAGGTCGTCAGAGACAGACTCTCCGACGACCCGAGATTCTTTAATTAGGACTAAAAATCAATATGCTGCGAGCAGGGGATTTACGTTGATGGCCGAGCTGTTTTCAACGTCACCGATATAGGAAATAGCCTTACCGCAACCCTTTACAACGCAATCACCGGGGTTTTCAGCAAGATGCACCTCAAGCTTGGTGTGCTGAGAAATAAGCTCAGTAAAGCCCTCAAGCTGAGCGAGACTTCCGGAAATGGTGATTCCGTCTGTGTAAATATCACCGATAAGCTCGGGAGGCGTCTTCTCAAGAACATCGTGGATACCCTTCACAATACCGTCTGCGGTTTCGGAAATAGCCTCATAAATCTCAGAGGATCTCATGTCAACATAACGGGGAAGACCTCTCATAGCATCTCTTCCCTTGACTCTGAAAACCTTTTCCTCAAGAGGAGGCATTACGCAGCCAATGGCGTTTTTGCACTGCTCCGCCATGGTGTTTCCGATAATCAGGGAGTACTTACGGCGGATGTATTTTACAATTTCCTCATCCATACGCTTGCCTACGTCCTTGATGGTGGTGCTGACGGAAACTCCGCCGAGAGACATTACGGCGATGTCGGCTGTACCTCCGCCGATATCAGCAATCATACAGCCGTGAGGACTCATAATATCAAGGCCTGCGCCCATTGCGGCAGCTTTTGCGGATTCAATGAGGTAAACTCTTCTGACGCCGAAGCTTGAAATGGCATTTACCACAGCACGTTTTTCAACCTCGGTGATCTCACCGGGGATGCAAGCGACGATTCTGGGCATAATAACTTTTGATGATGTGACCTGAGAAAGGAAAATATCGATCATTTCCTCGACAAGGTCAAGCTCGGCGATAACGCCGCCTTCAAGAGGATAGACAGCGTGAATTCTCGTGGGAGTTTTTCCCAGCATCTTGTAGGCTTCAGAGCCCGCAGCAAGAATTTCATTGTCGATTGCGTCGTATGTAATAACGGAAGGCTCGTCAAGAAGCTTCCCTTTTTCTTTTGTGTAGATTCTGGTGTTGCAGGTACCGAGGTCCAGAGCAATATCCATATATAACATCCTTTCGGTTATAGCTGAAGTAAGTGTCTGAAGAGACACCTGTCTATTATATTATAGGTTCTCCTGTATTTCAAGTCGTTTTTCAACGGCAGTTGCATAAACTGCGCAAAAAATTTCCGAAGCTCCGGCATTTTTGAGAGTCTTTGCATTTTCCCCGAGAGTGTGACCCGATGTAATGACATCGTCGATCAGGAGAATCCGCTTATCCTGAATAGCTTTTTTATTGATAACCTTGTAAACATTCTTTACGTTGGAAGCTTTATGCCTGATGTCGGTCTTGTGCTGGGGAGGATTGTCCTTTACCTTTGTTAGAGTGTTCTGAAAAGGTATTCCGAGAATGTAGGAAACCTCTCTTGCTAGTAGCATACTCTGATTATACCCTCTTTCCTTCTGACGATTGGGGTGAAGGGGAACGTAGGTGATAAGATCAAAGGGCAAATCGGGATAGCTTCGCTCTATTGACTCGGAAAGCTTTGCCGCAAGCTGAGGAGCAAACTGCTTCATTCCCTTGAACTTGAGACTTTTGAGGGCTTTGTCGTAGGGTGCCTTGTAGGGAAGAGCACAGCTGACGCAAAAGCCGCCGATGGCTCGCCTGTCAAATCCCACCTTCGGGAAAGATTTTTTGCATCTTTTGCAAGCTGTTTCCAAGGGATCCACTCTTATTAAGCAGTAGGGACAAATCTCCGGATATACAGAGCAGATCGCCTTTCTCAGGCGTTTTATCCATTTGTATTTTTCTCTGATTGCAGTTCTGTTATCCATAAGTCCTGATTATCGTTTCAGCAGAGCTCTGAGTCCGCTGTATCTGAGAGTCCTGAGGTTATTCTGTACCATATGGCTTACAGTTTCTTTGTTTCCCACAAGTATCAGAAGCTTCTTTGCGCGAGTAACTCCTGTGTAAAGAAGATTTCTGTAAAAGAGGTAAGGGGAGTTTTTTATGACGGGCATAATTACTGCGTCAAACTCATTTCCCTGACTTTTGTGTACTGTGCAGGCGTAGCTCAGCTCCAGATCAGCGGCAATATCTGAATCGTAAACCGCAACTCTGTCATCAAATCTTACCTGCATACGTTTAGAGATTTTATCAATGGTTTCGACGATTCCGATGTCTCCGTTGAAGACACCTTCGCCGAATTCTCCGGTGTCGCGAATCCAAGAGATATTGTAATTATTTTTCACCTGCATAACCTTGTCACCACTTCGGTAGGTGTTAAATCCGAAGGTGATTTCATCCTTGCCTTTTTTGGGAGGATTAAGAGCGTCCCGCAGGGCGATATTGAGCTCATTTGTGCCGAGGATTCCCTTTCTTCCCGGAGAAAGTATCTGAATGTCGGTAATGGGGGAGTAACCATAGCTTTTGGGAAGTCGTTCTTTGACGAGACTCACAATAAGCTCACGTGCGGCGGTCATATCCGAGGTGCTGAGGAAGAAAAAGTCGCTGTCGCGTTTTTCGAGCTCAGGCATTGTGCCGTTTACTATTCTGTGAGCGTTGGTAACAATGAGGCTCTCCTGAGCCTGACGGAAAATTTCCGTAAGTTTTACAACGGGAACGGTTTCGGAATTTACCAGATCCGCAAGGAGATTTCCTGCTCCCACAGAGGGAAGCTGGTCGCTGTCTCCTACAAGAATGAGTCTGCATCCCAAAGGAAGCGCTCTGAGCACATTTTCAAAAAGTACTGTGTCCACCATGGAAAGCTCGTCCACAATCAGTGCGTCACAGCTCAGCATATTGCGCTCGTTTTTCTTGAATTCGGGTTGGTCGTTATCTGTCCACTGCACCTCAAGGAGTCGGTGGATCGTCTTTGCTTCACAGCCTGTAAGTTCGCTCATTCTCTGGGCGGCTCTGCCTGTGGGGGCAGCCAGAAGTACAGTTTCTCCGTTCCTTTTGAGAATTTCGATGATTCCGTTTAGGGTTGTGGTTTTGCCTGTACCGGGACCGCCGGTGAGTATCAGAAGACCCTTTTCCAGGGCTTCGGTAATTGCAGTTCGCTGAAGGTCGGCATAGGATATGTTGTGCTTCTTCTCGATATCCTTTATTTCCTTTGGAATGTTCTTTATGGAAACCATGGGGAAACTCTGAAGCATTTTCATTCTGGCGGCTATGTAATTTTCGCTGTTGTAATAAAGCGGAAGAAAGATAAACTCCCGATTTTCGAAGAAATCTCGCATGAGAGTACCGTCCAGAACCATATCGTTCAGTGCGGACTCGACCTTAAAAAGCTCCACCGAAAGAAATTCAGCGGTGGTTTTCATAAGCTTATCCTGAGGAAGACAGGTGTGTCCGCTTCTCAGGTTATGTCTGAGAACATAGGAAAGACCTGCTTTGATTCTGAAGGAAGAGTCGGGATCAATATCTTTTTTCTGAGCAATCATATCGGCAGTCTCGAAGCTGATACAGCCGCCGTCGGTATAAAGCGAGAAAGGGTTATCCTCAACCATCTCAATGGTGCGTTTTCCGAATTTCTTCCAGAGGTTCAGTGCGTCTCTTGTGTCGATTCCATAGGCTCCGAGATACAAGAGAAGCTCCTTGATTCCTGAGTTTGCCTTGAGTTGTTCGCTGAAGCTTTTGGCTTTATCAAGGGAAATTCCTTTGATATTTGCAACTCTTTCGGGTTCGTTTTCCATGACCTCAAGGGTGTTTTCTCCGAAGGCCTTTATGAGCCTTGCGGCAGTTGCGGGACCTATTCCTTTTATAGCGCCGCCTGAGAGATATTTGAGTATTCCGAGGGCTGAGGTGGGCATACTTCTCTCAAAGGCAGAGACGGAAAGCTGTTCTCCGTAGTGGCTGTGGCTTGTGAAGGAGCCGATAAGCTTTACCTCTTCGCCCTCGTAAACATCGGGCATAATGCCAACAGCGGTGATGCTGCCGTCATCACTGCCTATTTCAAGTACCGTATATCCGTTCTCTTCGTTGCGGTAGATTATGTGTTCAACCGTTCCGCAAACCTCATAAATATCCTCTTTATTCATTGATAAGTCCTCATTGAAAGTCAAAAATCTTCATCATCTATTATAATACAAAATAATTACTTAGACAATAAGAATTCACTCACTTGAAAAAATTATTTTGCTTCGGATTTAAGCAGTAAAAGAAGCTCCTCGGGAGTTGCTATTTTCAGAAATCCATAGTCCTTTGCCACGAAATTACAGATGTCCTTTGAGGTTTTATCCATTCCCATATCAAGGCAGATGACGTGCTTCGGTCGGACACGTCCCATCCACTTCACTTTTTCACAACAGCCCCTCAGGATAAACTCCGCATCGGGATTGCTTTTTCCGAGAGGGGAAACAATAATTACGGAAGAATCGTTTTTTGATTCGAAAAGTCGGAAAAGCAGAAATTTTATCAGATCGGCAAAGCCCCAGAGCGACAAAAACACAGTGATCATTGAGAAGATTATGTAAAGCATAAATTTCACCTCAGTACATAATATCCTGATATTCGCAATTTGTGCTATGAATAAGAGAGGCTCCTTAAAGAGATAATATAAGTACGGTGCGAAAAAAGGCGCCGATTTTATCAAGGAGAATCGTTATGGACAACAATTTTGTAAACAGAAGCATTCACTGCACAGTCAAGAACTGCGCATACAACAATTGTGAACAGGGTTACTGTCAGCTTGATTCAATCAGAGTGGGTACTCACGAGGCAAATCCCACCGAGAAGAAGTGCACAGACTGCGAGAGCTTCAAGCTCAAGAGCGGTTGCTCAAGCTGCATGTAAAAAAGAGGAGATGCCTTGGCATCTCCTCTACATAGTTATCTTATTTTAAGTGTTCTGAGGTAGCGCTTAAGGTCTTCGTCAATCCGATAGCTTTCAATGGCCTTCTGTATGGTTTTATTGTGAACCCATGGGGAGAGGGATTTCTTCTCAAGATAGGGAAGAGTATCCTCTCTGTTGGCTATGAGAGCAGTGGCGAAATACCAGGCTGTCATCATATTGATGTAGTACTCATCGCTTCTGATTTTGGAAATCTTCAAGGCGTGACCTTTTTTGAAACTTTTTCCCAGGAAATGTATCATAAGCATTTCGACTGAGAATCTCTTTGTATAGGTTTCCTCTGAGTCCACCAATTTAAGAACGAATTCCTCAAAGGAAGCCTTGTTTTGAGGCTTCAAAGTAGGTCTGAGAGAATCACAGGTTGCCCAGTTGTTTACATAGGGCAGGAAACGGCTGATTTCATTTAACGATTCATCAGGGTCTCTTAAAAAGCTTATGATGTAGGCGTGAAGGTTATTTTCTTCGTGATATTTATGAGGAAGCTTAGAGAGAAAATCTCGATAAGAGCCATCCTTTATCATACACTTTGCAAGAGCTTTGAGTTTGGGGGCTCTGACTCCCAGAACAGTGCTTTCGTCTATGCCCGGGATGAGCTTTATGACAAAGGCTCTGTATTCATCGTCCCTGTGCTCAGTGAGAAAATCTCTTATTTCTTTACTGTTCATTAGGCTTTCTTTTCCTCTGAGAATCTTCTCCTGAGACAGCTTATTAGAGTCTTTGTCTTGTTGCTGTAATCTCTCTCGATAATGTGGATGAGAAGTTCCTCGAGAGAAGAGAGAAAGGCAAGGGTACAGGCTGCATAGCAGTAGGGAATATCAAAAGGCGTCATAAGCATAATGGGGATGAGAAAAACTCCCAGTCCCGTCACTTTATTGAAGTATGTGTGAATGGACGCAAATCTGTGGTATCTGAAAGCAGCCACAAGGTATGCGCTGACTCTGACAACAATTGTGATAATGGTATATATCCAAAGGTTTAAAGGAAGAACTTCAAGGAGCTTCGGGAAAATCTTG
>JAZSME010000117.1:0-13016 GCA_045535715.1 Ruminococcus sp. | reverse complement strand
CAGGATGATGAGAACGTTGTTTGTGATTCTCAGAACATCGTGGTTGTAGATGAGAACGCTTTCCTCAACTGCTCTCATATTGAGCCACATACCGTTCTGGCTATCAAGGTCTGAAAGCACCAGACCCTCTTCGGTGCGCTCAATAACGGCGTGCTCGCGGGAAACCATCAGGTTATTGAGGGCGATCGTATTCTGTGCGTCACGTCCGATGGTGATGCGGTTGAGATTTGCGATATTTCTGAGTTCCCAGTTTTCGTTCATTTCGAAGGAGCGGGAGAAGATGATGAGCACTGACTCGGGATGAGGGACGTTGAGCTTTGAGCGGTCAATGCGGATGATGTCACCGTCGGAGAGCTTGAAGGCTTTTGTGCCTCTCTCGTTGAAAGGCTCCAGCTTTTCGCCGTTGATGAAGGTTCCGTTGGTGGAGTTGTTGTCAATGTAGTAGTAGGAATCGTCGGAATCATCGTAGATGAACTCGCCCTGTCTGCGTCCGGTGATTGCGGAATCAACGCGGATATCGCAGGTGCTTTCGGGGTAGTGACGACCTAAAGTGGTGTCTCCCTGAAGCGACCACATGAAGGGTTTGTTTTGTTTGTCGATGATTAAAAGTGTTGCCGGACGCGCCTCTACGGGTGCGTAATATTGAGTTTTAATTTCAGCCATAAGCCCCTCCGGATGCTATGAAATTGACAGCTTGTGACAAACTGCCATTTTCGACAAAATTTTATAATATTATATCAAGGTAATATATATATTTCAATAAATATTAAAAAATTGTTATCATTTTAAGGGGAGAGATTGCACTTTTTTGCACAGAAAAAGTTTGTTTTGGGAGAAAGGGGATGTGGGAAAAGGGAAAGAGAGGGTAGAAAATCCCTCTTAATTTTCGTAAACGGACTCGGGCGTTTCGTGGATTTACAAAAAACTTAAAAAATCTTCTTATTTTTCTCTTTTGGTAATAAAACACAAGAAAAATTTGAATTATTTTCTAAAAACCTCTTGACATCTTGACTTAAGGCTAATATAATTCTATGATGTACTATTATAGGGGGGAATGCCCTCTCAGGCAAAATCGCCTATGTACGAAAATCAACAATATATCATATCCCCGAACTGTTGTCAAGACCTTTTTTCGAAAAAGATCTTTTGAGAGAGTGTGGGGTAAATATTGTGGTCGCAGTGCTGTGATTACACTATATATGTATATGTGTTGACTAAGGCAAAGCGGCAGGTTCGCTGCTGTTTCCCTCTGCTGTCCGTTTCCCTTTTCGGGGAGAGCAGTTTCTATTTGGTAATTATTTTCGAAGGAGTGATACACCTAATGGAGAATGTTAAGCAGGTAAAGCTTGGCAAAAGCGAGAGAGTAAGCTTTTCGAAGATTGAAGAAGTCATCGGTATGCCCAATCTCATCGAGGTGCAGAAGAAGTCCTATCAGTGGTTCCTTGACGAGGGACTCAAGGAGGTTTTCAAGGATGTATCTGGTATTTCCGACTACTCAGGAAACCTTGTGCTTGATTTCATCGACTACACACTGGATGTGGACAATCCCAATTACAGCGTTATCGAGTGTAAGGAAAGAGATGCCACATACTCCGCTGCACTGAGAGTTACAGCTAGACTTCTCAACAAAGAGACCGGTGAAATCAAGGAGTCCAATGTTTTCATGGGAGAGTTCCCTCTCATGACCGACAGCGGTACCTTCGTTATCAACGGCGCTGAGAGAGTTATTGTTTCTCAGCTTGTTCGAAGCCCCGGCGTGTACTACAAGATGGACCATGACAAGACAGGTAAGGAGCTGTATTCATCCACAGTAATCCCTAACCGCGGCGCATGGCTCGAGTATGAAAATGACGTAAACGACGTGTTCTACGTTCGTATCGACAAGAACAGAAAGATTCCGATTACCGTATTCCTCAGAGCTCTCGGTCTCGGCACAAACGCTGAGATCATCGAGTACTTCGGCGACGATGACCGAATCAAGGCTACCCTTGAGAAGGACACCACCGACAGCATCGAGACAGGCCTTCTCGAGGTTTACAGAAAGCTGCGTCCCTCCGAGCCTCCCACAGTAGAGAGTGCTCAGACACACATCAACAATCTCTTCTTCGACTCCAGACGCTACGATATGTCCAGAGTCGGCAGATATAAATACAACAAGAAGCTGGGCATCTCCGGCAGACTTGCAGGTCAGGTTATTTCCGAGCCCATCGTTAACCCCGTAACAGGCGAGGTTATGGCACTTCGCGGCGACACAATCTCCAGAGAAAAGGCTCTCGAGATTGAAAACGCAGGTGTAAGAGAGGCTTTTGTAAGCATCGACGGCGGTAAGATCGTAAAGATCATCTCCAACAACATGGTAGATATCGACGGCTACGTAAGCTTCGACGCAAAGGAAGAGTGCGGCATCAACGAGAAGGTTTCCTTCCCCGTACTCATGGAGATTCTTGAGGTCTGCAAGGATGAAGAGGAGCTCAAGGATACCTTAAGAGCACGTCGCGACGAGCTCATCCCCAACAACATCACAACAGATGATATCTTCGCATCTGTTAACTATATGAACTGTCTTGCAGAGCACATCGGCACCACCGATGACATCGACCACCTCGGAAACAGAAGAATCCGTTGCGTAGGCGAGCTTCTGCAGAATCAGGTGAGAATCGGCTTTTCACGTCTTGAGAGAGTTATCCGCGAGCGTATGACTCTTCAGGCTCAGGACCTTGAGTCCCTTTCTCCCTCCACACTCATCAACATCAGACCCGTAACTGCTGCAATCAAGGAGTTCTTCGGCTCCTCACCTCTTTCTCAGTTCATGGATCAGACCAACCCCTTGGCAGAGCTTACTCACAAGAGAAGACTCTCCGCTCTTGGTCCCGGCGGTCTTTCCCGAGACAGAGCAGGCTTCGAGGTTCGAGACGTACATTACAGCCACTACGGCAGAATGTGTCCTATCGAAACTCCCGAAGGTCCCAACATCGGTCTGATTTCCTACCTTGCAACCTTCTCCCGTATCAATGAATACGGCTTTATCGAGGCTTCCTTCAGAAAGATCGACAAGGAGAGAGGCGTTGTAACAGACGAGGTTGTTTACATGACAGCCGATCAGGAGGACGAGTTCTACGTTGCTCAGGCAAATACTCCTCTTGACGAAAACGGCAGATTCGTCAACTCCCGAGTTGTCGGCAGACATCGCGACGAGTTCGTTGACCTTGATGCTTCCAAGTTCGATTATATGGACGTTTCTCCCCGAATGGTTGTTTCCGTTGCTACCGCAATGATTCCCTTCCTTGAGAACGATGACGCAAACCGAGCTCTGATGGGTTCCAACATGCAGCGTCAGGCAGTTCCCCTTATGGTAACACAGTCTCCTCTGGTTGGTACCGGTATGGAGTACAAGGCAGGTACAGACTCAGGCGTTTGTATCCTTGCTGAGGACGACGGTGTTGTAATGAGCGCAGATGCAAGAACCATCCGCGTAAAATATGACTCAGGCAAGATCAAGGACTATGAGGTTATCAAGTTCCTCAGATCAAACCAGGGTACCTGTATCAATCAGATTCCCGTTGTTGAGAGAGGCCAGAGAGTTGTGAAGGGCGAGGTGCTCGCTGACGGTCCTGCTACAAAGGACGGCGAGATCTCCCTCGGTAAGAACGCTCTCATCGGCTTTATGACCTGGGAAGGCTACAACTACGAGGACGCTGTTCTCATCAGTGAAAAGATTGTTCGTGAGGATGTTTACACCTCCATCCATATTGAAGAGTACGAAACCGAGGCAAGAGATACCAAGCTCGGACCCGAGGAGATCACCAGAGATATCCCCAACGTTGGTGAGGATATGCTCAAGGACCTCGACGAGGACGGTATCATCCACATCGGTGCTGAGGTTCACGCAGACGATATCCTCGTTGGTAAGGTAACTCCCAAGGGTGAGACTGAGCTTACCGCAGAGGAGAGACTCCTTCGCGCCATCTTCGGTGAGAAGGCAAGAGAGGTAAGAGATACTTCTCTTCGTGTTCCCCACGGTGAAAGCGGTATCGTTGTTGACGTCAAGGTATTTACCCGTGAGAACAGCCGCGACGAGCTTAAGCCCGGCGTAAACAAGGTTGTTCGCTGCTATCTTGCTCAGAAGAGAAAGATAAGCGTGGGCGATAAGATGGCCGGTCGTCACGGTAACAAGGGTGTTGTTTCCAGAATCCTTCCCGTTGAGGATATGCCCTTCCTGCCCGACGGTACTCCCCTTGACATCGTTCTGAATCCTCTGGGCGTTCCCTCCCGTATGAACATCGGTCAGGTGCTTGAGGTTCACCTCGGCTACGCAGCAAAGGCTCTGGGCATCAAGGTTATGACTCCTGTATTCGACGGCGCTCACGAAGGCGATATCTTCAAGGCTTACGACGAAATGAAGGAGAAGGAGGCCGCAGGAGGCTATCCCGACAGACGTGAGGTCACAGGCATTGACTTCGGTGAATGTATCAGACAGAACGGCATTACAAACGAGTGCAAGACATGGCTTAAGGACGGAAGAACAGGTGATTACTTCGATAATCCCGTTACCGTTGGTTACATGTACTACCTCAAGCTCCATCACCTGGTTGATGATAAGATTCACGCACGTTCCACAGGTCCCTACTCTCTCGTTACACAGCAGCCTCTGGGCGGTAAGGCTCAGTTCGGCGGCCAGCGTTTCGGTGAGATGGAAGTTTGGGCACTTGAGGCATACGGCGCAGCATATACACTTCAGGAAATTCTCACTGTTAAGTCTGACGACGTTACAGGAAGAGTTAAGACCTACGAGGCTATCGTTAAGGGTCAGAATATTCCCATGCCCGGTATTCCCGAGTCCTTCAAGGTTCTCATCAAGGAGCTTCAGTCACTTTCCCTTGACGTTAAGGTTCTTGACCGCGACGGCGAGGAGATCGACCTCAAGCAGAAGTTCGACGAGGACGAGGATCTGGGTGTTGTTCCTGCTGATGCACAGCTTCAGGAGGATGAAGTTATGACAACAATGGACGGCTTTATGCTGGACGAGGACTCCGAAGAGGGCAATATGTTCGACGAGGATTCCATTTTTGAAGACGTGGACGACATGCTGGACTTCGACGACCACGGCAGCGATGAATACTAATAGGAAGGGGCAATTAAACTATGGATAACAATGTTTTTGATTCAATAAAAATCGGTCTTGCCTCTTCTGAGCAGATCAGAGAATGGTCACACGGCGAGGTTAAAAAGCCCGAAACCATCAACTATCGTACACTTAAGCCCGAGCGCGACGGTCTTTTCTGCGAGCGCATTTTCGGACCTACAAAGGACTGGGAGTGTCACTGCGGTAAGTACAAGAGAATCCGCTACAAGGGCATGGTCTGTGACCGTTGCGGCGTTGAGGTTACACGCGCAAAGGTAAGACGTGAGAGAATGGGTCACATCGAGCTTGCTGCACCTGTTTCCCACATCTGGTACTTCAAGGGCATTCCCTCCAGAATTTCCCTGATGCTGGATATCTCTCCCAGAATGCTTGAGAAGGTTCTTTACTTTGCTCTCTATATCGTTACAGATCCCGGCGACTGCCGTGACCTTCAGAAGATGCAGTTCCTCACAGAGCGTGAGTACGCTGACATGAGAGAAAAGTACGAGGACGACTTCAAGGCTTCCATGGGTGCTGAGGCTATCAAGGAGCTCCTCAAGGAAATCGACCTTGAAGAGCTTTCCAAGGAGCTCAGAGATGAGCTTGAGGACGCAAGCGGCCAGAAGAAGGTAAGAATTCAGAAGCGTCTCGAGGTTGTTGAGAGCTTCAGAATGTCAGGCAACCGTCCCGAGTGGATGATTCTTGACGTAGTTCCCGTAATTCCCCCCGATATCCGTCCCATGGTACAGCTTGACGGCGGACGTTTCGCAACCTCCGACCTCAACGACCTTTACAGACGTGTTATCAACAGAAACAACCGTCTTAAGAGACTTCTTGAGCTTGAAGCTCCCGATATCATCATCCGCAACGAGAAGCGTATGCTTCAGGAAGCTGTGGATGCACTCATAGACAACGGCCGTCGCGGCAGACCCGTTACAGGTCCCAACAACCGCGCACTCAAGTCCCTTTCCGATATGCTCAAGGGTAAGCAGGGCCGTTTCCGTCAGAACCTTCTCGGTAAGCGAGTTGACTATTCCGGTCGTTCCGTTATCGTTGTTGGTCCTGAGCTTAAGATGTACCAGTGCGGTCTTCCCAAGGAGATGGCTCTGGAGCTCTTCAAGCCCTTCGTTATGAAGAGACTTGTTGAGACAAAGGCAGCCCAGAACATCAAGGCTGCAAGAAAAGCAGTAGAGAGAGCAAAGCCCGAGGTATGGGACGCACTTGAGGTCGTAATCAAGGGACATCCCGTTCTCCTCAACCGTGCTCCAACACTTCACAGACTGGGTATCCAGGCATTTGAGCCCGTTTTGGTTGAGGGCAGAGCTATCAAGCTCCATCCCCTTGTATGTACAGCTTACAACGCTGACTTCGACGGCGACCAGATGGCTGTTCACGTACCCTTAAGCGCAGAGGCTCAGGCTGAAGCAAGATTTTTGATGCTTGCAGCAGGAAACCTCCTCAAGCCCTCTGACGGTCACCCCGTTGCAGTTCCCACACAGGATATGATCCTGGGCTCCTATTACCTTACTCTTGATAGGGACGGCGAGATTGGTGAGGGCAAGGTGTTCAGAGACACCGACGAGGCTATGATGGCATATTCCACAGGTGTTATCACCCTCCACTCAAAAATCAAGGTGCGTCGCTCTGCCGTTGTTGACGGTGTTGAGAAGCACGCTCTCATTGATACAACAATGGGTAAGATCATCTTCAACAATCCCATTCCTCAGGATCTGGGCTTTGTTGACAGAACAAACCCCGACAATTTCTTCAAGTACGAGATCGACTTCCTCGTAGGCAAGAAGCAGCTCGGTAAGATCATCGATGCATGTATCCGCATCCACGGCACAGAGATTACCTCCAGAGTTCTTGACGATATCAAGTCTCAGGGCTACAAGTACTCCACACGTGGCGCAATCACCGTAGCTGTCTGCGACGCTATCATTCCTGAGGAAAAGAAGGACATCCTCGCTCAGGCTGAGAAGGACGTTGACGTAGTACGCGAAGAGTTTATGATGGGTCTTCGCTCCGAGGACGACAGATACAACGAGGTCCTCAAGATCTGGGAGAAGGCAACAAACGATGTTACCGCTGCTCTTCAGGGCGGTCTCGATCGCTACAATCCCATCTACATGATGGCTGACTCAGGTGCTCGAGGAAGCATGAGCCAGATCCGTCAGCTTGCAGGTATGAGAGGTCTTATTGCAAATACATCAGGTAAGACCATCGAAATCCCCATCAGAGCTAACTACCGTGAAGGTCTGAATATTCTGGAATACTTCATTTCCTCCCGTGGTGCGAGAAAGGGTCTTGCTGATACAGCGCTTCGTACCGCTGACTCAGGTTACCTTACCCGTCGTCTGGTTGACGTTTCTCAGGATGTTATCATCAGAGAAGACGACTGTCAGACAACAGAGGGTCTCGAAGTATTCGACATTATGTCCGACAAAGAGGTTATCGAGGGTATGCACGAGCGTCTCCAGGGCAGATACCTTGTGGAGGACTTCAAGGACGAAAACGGCAACGTTCTCGTTTCCAAGGATACCCTTATGGGCAAGGAAGAAGCAGATATCATCTGCAATTCCGGTGTGAAGAAGATCACCATCCGCTCCATCCTCGGCTGTCACGCAAAGCACGGCGTATGCCGCAAGTGCTACGGTGCAAACCTTGCAAACGGTCAGCCTGTAACAGTAGGTGAGGCAGTTGGTATCATTGCTGCTCAGTCTATCGGTGAGCCCGGTACACAGCTTACAATGAGAACCTTCCATACCGGTGGTGTTGCTTCCGCAGAAGATATCACACAGGGTCTTCCCCGTGTTGAGGAGCTCTTCGAAAGCAGAAAGCCCAAGAGCCTTGCAATCATCAGTGAGATCGACGGTGAGGTTCGCTTCGATACAATCAAGAACAACCGCCACGCAGTTGTATTCAATAAAGAGACAGGCGATGAGAAGCAGTATCTGATTCCCTTCGGCTTCAGAGTAAGGGTTCAGGAGGGCGACGTCATCAAGGCGGGTGACAAGATCACCGACGGTGCCGTTAACCCCCACGATATCCTTGCAATTCTCGGCGCTCAGGCAGTTCAGGACTACCTCATCAGCGAGGTACAGAGCACCTACCGTCTCCAGGGTGTTGACATCAACGATAAGCACATCGAGGTTATCGTTCGTCAGATGATGAAGAAGGTTCGTGTTGACGAGCCCGGCTCCACAGATTTCCTCGGCGGTCAGATGTACGACAAGAGCGAGGTTATCTACGCAAACAAGAAGATTCGCGACAGAATCGCTCAGGGCGAAGAGGGCCTCAAGGAAGCAGAGTGGACTCAGCTTCTCCTCGGTATCACCAAGGCTTCTCTTGCAACAGACAGCTTCCTGTCTGCCGCATCCTTCCAGGAGACCACAAGAGTTCTCACCGATGCCGCTATCAAGGGTAAGGTGGATCCCCTCCTGGGTCTTAAGGAGAACGTTATCATCGGTAAGCTGGTACCTGCAGGTACAGGTATGCGTCGTTATACTGACGTTGAGCTTGAGGAGAACTACATTCCCCAGGCACCCCAGTCCTTCGATGAGCAGTAATCCCTAAGGTAAATATTTACTGAAAATTCAGGCTTCGCTAAAATGCGGAGCCTGTTTTTTTCTGCTTCTGCGGATTTTTTGAGACATTTTGCTCTGTTTAAAAGTATATATAGCAGAGGAAGACCTCAGAAATTCAAAGGAGTGATATTATGAAGCGTTGTTTATATGTTATTTTGTGCGTTGTAATTGTGGGTTTAATCTCATTTTCTGCTTTTTCAGCAGGTGCTGTGGGTGTTTTGCGAGACCCCGGCAACAGAGGGGATTACAGATTTGAGGCAGAGGTTGAGAGCGGTCTCGAACTTGAAAAGTACGAGCAAGGGGAATTTGTGTACTATGAGATACTTGACTGGTACTCCACCGAGGATGAGACTGAGGAAGTGGAGTCAACTCCGGACTATGTGTTGGTTTATGCAGCACTCAATCTGGTGGTACCCAGTGCCGAAGAGGGTGATCGCTTCGGTGATTATATTGTGATTACAGGCTCCTGTTACACTCCGTATTCCTTGGGCTTTCATATATATGTGCCCTCAGAGAACAAGACCTACACTCTGAGACAGGCTTTTGATATGAATCCTGAGCTGATTTCATCCATGCTTTCAGCTTGCAACGGACTTGGAGGCTATATCAGAAAAGCCGGAGATGTGAACCATGACGGTAAGCTGGACGTAAAGGATGCGACAGCTATACAGAAAAAGGTTGCAGGTCTCATTACTTTTATCGATGACCATTACGGAATCTGCAACACACCGGGATATATCTCCGACTTCGATTATGACGGAGAAACAAATGTTAAGGATGCTACTTTGATTCAGAAGAGAGTAGCAGGACTTTGCTGAGCTTTATGTGATATACTAAAGGGCTGTGAGAAATCACAGCCTTTTTCTGCTTTTTTGTGGAAAAGAATCGGATAAATAAGAACTATCTTTTTTCTGATAACTGTGTTACAATAAATATGTATAGTATATTTTGTCAGGGAGAGGTCTTTTTATGAAGATTCTGGCTGTTAACAATATGGATGAAAAAGTCCGCAGAGAAAGCTCCTCGGGTGGTGTTTTCTATCTTCTTGCAGAGAGTGTAATTTCTCAGGGCGGTGTGGTTTTCGGAGCAAAATTCGATGAAAACTTCGAGGTTGTGCATGGCTACTCAGAGACTTTAGAGGGTGTCAGAGATTTTATGCAGAGCAAGTACGTCCAGTCTCTTGTGGGGAGCGCTTTTAGGGACGCAGAGCGCTTTCTCAAAGAGGGAAGAGAGGTGCTTTTTACAGGCACTCCTTGTCAGGTGGCGGCGCTGAGAGCATACCTCAAAAAGGACTATGAAAACCTCATAACCTTAGATTTTATCTGCCATGGTGTGCCTTCAAGACGCATCTGGAGAGAGTATATCGCAGAGCTTTCAAAGGGCAAAAAAATCAAGTCTGTAAACTTCCGCGACAAGACCGAGGGCTGGAGAGTTTTCTCTCTTCGTGTGGATTTTGAGGACGGGGGCACCTACCGCAAAAACCTTGAGACAGATCCTTTTACAAAGGCTTTTCTCTCAAATCTCTACCTGAGACCCTCCTGCCATCATTGTAAATTCAGAGGTATAGAGCGACCCTCTGACGTCACCCTTGCGGATTTCTGGGGGGTTCAGAAGGAACTTCCATCTCTTTTTGATGACAAGGGCACCAGCATTGTGATCATCAGAAATGAAAGAGTTGAAAGGATAATTGAGAAGCACAGCGGACATCTCAAGGTGGTTTCAATTGAAGAAGATGTGGTGAGAAGAACAAACGGAGCTCTTGAGAATTCCTGCAAACCTCACCCGAAGAGAGAAGAGTTTTTCTCAGGCGAATATAAAAGTGTGAAGAAGCACATAGGAAAATTTGTAAAGGACCCTGCGATTTTATCGCTTAAGAAAAAACTTTACAAAATTAAGAAAAAACTGAAGGGTTGAGGTGAGATTTTATGAAAACCGTTCCCGTTCTTGTTAAAAACAAAAAAGATTGCACAGGCTGCTGTGCCTGTATGAACGTCTGCCCCAAGGGTGCTGTGAAGATGAAAGAGGACAGCGAAGGCTTTCCTTATCCCGAGATAGACGAGTCCCTTTGCATAGGTTGCTCAAAGTGCCTTTCTGTCTGCGTTTGCGCCCCTTGAGCGCCCCCTTGAAACTACATTAAAAAGAGCTGTCGGGAGAGTATTTCCGACGGCTTTTTCTTTCCCTTTAAGAGGGTCGGGAGAGACTTATTTTTAAAAGTTCAAATCCGTTTTTTTGCGGACTTTTTCCGACCCAATTTAACTTAAGTAAACTTAAGTAAAGTAAATTTAAGAAAATTAAACTAAAATTTAACCCAAGTGAAACACAAGTGAACACTAATTTAACTCAAGGGAAATTCCGCCCGAAGGCGAAGCGTAAACTAAGGGGGAGAAGGGCAGAAGCTCTCGCGGAAAACTTCTCCCTCACTTTCTGAAGGCAGAGAGATAAGGGTGACTGAAGCTCTGAGGATGCAGTTTCCGTCTCCTGAAAAAAACTTAAAAATAGTGTTGACAAATCCGTAATAATTTGTTAGTATTAGTAATTGTCGGATAATGCGCAAAAAGGGCTTTCCGCACTAGTTAAATTGGTCACAAAAACCGCTTTTTATCTGAGGATTTTGTGCTTTTTACCAATATATGCATATCTGCTTGTTAAGAGGTCATACTATCTTGGCTTCTTCAACATATAAAATTTTTTGAGAAAGGAGAAATGCTAACAATGCCTACCTTTAACCAGTTGGTTCGTAAGGGAAGAGAAGTTTCCGAGAAAAAGGCTAAGGCTCCTGCACTTCTGAAGGGCTGGAACTCTAAGAAGAACAGAGCTATCAACCAGACATCACCCCAGAAGCGTGGAGTTTGCACAGCAGTTAAGACTGCTACCCCCAAGAAGCCTAACTCAGCTCTGAGAAAGATCGCCAGAGTAAGACTTTCTAACGGAATTGAAGTCAGTTCCTACATTCCCGGCGTTGGCCACAACCTGCAGGAGCACTCTGTTGTTCTCATCAGAGGCGGTAGAGTAAAGGACCTCCCCGGTGTGCGTTATCACATCATCAGAGGTACACTTGATGCTCAGGGTGTTGCAAATCGTAATCAGGCACGTTCCAAGTACGGCGCAAAGCGTCCTAAGAAGGGTAAATAAGGAATTGACAAAACTTTAAGCGAATTTTAAATTATTTCGCATCTGTACCAATTACAGAGCTTTATATATAAGCCTCTGAATTGGCTACGGGAGTTTGTCGCTTTCGAGTACCTATGAGATCATTAAATTTATGAAGGAGGGAAGTAAAGTGCCAAGAAGAGGTTCAATCGCAAAACGTGATGTTTTGCCGGATCCTATTTACAGATCCAAATTAGTTACACGTCTTATCAATAATATCATGCTCGACGGTAAGAAGGGTGTTGCCCAGAAGATCGTTTACGGTGCATTTGACATTATTTCCGAGAAGACAGGAAAAGATCCCCTGGAGGCTTTCGAGGCCGCTATGGAGAACATCATGCCCCTGCTCGAGGTTAAGGCTCGTCGTGTGGGCGGTTCCACATACCAGGTTCCCATGGAGGTTAGACCTGAGAGAAGACAGACACTCGGTCTTCGCTGGTTAACCACATATTCTCGCACACGTAGTGAGAAGACCATGAAGGAAAGACTTGCCGGTGAAATCCTTGACGCAATTAACGGTGCCGGCGGCGCTGCTAAGAAGCGTGAGGATACTCACAAGATGGCAGAAGCAAACAAGGCTTTTGCACATTACAGATGGTAATAAATTTCTACGGTTTATTTATAGGAGGATTTTATGCCTAGGCAAGTATCTCTTGAAATGACAAGAAACATCGGTATCATGGCTCACATCGATGCCGGTAAGACAACTACAACAGAGCGTATTCTGTACTACACCGGTGTTAGCCACAAGCTGGGCGAAACACACGACGGTGCAGCTACCATGGACTGGATGGCTCAGGAGCAGGAGAGAGGTATCACCATTACTTCTGCTGCTACCACCTGTTACTGGAAGAATCACAGAGTTAACATCATCGATACTCCCGGTCACGTTGACTTCACAGTTGAGGTTGAGCGTTCTCTGAGAGTTCTCGACGGTTCTGTTACCGTTCTCTGCGCAAAGGGCGGCGTTGAGCCTCAGTCTGAGACTGTTTGGCGTCAGGCTGACAACTACGGCGTTCCCAGAATGGTATACGTTAATAAGATGGACATCATGGGTGCAGACTTCTACCATGTTCTGCAGATGATGAAGGATCGTCTCAAGTGTAATGCTGTTCCGATCCAGCTCCCCATCGGCGTAGAGGATACCTTCAAGGGTA
>JAZSME010000094.1:0-8590 GCA_045535715.1 Ruminococcus sp. | reverse complement strand
CACCTCCTTGGCTCACAGAACGACATGGCTCCGATCCGACTTCCTTCACATTTTCCTGCGCAATGCTCAGAAGCGCCGACACAAGGCTTCACGCTTCTGTTTTTGTCTCAACCATGGTGCCGGTGATTTCAGCAGCACTTTATCATATTATATTTCGCAAAAAAGAGTATCCGGGCAGATATTTCTCTCTGAGCACAGGGCTTCTCTGTTCTTTTTCGGGAGTACACATCGCACCCCTTGTTATGTATATAACCAATCCTTTCAGAAGTATTCTGTCCTTCACTTCGGGAAGCCTTCTCTCCTCGGTGCTCTGCTATTTTTTCTCGTGCAAAGTCGGTGCCTACGAAGGAGGCTTCCTTGCCTTTGAGCTTATGGATAAGCCGCTGACCCTTATTTCAGTTATTCTTTGCGGAGGGCTTCTCGGCACATTGGTGCTTTACTTAACGGAAAGTCAGGGAAAAGAAGAACAGTAGTCAATCTATAAATCCAAGTAATGCACGAAAAAGGAGCTGTAAAAGTACAGCTCCTTTAAAACATTTATGAAATTTTTATCTGATTATCTTGCCACCGCAGAGCACCTCATCGCCAAGATACACCACCAAAGACTGACCCTCGGTGACGGCTCTCTGAGGTTCCTCAAAAGTTACCCTGAGTCTGCCGTCAGGAAGTACCTCTGCCTTTGCTTTCTGCTCGGTCATATTGTATCTCACACGAGCCATTACCTCCAGCGGTTCTTTTATTTCCTTTACAGAAACAAAGTTCACATCCGTGGCATAGACTTCACTCTCAAAAAGGTCGTCGTTAAATCCCAAGGTGACGGTGTTTTTCTCCATATCCTTGGAGATTACGTACATTGGCTCGGGAAGTGCTAATCCCAAACCTTTTCGCTGACCTCTTGTGTAACAGAGAGCGCCCTTGTGTCTGCCGAGAATTTTTCCCTCTTTGGTGATAAAATCCCCTGCTTCGAGCACGACAGAGCAGTTCTCCTTAAGATAGTCATAGTAATTGCCCTCTACAAAGCAGATATCCTGACTATCCTTCTTATCGGCGTTTATAAAACCGTTTTTCTCGGCAATCCTTCTCACTTCGTCCTTTGACATCTCCCCTATGGGAAGAAGGAGCTTTGAGAGATACTCCTGAGTGAGGTTATAGAGGACATAGCTCTGGTCTTTCTTTGTGTCAAGACCCTTGAGGAGCTTGTATCTTGCTGTGATATCGTCAAAAGAAGCTCTGGCGTAATGACCCGTTGCCACAAAGTCAAAGCCCTTTTCCTCTGCATACTTAAACACAAGAGGAAGCTTCACGTAGCGGTTGCAATCAACACAGGGATTGGGAGTTTTCCCCTCCATATATTCCCTTGCGAAGCGGTCTATGACCTGCTCTCTGAAATATTCCCTGAAATCGGGATAATGAAGCTCAATCCGGAGCTTTTCGCAAAGAGCCTTTGCGTCAAGGAAGTCTTTGAATTCATTTTTATCGTAGAGCCTGAGCATAATACCGCTGACCTCATAACCTCTTTCTTTGAGGATATGGGCGCAGACGGCGCTGTCAACACCGCCGCTCAAGGCAACAAGGACTCGCTTTTTCATATAACGTTTCCTTTATTTTTAAAATCAGATTTTGGGAGTGTTCTTGAGAGCCTTCTCAATTTCCTCATCAGTGGGGATATAGTCACCCATCTCACCGTTGTGGAACTTCTCGTAAGCATACATATCGAAGTAGCCTGTACCGGTAAGACCGAATACGATGGTCTTCTCCTCGCCTGTCTCCTTGCACTTGAGAGCCTCGTCAATTGCTACCTTGATAGCGTGGCTTGACTCGGGAGCAGGAAGAATACCCTCAACTCTGGCAAACTGCTCTGCTGCTGCGAAAACCTCTGTCTGCTTAACGGAAACAGCTTCCATAATACCCTGATCGTAAAGCTCGGAGAGAACGGAGCCCATACCGTGGTAACGGAGACCGCCTGCGTGGCTTGCAGAAGGAATATAGCCGCTGCCGAGAGTGTACATCTTGGAAAGAGGACAAACTCTGCCTGTATCACAGTAGTCGTAAACATAGGAGCCTCTTGTAAGTGAAGGACAGGAAGAAGGCTCAACTGCGATGAACTTATACTTACCTTCTCCGCGAAGCTGTGCGCCAACGAAGGGAGCAATGAGACCGCCGAGGTTGGAGCCGCCGCCTGCACAGCCGATGATGATATCGGGAGTGATGTTATATTTATCAAGAGCAGCCTTTGTCTCAAGACCGATTACGGTCTGATGAAGGAGCACCATATTGAGTACAGAACCCAGAACATAACGGTAGCCCTCGGAGGTGGTTGCCTTCTCAACAGCTTCGGAGATAGCACATCCGAGAGAACCTGTGGTACCGGGATGCTCCTCTAAAATCTTTCGTCCCACCGCTGTCTCGGTAGAGGGAGAGGGAGTAACTGATGCGCCGTAAACCTTCATAACCTCACGTCTGAAGGGCTTCTGCTCATAGGAGCATTTTACCATATAAACCTTACAGTCAAGGTCGAAATATGAGCACGCCATGGAAAGAGCTGTGCCCCACTGACCTGCACCGGTCTCGGTGGTTACACCCTTGAGACCTTCTTTCTTTGCGTAGTAAGCCTGAGCGATAGCGGAGTTGAGCTTATGTGAGCCTGAGGTATTGCCGCCCTCGTATTTGTAGTAGATCTTTGCAGGAGTCTGGAGCTTCTCCTCAAGACAGTATGCACGAACTAAAGGAGAAGGTCTGAACATACGATAGAAGGAACGGATCTCCTCAGGGATCTCAATGTAAGCATCTGTGGTGTTGAGCTCCTGCTCTGCAAGCTCCTTACAGAAGACCTTGGAAAGCTCCTCAAGAGTTGCCTCCTCGTGGGTAACGGGGTTAAGGAGAGGCGCAGGCTTTTTCTTCATATCTGCGCGGACATTGTACCATGCCTTAGGCATTTCTGATTCTTCAAGATAGATTTTGTAAGGGATTTTCTGTTCTGACATAATACCATTTCCTTTCGTCTTCGCCTTTAGTCAGATATAAGGCAAAGGATGATTTTTTGTAGGGATAAAAACAAAAGCTCCTGTCCCTAATTTTTGCAGGGACAAGAGCGATAACTACTCCTGCGGTGCCACCCGGCTTGGTGCATTCGCACCCACTTAAGCGTACCTATATACGCCGACTCCTGTAACGGAAAGTCACCCGTCTCACCTACTCTCGCAAAACCGATTTCAGCTCGCCCTCAAAAGACCATTCACAAGTATTCCTCGCACCGTCTCGCACCCACCGACGGCTCTCTGTGCCGAAAGAACAAAAGCTACTTACTCTTTCTCTTTGGTTTAAAACTTATATTATCACAGTAAAGTGGCATTGTCAAGGCTTTTGTGACATATTGCATTGATGAAATAAGGCGAAAAAAACCGAAGCCAAAACAGCAGAAAACACCTAAGCCTCACCTTGACAAAAGAACTGTTTTAATATAGAATAGTGGGGTGATTTCACAGTGCCTTTAATTCTCAACAAAACAAAAAATGTCTTCGTAGCTCAGCAGGATAGAGCGTTCGCCTCCTAAGCGAAAGGCCGTGGGTTCGAATCCCGCCGAGGACGCCAAAAATCCTGATTGCTTTTGCAGTCGGGATTTTTACTTTTGTGTTGAATATTCCAGAAAACTATGATAAACTGATAGTGCCAAACTAACTGAATATGTGTGAAATTGGGTGTATTTTTCTTTTTAGGAATAAATGCGCTTATTTCTGCGTACACAAATAATGTGAATTTGATAAAAATGCAGATTCCATCATTGTTTGTGTGTGCAAGTGCACCCATTTCACATTGAGTTAGTTTGGCGACTATCGGAGTTTGCGTTTTTTGTGCGGCTGCTTCGGTAGCCGCACTTTTTATTTTAGGGGTTTTTTATGAGCATAAATGCAGAAACGAAAGCAAACACTTTAATATCCTTATACAACACGTTAAATTCGGAAATTACTTATTATCAAAATCAAGGTGATAGTACTGGGATAATGAACTTAATCCCTATCGTTATAGTTCCACTACTAGAAGTTTTTGGAGCAACAAATCAGATAATAAGCATCGTGGCGCTCTTAGCTCCAACTATTCAACTAATAAATTTACAACGTGGTTTACAAGCGCACACCTTTGTAGCAATGCTTCGCGGTTATTCTGCTTATGTAGAAGAACGCATCAATACACTAATCGAAGAAAACTCATTTGTATATAATTCAAAATTGATTGATAAATACATAGCAAAACAAACTGTATCTCAAAATAGTAAAATGAAAATCTCTTGGTTTGTATCAATTTTGATGCATTGTGCTGTTTTGCTTGTATGTGTTTTCTTTTTTGTTATTTCAAATTTAGAAAGTCCTTGGTATTTCTTCTTGATTGCTGGATTAATTTTTTTATTTTACGGTTATCAAATAACTAAGTTGTGTATTGCCTTTTGCAAAAAAGAAGAAAAACGTTTTGGTACAAAACAATACTGTATAGACTTAAATAAAAAGGAGTAATAAGTATGACTACAGAAAAGAAATTGACGGAATTGCCAGTTTTTGAAAATCCTAAAATAAGAGTTGTCGAAGATTTAAAAACTCGCAACAAGGATAACATGAGGGGTATTGCTGGAGAATATTTCGGGAGCAAGTTTACATACGCTCAAACATTTAAAATGTTTGAAGACTACAAGAATGCATTCATTGTGGTTGATGGTTTGAACGAAAACACTATAACCATTTCTGCCCCTTCCACCATTGCCTCGGTCAATGCAATGTACGGTGCGTTAGATGCAAACAAGGTAATCAATATGACTGGTCCTGGTTTTCTTCACGCCTACACAGAACAATACACTACTCGTCTGAACAGCAAAACGGTTGTAATGTTCGATGGTTTTTTGAATGATAATTTAATCGCAAAATTCCAAGCAGCCGGCGTTAAAAATTTGATCGTTACAAGCATCACGGATTATATGAACCCCATTGTAAAGTTGATTGCAACGAAGAAAGGCTTAATTGACAGCAAGGATTATTTAGATGAATACGCGAAGTCGCATAATAGTTTGCCACAAGGTATGGAAATGATTCGACTTAAAGATTTTGCTAAGCTTGGTTCAAAAATCAAAGAGACCTACGACTTCAAGTATAAAGAGAACAAACTTGCCGCCTATTTCTTGACTGGTGCAACCACAAGTCAATTTCCCAAATGTGTTAAAATTTCAGCCGATGGTTTTACCAAAATGGCTCGTATCTACGATGAGTTATGGTTTGATTTCAAACCCGGCGACAGAAACACTATCTTCATTCCATTGTTTTATGCCACCGGTGCAGTTCACGGTGTTCATGCAGGGCTTTTTGGCGGTATGACCTTGATCTATAAACCAAAATATGATCGTTTTGCCTTTGCAAAAGACTTAGCAGAAACTAAGGCAAACATTGCCCTTGTTGCACCTAGCCATGTTGCAACACTCGAAGAAGCAGGCTTAGAGGATAATGCTCTCAGCCATTTGAAATATATCTTTATCGGTGGTGAAGCTATTATGCCTGCGGCTATGGAAAAGTTTAGAAAAACCGGTGATCGATTAGGCATACAATATATTCTTAACGGATATGGAATGACCGAGACAGGAAGCATGTCGGGTATCTCCGATAAAGAATCTAAAGGTGATGATGTAACGGTTGCTCCTGTACCAGGTGTTGAATATCGTATTGTTGATCCTATCACAAGAAAAATTCTACCGGATAATACTCGTGGTATTCTTGAAAAGAAATCGCCGTGTGCTACCCTCGGATATTTTGAAGAAGAAAAAAATAAGATTTTATTCACAGAAGATGGTTGGATAAATACCGGAGATGTAGCAATACGATATAGCAGCGGTAAATATCGTATTTTCGGCAGATGTACTGATTACTTCACTAATGGCGGAACAACCTACGCAATGTTCGATATTGAGGAACAGGCATTAAAGCATCATGATGTTGCTGAAGCTGAAGTTATCAAGTTTAATATAGACGGGCAAGAATATCCTGCTATGGTAGTTGTATTAAACAGCAATGCTGTTGATAGAATTACAGACATCACAAAAGAACTTTGTGCGATTGACGTTGCAGGTATGGAGCACTTTATCGGTGTTCGCTTTGTCGATAAGTTTAAAACACACCCTGTCACTTCGAAGCGTGATTATTTGTCTTTGCAAAATGATACAACAGGCTACTATAATGTAATTGATGGAAATTTCTATTGTCAGACCGTTGGGGAACACAAAAAAAGTATTAACAAGGACGAAATAATAATTGTAAACATATAATTGTAATCCTACCAACACAAATATATGGTCGCTTACTAATCGGATAAGTGAAGACGACATAACTAAGCGTAGATAGCTTAAAACAAATCTACACTCAAGCCTTAACAATCCCCTATCCTCAGGGGATTGTTTTTCTTTTCTCAATTTGCTATAATGGCAATATTCTACTACATAGAGGAAATGTGATTATTATGCTTGAGGCTATACTTTTTGATTTGGACGGAACTTTGCTTCCTCTTGATAACGATACCTTCACAAGGGTGTATTTCACAGAGCTTTCAAAGGCAGCACTAGCTTGGGGCTACACCGACCCTGACGCCCTTATCAATGGCGTGTGGTACGGCGTGAAGTGTATGTACAAAAACGACGGAAAGCTCACAAACGAAGTGGTTTTCTGGAAAAGCTTCTCTGAAGCTATGGGCCGCGACTGCTCCTCTGACGGCAAGAGATTTGACACCTTTTACAGAAAGGAGTTTTCAAAGGTCTCCGCGGCAACTCTGCCTGCACCCCTTGCGAGGGAAGTCATAAAGACTGCCCACGAAAAGGCAGAGAAGGTCATCCTTTCCACAAATCCCATTTTCCCCGGAGAAGCTTATGAGGAAAGGCTTTCGTGGATAGGGCTTGAAGCCTCTGATTTTGATCTGGTCACAGACTACTCCTTCTCCCATTTTACAAAGCCTAATCCTCTCTACTACCGGGAAATCATGAGACACTTTGACCTCAACGCTGAGGATGTCCTGATGTTCGGAAATGATGTGAGAGAGGATATGATTCCCGCCCTCTCCCTTGGTATGAAATTCTTTCTTCAGAACGAGTATGTTCTCCACAAGGACGAGGCAGAGATCACCACTCCTCAGGGTAATTACAAGGAAATGCTTCAGTTTATTAAAAATCTTCCCTGATAACCCTCTGTGATTTATTGACAACCTGTGATAAAAATGGTATAATTCTCTATGATTTTTCGAAATCTTCAAGTGAATACCCGAAAATGCAGTGACCGGAAAGAAGTAAGCGTTATTTTCCACTTTCAGAGAGCAGGCGGTTGGTGTGAGCCTACAGCGGATTTTCGCCCAATACATTCCGAGAGCAGCGCACCGAACGATTCTTTCCAGTAGGCTGCGACGGCGCCGTCCGTTATACGGTGAGAAGTCCCTGTGACTTCCCTGAGGTCTCAAAGCTTCCCCTTTGAGATAAACTGAGGTGGTACCACGATTTATTCGTCCTCAAGAGCTTATCATACGCTCTTGGGGATTTTTATTTTTGGAGGAATTATTATGACTATTATTGATATGCTGGAAAGAAATGCCAGAGAGTTTCCTTCTGACACAGCTTTAGTTGAGATCAACCCCGGTCAGCCCGAAACAAGGAGACTTACATGGCGTGACTTTGACCTTGTTCAGGGCACTGAGAAAAAGCATTTCCGCAGAGAGATCTCCTGGAGTGTTTTCAACGAAAAAGCAAACCGCTTTGCTAATGCACTGAAATCCCGAGGAATAAAGAAGGGCGACAAGGTTGCCATACTCCTGATGAACTGCATCGAGTGGCTTCCCATTTACTTCGGAATTCTCAAGACAGGTGCTCTTGCGGTTCCCCTTAACTTCCGTTATTCAAGTGATGAGATCGATTACTGTCTTACCCTTGCTGAATGTGACGCTCTTGTTTTCGGCCCTGAATTTATCAGCCGTGTTGAGGATATTGTGGAGACCATCAGCAAGAACAGACTTCTCATCTACACAGGTGTTTCAGGCTGTCCCATTTTCGCTGAGGACTACAACGATATGACCTTAGAGTGCTCCTCTCAGTTTGAGAGCATCGGTCTTACAGAGGAGGACTATGCCGCTATCTACTTCTCCTCAGGCACCACAGGCTTTCCCAAGGCTATCCTTCACAAGCATCAGAGCCTGACCCACTCCGCCAAAGTTGAGCAGAATCACCACGGTCAGACCAAGGATGACGTATTCCTCTGCATCCCTCCCCTTTACCACACGGGTGCTAAGATGCACTGGTTCGGAAGCCTTATTTCAGGCGGTAAGGCAGTTCTTCTCAAGGGTACAAAACCCGAGTACGTTCTTGATGCCGCATCAAAAGAGGGCTGTACCATTGTGTGGCTTCTTGTTCCCTGGACTCAGGATATCCTCAACGCCATTGACAGCGGTGCAATAAATCTTGATGACTATAAGCTCGACCAATTAAGACTTATGCACATCGGCGCTCAGCCTGTTCCCAGAAGCCTTGTTAAACGTTGGAAAGAGTACTTCCCCACTCATCAGTACGATACAAACTACGGTCTCT
>JAZSME010000007.1:0-19592 GCA_045535715.1 Ruminococcus sp. | reverse complement strand
CTATATCGCTGAGATGTCCTGGATGGGCTACAATGCTCTTGAACTCCACCTTGCAGAAGACGGTGGTTTCCGCTCAAATATCTGGGATGGTACAACTGACTTCGTAAGCCCCACAGGCAATGACTTCTCATGGGCAATAGGCAGTATGCTCCAGCCTTGGTGCTATGACTGTCCTGATCCTGATATGGGAAGATATCTCACAGCTGCAGAGCTTGTTGAGATATGTGAGACTGCTAAGGAGTATCACATGGAGATCATCCCCTCCTTCGATACACCTGCTCACGTAGGCTGGATGACCAAGAAGTACGAGACTGAGTATAACTCAGGCAATACTTCCGTATCCAGATTCAACTACGGCGGACAGACCCTCACACTTCCCGCACGAATCAACTATCGTTCAACAGGCACATACGACTATGCATGCCTGAACCTTGGTAACGAGAACGTTCGTAAACTTGCATACGCTATGTACGCAGATATTGCTGCATTCTTCCATAAGTATGCAGGTTCAACACACTTCAATATTGGTGCAGACGAAGTTGGTCTCCTTTCCACAGATACATGGGACTACGCAGACTTCATTGACTACGTAAATGACCTCAACGATGTAATCAAGGGTCAGGGCTACGAGTCAATCCGTATGTACAATGACTTTGCAGACAGACCCAAGTATCAGTCTATGACCGACAGAACTCTGCCTACGCTGGATGCTGATATCGAAATCGTTTACTGGGATGGCCCCAACACCAATGGCGCTTCCTGGGATACCACAAAGGATATCAAGAAGGCAGATGCATGGGTAGCTGAAGGCAGAGGCGTTTACAGCGGTATCCAGTTCTGGACATACTACACATCAAGACTTGCAAATGCTCCTTCTCATGAAGGCACAGCAAATGATGGTAAGGATTCACGAGATCCAACCAACAATAACTGGACCTTCTACAGAAACCAGGAGGATTATGCATACGACGAGTGGAATCCCACAAGATTCTCAGAATACACAGACACAACATACTCCTACTACTATGGCGGCGAGCAGCTCAAGGGCGGTTACTTCATGGTATGGTGTGACTACGCAGGTGTAAATACCGAGGTAGAGCACTGGCAGGGCGTATGGGATAACACCTACACGTCTACCGGAGCTAAGACATCAAGTAACGGCAAGTATTTCTACAGCCTTATTTACCGTATGTGGTCCAACGCAGCAAAGCAGTGGAACTGGGATATCAACAATACTCTCACTTTCGCAAACTTTAAGAATCTGAGAGATACAATGCTCTACTTCCCCGGCTATGACACCGTAAACACAACCACAACTTCTTCCTATATGTCTGCTCCTGTTCTTCCTGCAGCAGTAACAATAAGCGACGAGGCATATCGTTCATCTTACACAGTTACCTTCAAGAACTACGACGGTACTGTGCTTAAGACAGAAACTGTTCGTCACGGCTCAGCTGCTTCTGCTCCTGTGATTGCTCCCGAGAGAGAAGCTGATGTATGGTACACCTATACATTCAATGGTTGGGATACTGACTTCTCCAATATCACAGGCGAAACAGTTGTAACAGCAACCTATACTTCTGAGGCAACAGTTGCAGGTAAGATCGGTTATCTTGAGGTTAAGGTTTCCGGCGGCTCAGGCTTTACTATGAGTGTAAATGACGGCGCAGCCAGACCTCAGGGTACTGAGTATGTAAACGGCAAGATGAAGTTCGGTCAGAAGGTAACACTTACTGCAGAAACAACCAATGACAACAGATTTATGGGTTGGATCAACTCAAAGACCGGCGATATCATAAGCACAGAGCGTACTTACACATTCTACACATCAGGTAACGATGTTCTGATAGCTCTCTTCAGGACCGATATTGAGAATCAGGGAATCGTAACCTTCAAGAATGACAAGAACAATCAGATTATTGACATTCAGTACTACTCTTCAACCGACGCCATCAAGTTCCCCGAATATATTTCATATCCCGGATATGATTTCGTAGGTTGGAAGTATTCACAGGTAGAGATTCAGGCACTCCTCGCAGAGGGCAAGGATGTTACCGTATATCCCGTATGGAACATTGCCGATAAGTACTTTACAATTACTGTAAACGGCGGCGGTGTTGCATCAAGCGGCGGTACCAATAATCAGGGTCAGTACCTTGGCTACAAGGGCGTAACCGTTGGTCCCGAGCCTGCTCCCTCCGGCAAGGCATTCTCACACTGGGTAGATGCTGACGGAAAGGTTCTCAGCTACGAAGAGAACTACACCTTCTATCCCTATGAGGACACAGAGCTTACAGCAATCTATGTTGTAAATGTCAAGGAGAGCCTTGTAATCTCCGGTACAAAGCCTCTTCCCGAGGTAGAGGATACAGAGCCCGAGACTCCCGAGGATACACCTGAGGAGACTCCCGTAGCAGAACCCTTCACAGTTTACTTCTACAACACTCTCAACTGGACAAATCCCTATGTGTGCATCTGGAATGCAGACACATACGCAGATTATCCCACAATTGAGATGACCTTGGTTGAGGGCAACCTTTACACAGCAGAAGTTCCCGCTGACGTTGTATTTATGTTCTTCGGCGGTACAAATGCAACAGGTGTTCCCGAGGAAACAGACTTTATTCAGGAGTTTGTTGACGGACGCGGATATATTCCCGCATGGAACAACGGTGCAATTGTACTCTACAATGACGATTCCAATGTTGAAACCGAAGAGGCAGAGACAATCGAGGTTTACTTCGTTAACAACTGGCAGTGGACAGATGTATGCGTTTACTACTGGGGCGTTGACGGCGCAGCCGAGTGGCCCGGTGAGAGTATGTATGTTGACAGCGTAAACGGCGATAACACCATCTATAAGTTCGACCTTCCCGCAGGTGCTGAGGGTATGATCATCAATGGTATCAAGAACGATGGTTCCGGATATCGTGATCAGACTCCCGATATCACAGAGTTTGTTGACGGTCGTATTTATCGTATGGCATGGAATCTCGAAGAAAACAAGAACGCTGTACTTGTCGATGACGGCTATGTTGTAGATTCAAATGCAAATACTTGCAAGGTTTACGTACGAATTCCCAGCGATTGGCTTGCTAACGATGCAGACGGCATTAAGCCTTGGTTCGCTGTCTATGTTTGGGACGCTAACGACAACAGCTTCTGGTATAAGATGGAGCACGTAAGCGGCAACATCTACGAGGTAGATCCCTCCACAGCTTACAGCGGTATTATCATTACAAGAATGAAGGGATCCTCCTCAACTCTTGGCTGGAGTAATGTTCTCAACCAGACTACCAATATGTCGTATTCTCTCGAAGATCCCATGAATATGATTATGCTCAATGAAGGCTCAGTTGCAAGCGGTGAGAAGGTATCCGGCGTTGGCGCAAATATGAACACTGTATTCTTCACCAACAACAAGAAGTGGAAGAATATCACAGTTTCTTATAGCGACGAATACGGCACACATCAGGCAGTTGCAACACTCGTTGAGACTGACGCAGAGGGCTACGAAGTTTATACAATGCTGATTCCCAGCAACGCAGCCAAGGTAATTATCAGCGGCAGCGGTAAGATCGTAACCTATGTATCATCAGCTTCTATTGCTGACAGAACCATCTTCTCCATCGGCACAGCTGAGGTAGAAGTCGATAAGGACGTTGCAATCACCACAGATATCGATACAAAAGGCTTTGGTGACGCAAACACAGTTTACCTTAATTGGAACGTTGCAGAGTCTCTGGGCTATGAGTTCCTCAACGTAGGTGTGCTTCTTGTAAAGGAAGAGGATTACAATGAGTCCATCTTCGCAATGGGCACAATTGATCCCCGCGTAATTCAGTTCACACCTGCTAAGAAGTACCAGACAGCCACAGGCGTACATTCAGTAACCATTCCCGGCGTAGCTGAGGGTGAGACCTGGATGGCACGTGCATACATCCAGTACAAGGATGATACAGGTAAGCTTCAGATCAAGTATTCCGATACAGTTACTGCTACAAAGTAATTTAAGGATACGCCAAAGAAAAAAGGGATAGCTTCCCTGAAATAAAGAATACCCCGACAGATCTGTCGGGGTATTTTCTTTTTTCGAAAGGATTCACAAAAAACAGCGGCCATGATAAGCCGCTGTTATGATGTACTGGACGTTTAGTCCTTAGTTACTACTTTTTTCTGCCATGTTTTCTTTCCGCATTCAGGACATTTCATATATCTTGTTCTGTTGATGTGCATAGCAAAGAGAACGCTTTTGTATGAGGGCACGTATTTGTGCTTGCATTCTCTGCACTCGTAATAGCCTGCAACCTGCTCAATTCTCAGAGCGTAAAACATTCCCACAAGTCCCAGAATAAAGCCTGCGACAATAAGTATGATTCTCAGGTAGTCGGGCATTGTGAAAAATGCAGCCGCAAAGGTAAAGCCTATAAGGATAATGACTGAAAGTGTTCCGATGAAGATTTCCGAGGTAAGAAGCTTTCTGTCTGAATCCTCTTTCTGTTTTTTAATATCAATAAGTAACTGTTCTGTTTTGTCTTTGTAATTATCCATAGTGATAACCTCCCCATAAAGTAAATCTGTTACACTGATTCTGAGTATCTCGCAGAGTGTGAGCATAATGGAAGAATCGGGCATCGATTTTCCTGTCTCCCATTTTGAAACAGCTCTGTCTGTGATGCCGAGTTTTTCAGCAAGCTCAGCCTGAGTGAGCTTTTGTTTTTTTCGGCATGCGGAAATGAATTTTCCGATTTTGATTTGGTCCATATTGTTCCTCCTTTGATTTTATTATAGAGGGCGTGGGTCTTAAAAACCACATACCAAAGGTTGAATTGGGGAGATTCTACCACAGGTTGAGTGCTTTTTCTCGTCCTTAATGGGATTTTAACACGAAATCGACCGAAAAACAACTGAAAAACCACCTTTTGAATCGCAACTTTTTTTCCGAGATGTTTTTTGCCTTTTGAGTTATTCTTTAGTTGTCAGGAAAACCCAAGACAAAACATAGAAAAAAGGAGTAATAATTATGTTAAAAAAAGTTGTATGTATGGTGATTCTGGTTATGACAATTCTCGCAACCGTGACAGTTGCAAACGTAGGAGCAAAACAGGCAGATATCGAAGAGGTAGGAAAGAATGTTGAGATTACATGCCTGATGGGTGATGTGGATCTGGACGGAAAAGTTACAATTAAGGACGCATCAAAAATTCAGAAGAATTCATCAGGTATTATTAACCTTTCAGACCGTCAGATCATGGCATCGGACGTTACAGACAACACTATAATTGATGAAAGAGATGCAACAACAATTCAGAAATTCCTTGCAGGTGTTCCTTGTGAGAACTATGTCGGCGAGGTGAAGGTAGTCCAGGTGATGGTAGATGAAAACGGAAACATCCGCTGGGATGATGAGGAAGAATTCATAGGCTATCCCGAGGAGCTTGACGTTGAAAGCATAGAAAATGCCATTGAAAAGAGATTTCTGGAGCTTGAGGACCGCACCATTCAGGGCGAAGACTCCTATGAGGAGATGTACTTTACCGTTGATCAGCGTCACAACGGAAAGATTTATCTGAACTATGAGAACAAAAGCCAGAACAGAACATCCTATCAGTTGGGCTTTACTGAGCTTCAGTTCTTCCTCAGAACAGAGTCGGGTAAGGAATACACCTACAAGCTTGAGTTTATTTATAATTCAGATGTTGTAAGTAAGAAGGTTTCCCCCGGAGAGTCAGGTATGATTTATCTTGACTTCGGTGACGTGGATGAGGAAATCGAGTCCCTGAGCTTTGTTGGTATTATCAAGCACGAGTACGGCGCACAGTTCGGCTCAAATACCCACAATCCTGCTGAGATTGAAATTCCCATTGAATACATAGACTGATAATTATTAAGCCTCTGCACGAAGCGTTCTGCAGAGGCTTTCTTTTGCCGGAAAACAAGTTGAGTTCTTGCAAATAAAGGTTGACGAAGCCGAAAAAGTGTGATAATATAAACCTATATAGAATGGTTTAGTATCGATTTACAATATTGCACCGATAAAAAAGGAGCGTTTTTAATATGAAAAAAGAAATCTACGAAAGAGCTGAAATCGTCATCTCTGTTTTCAACAAGGAAGATGTAGTAACCGCAAGCATCGTTCCCGACGATCCCTTCGAGCCTCAGTTTACCACAGAAGCAGATGACCTTGAGATTATTCGCCCCTTCGGCTGATAAACCAAACACAGATTGTTTTTAGAGGATTTCCTGAAAGGAAGTCCTCTTTTTGTTTTCTTTCCTTCGGAAGCAGACACCGAAGCCAAGGCTTATTATTAAACCGCCAAACAGGCGATGTATTACGCTAAGGTTCAAAAATCAACTAAAAAACAGAAAAACCTCGGTAGAAATCGCTTGCTACCGAGGTTTGATTTTGCTTTATGCTATTGCTTTTTGTTTGAATCAGGCTTTCTTTTTGTTTGCCAGATCCACGATTACCTTAATAAACTGAATGATAAATGTGGGGATGAAAGCAAGAAGCCAGATGAAGCCAAACTGAGCCTGAGTAATGGTCTCGACTGAAAACCAGCTCTGGATAAGGGGGACGTAAAGAACGATTACCAGAAGCAGAGCGCCTACCAGGAATGCACCGATGCTGTACATATTCGAAAGAAGTCCGATTTTGAAAATGGAGTTGTTGCTTCGGCAGTTGAATCCGTGGAAGAGACGCGCGAGAGTGAGGGTTGCAAAGGCCATTGTACTGGCAAGCGCAGGAGTTTCAGTGGGATTGCCGAGATAGAAAGCAATAAGTGTTACAATGGCGATCAGAGCGCCCTGAGAGAGCATAAGGCTTGCAAAGTCCTTTGTGAGAATTCCCTTGTTGGGGTCTCTGGGCTTTTGTCTCAGAAGGTTGCCGGCGGGCTTCTCCATACCGATGGCAATGGCGGGAAGGGAGTCTGTGAGCAGATTTATAAAGAGAAGATGAACTGCTTCAAAGGGTGCAGGTAACGCCATAATGGAACAGAAAAGTACGGCGAATATACCTGCCATATTACCGGAGAGCAGGAAGAGGATGGAGTTGCGGATGTTACGGTAAACATTTCTTCCGTTTGCAACAGCCTTGATGATAGTGGCGAAGTTGTCGTCCTGAAGAATCATAGAGGCGGCATCCTTTGAAACCTCGGTGCCGGTGATTCCCATGGCGACGCCGATGTCGGCCTTCTTGAGAGCGGGAGCGTCGTTTACTCCGTCACCGGTCATGGAAACGATGTTGCCCTTTCTCTGCCATGCTTCAACGATTCTGATTTTGTTCTCAGGAGATACACGAGCATAAACGGAGATTTTTTCAATGACTTTATCAAGTTCCTCGTCGCTCATTGCATCCAGCTCAAGACCTGTGACAGAGATGTCACCCTCTCTGAAAATTCCTATCTGCTTTGCAATGGCGGTGGCGGTGATCTTGTGATCGCCTGTGATCATAATGGGCTTGATGCCTGCGCGGATAGCGTCGGCAACAGCCTGCTTTGATTCCTCTCTGGGAGGATCGATCATGGAAACAAGACCGAGGAAGGTGAAGTCGCATTCTGTCTCAATGCTTAAGGGCTCGTCGGTGTTTTTGTAGGCAAAGGTAAGCACTCTCAGTCCGTTCTCGGAGAACTTTCTGTTTCTTCTGAGAATTGCTTCCTTGTCCGCTTCAGTAATGTCACGCACGCCCTCTGAGGTGGCGATCTTAACACAGCGGTCGAGAATAACGTCCAGTGCACCCTTAGTCATTACATAGGGGGTGCCGTCGATCATATACTTTGAACTCATCATTTTTCTGTCAGAGTCAAAGGGAACCTCTTCGAGTCTTTCCAGCTCATTGCGGAGACTGTTTTCGTTGAGTCCCAGGTGACGGGAGGTTTCAAGAAGAGCGTATTCGGTGGGGTCGCCGATACCTTTGCCGTCAACGATGCTAGAGTCGTTGTTGAGGATCATATTGTAAAGAAGCAGCTTGTGGTTTTTATTGCTTAAGGAGAGGCTGTCTTCGATAAGGACCTCGCCGTCTACGTAAAGCTGCTGGACGGTCATTTTATTCTGTGTGAGAGTACCTGTCTTATCGGAGCAGATAACGGAAACACAGCCAAGGCTTTCAACCGCCTTCAGGTCTTTTATGACAGCGTTTTCGTTTGCCATTTTCTGTGTGCCCATTGCCTGAACAATGGTGACAATGGAGCCGAGAGCCTCAGGGATGGCAGCAACTGCCAGCGCAACCGCAAACAGCAGAGAATCCATAACCACGTCCATTGCGGTCTGACCTGCGTTGAGTCCGCCCTTGAAGCCATTGAACATACTCATTCCGAACACCACAACGCAGATGATCATAATAATTATGGCGAGCTTCTTTGAGAAGGCGTTCAGACTCTTCTGCAGAGGAGTCTTTTTCTCTTTTGCTTCATTCATAAGAGAAGCAATCTTACCGATTTCGGTATTCATACCTGTGCCGGTGACAGCCACTAAGGCTCTTCCGTAAGTCACAAGGCTTCCTGAGAATACCATATTGGTGCGGTCGCCGAGAGGAACCTCACCTTCGATTACGTCCTCGTTTTTGTCAACGTTGGTGGACTCGCCGGTAAGGGAACTTTCGTTGACCTGAAGGGAATAGTTGTTGATGATTCTTCCGTCGGCAACTACCAGGTCGCCTGCTTCGAGTACAACGATATCGCCTTCCACAACATACTTTGAGGGAATTTCGATCTTAATGCCGTCTCTGATAACCTTTGCATTTGGTGAGGTCAGAGACTTAAGGCTTTCAAGGGACTTTTCAGCTTTTACGTGCTGAGCAGTACCGAGAAGAGCGTTCATAATAATTACCGCGAAGATAACTATTGTGCTTTCGATGTTACCGGAGAAAAGCGAAATAATTGCAGCTATGATGAGTATGATTACCAAAAGGTCTGCAAACTGGCTCAAAAACACCTGAAGAACGGTCTTCTTTTTGCCTTCCTGCAGGACATTTTCTCCATTTTTTTCTAAGATTTCTTTTGCCTTGTCAGCGGACAAGCCTTCACTTGTTACATCGAGTTTTCTGAAGACTTCATCCTTCGACATCTGATACCATGGTTTCATAGTGTCCTCCTTTGCTTTTATATAAAATAAAAAGAGACTTTTATTGCAAAATCCCCTTGGAATTTCACAATAAAAGTCTCGTTCTTTAAGATACATCCGATACCGCCGAAGCAGTATGTACTGACGAATTGTATCACAGATTATCTGCGAACTACTCCCTCTTACTGCCCAAATTCTAACAGAACTTTTTAGGTTTGTCAATAGAAAAAATTATTTTTTTAGCTTTGCCGACGACAGAGATTATTGCATCGGAATGCTGCTCCTTTTACATTTTTGACGGATATAATTGATATGATTTAAATTCAGTATGCGTTATTTGCTACTTGATTTTATTCTCTCAAACACCTATAATAATTGGCAGAAAAAGCAATTATTAACTTTGGTATGAATGATTTTAACAGGTGTTGAGTATGTACAAGTTTATTTCTTCCTTTCTTGAAAAGCTGGGGAACTGGTTTGGTATAATATTTAAGATAGCGTTGCCCCTTCTATTTATGTACCGCCCCATTAAGACTTTCGTTTTTTCCTTCGTTGTAATAGGTTTTGCCTCAGGAGCAGATTCCTATGTATCCAGTGATTTTGGTGTCATTGCTTTCAGCATTGTGTATGCTGTTCTTGCTCTGCTGCTGTTTTTCTTTCCGAGAGCGGCGTCTGTGTTTGAGTTCTTTCTGATAGCATGGTATTTCGCGTTTCTGATAGCTACCTATGCAGGAGCTCTGGACAAAGTTTTCCCTGATGTAGAGCATATTCTGAAAACATATTCTAAGGAAATTATTCCTGTTTTGTTGTTCCTTTCGGCTAAGATATTCTTCTTCTTTTTTATTATGGCACACGATGAGGAATACGAGAAAAAACAGAAGCGTGGTGAGCAGCTTATCACCCGCGGCTGATTTGTTTTTGCACAATTCGTTTGTGTTTTCAAAGGCTGATGCGTACTGCGTCGGCCTTTTTTTATTATTGGGAGCATATAGGAACTCAATTTGTTGTGCAAAAGAAATAAGAGCCTTTATGTGTTGATTTTTATCCTGCGTCAAGATATAATATGTGTATAAATCTGTGATTGGAATGATGATATGAAAAAAAGCAAATTTATTGTTTTCGCTTGTGTGCTTCTTGTATCTATGATTATGGTGTCGATTTTCTCGGCGTATTCAGGAGTAACCTTCTATTATGATTCATGGGAGTTTGAAATTCCCTCTGTCGGAAATGCAAAGGATTACTATGTTGACGGATACAAGGGGGACGAAACCTCAGTAGCGATTCCTTCCGAGGTGTATGGTCGTTCTGTAACAAGGATAAATGACTATGCTTTCCTCAATAATCAGAGTCTGGAGTTTTGTGCGATTCCCGATACAGTAAACTATATCGGTGAAAATGCTTTCTATGGATGTTCGGCACTTAAAGAGATTGTGGTTCCTGCTTCAGTAGAATTTCTGGGCAAAAATGCATTTTATAATTGCGTGAGCCTCAGCAGTGCTGTGATTTCGAAGGGTGAAAATATCAAAGCTATTCCCGAGTCCTGTTTTAACGGATGTGTAAAGCTTGAGAGCTTTACTGTGCCAAAGGGAACAGAGATTATTCTCAGTTTTGCGTTTTTCAAGTGTACAGGCCTCAATACGGTCGTGATTCCGCCCACAGTCAGTTTTATTGCGTCAAATGCTTTCTCAGCCTGCGACAACCTTACAATTTACGGCTGGGACAATACCTATGCTCAGCAGTATGCGCAGGATCACAGCCTTCGTTTCGTCTCTTACGGCGAGTATGTGGAGTCAACTGCTCCTTCTGAAACCGCAGAGACAGTAACAGAGACTTCCTCTGCTCCTACTCTTACAGTTCCTTCAGCGTCAACAGATAACACAGAAGTGACTTCTGACACCACAGTAACAATCCCCACAGAAACAACATCTTCCACAGAGTCAATCGCTCCCTCTGAGTCAACTGCTCCTTCAGAGTCAATCGCTCCCTCTGAGTCAACAGTTCCTTCAGAGTCAATCATTCCTTCAGAGTCAACTGCTCCTTCAGAGTCAATCGCTCCCTCGGAGTCAACAGCACCTTCGGAGTCAACTGTTCCCTCGGAGTCGATAGCGCCATCGGAATCAACTGTTCCCTCGGAGTCAATAGTGCCTTCGGAGTCAGTGATCCCAACAGAAACCGAGGAACCGAGTGAATCAACGGCAATTCCCTCTGAAACCAAGCCCTCAATACCCTCTACAACAGCACCTGCCCAAAAGGGGCTTCTTGGCGATGCAAATGTGGACGGTAAGGTAAATGTCAAGGATGCAACTCAGATTCAGAAGCATGCAGCAGGTCTTCTCAATCTGGATGAAACAGGAGCAAGGCTTGCTGATGCAGACGGCAACTTCAAAGTGAACGTCAAGGATGCAACTGTTATCCAGAAGTACGTTGCAGGAATTGAAACAGGATTTCAGATAGGTAATAGTATCTTAGACGAATAAGATTTATATCACAGAAGAAAAGGACATCTCGCTCAAAAGCGAGATGTTTTTTTGTGAGAATATACAGTTGTATTTATTGTGTGGGCATTTTAGAATGAGTTCAATAAAACACAGGGCATCGGGAAACGATTCCTGTGTTTTGATTTTATATTGAAAGAAAAATAAAATAATGTATAATTTGCTTGTAACGTTTTTGTTTTTTTCTTATCTTATAGTTGAAAGGCGGTGAAAATGTGGCAGACTTTGAGAGAATTTTTGAAGAGAATCGAGGCTTTATCTATAAATATCTTTTTAAGATGTGCAGGAATCACACTCTTGCAGAGGAACTTACCCAAGAAACTTTTTTCAGAGCGTATATGAACATATCAAATCTTAAGAAAGAAGAGAAGGCGTCATTGTGGCTTTGCAGCATAGCCAGGAATACTTATTTTGCCTATTATAACGAGCAAAAGAAACTGGAGCCTTTGGAGAATAGCTCCGATACTGAAAGTCCCTTTGATACAGTAGATATTCTTGAGAATAAAGAACTTGCTCAAAAAGCCTTTTCGGTTTTACATGGTTTGGAAGAACCGTATAAGGAAGTGTTTATGCTTTCGGTTTTTGCAGGACTTTCTCTTAAAGAAATCAGCTCACTTTTTGGAAAAAGTGAAAGCTGGGCAAGGGTCACGTTTTACCGGGCAAAACAAAAAATAACAGAAAGAATGAGGTAAGAATTATGGATTGTAATGTGATTATGGATTTACTCCCTCTTTATGCTGATGGTTGTTGCTCGAAACAGAGCGAGGAATTGGTAAAGGAACATCTTAAAAGTTGCAAGGTGTGCAAGCAGGCTTATGATGATATGAATAAGGAAAATCCGGGGGATTCTGTAAATATTACACCGCCTGTAAAAATAGGCAAGATAAATCAATTCAAGGCTTCTGTATTACAGTCAGTGCTTTTGTTTTTATCTTTTGCAGCTATAACTTTAGGAGTAACCTTTGAGGCAAGGACTCCCATGGGTGTTGACAATGGTAATTGGGCATATATGCTTATTGTGCCTGCTACTGCATTTATGTTTTCTCTTGTGAATTGGTACTTCGTCAGATTCTATAAGAACAGAAGTGTTTTTTCCGCTTGTTCTGTTGTAATTACATTTGGATTAACCCTGTGCGGTTATGTGTGGGCTGTGCTTCATTATGGTAGTTTTACATCTTACTATTTTACTTTTGGCATAGGGCTTTTTGTTACAGCGGTGTTATGTGTTGTGTCTAAAATCTTCTCTTCTTTGTATGCCAAGGCGATTGGAAAGGAATGAGAACATTGAAAAAGGCAGTGTGTATATTATCTGTGGTGTTGATTATGTTTTCTTTTACAGCATGTCAGGCAGGTGATTTTAGCGCCTTGGCTTTTTTCAGTATGATAATGTCTTCTGATGATAGCACTCCTAAAGATCAAATCTTTGAGTTTGTGAATGAGCATCAGGAGGAGCTTATAGAATGTGCTGAGAAAGATGATTTTTCTGAATTCGAAGGACGCGGTATAGTAAAAAGTGTTTATGATTCAGGAACATACACAGAATTTTATTGTGGCGGAAGAGGATTGGCAGCGGGTTCTTCATATTATTGTGGCTTTTTCTATTCGCCCCATGATAGTGCAAAAGCTATGTGGCCGCATCTGACGGTAAGCCCCAAAGGAAACGGATTTGTTTATGAAGAGGTTAACGGAGATAACCGGTTTTATTCAGAGGAAATCTTTGATTGCTTTTTCTATTACGAAGAATCATATTGATGAATATGGAGTGCTTTGATTCTCCGAATAAGCCATAATTTTGTCCTGCGTGGGATTTATTATGGCTTATTCGGGGGACAGATGAGTATGACACTTTAAAACAGACACAGGTGGTTTGTGGGAAGTGTGAGCAAAAACATATTGACAAATGTCTATGTGTGGTTTATACTACACATAGATAAGTATCTATATGAGGTGAAATCAATGAACATATCAGAGGTAGCACTAATTTGCAAGGCTCTTGGAGATAACAACAGATTACAGATTGTCAGAATGTTATCCGAAGGCGAAAAATGTGCCTGCAGACTTTTAGAGGCTTTTGAGATTACTCAGCCTACTTTGTCGCACCATATGAAAATTCTCTGTGAATGCGGACTTGTAATGGCGAGAAAAGATGGTAAGTGGCAGCACTACTCTATAAATACTGACGTATGGAATGAGTTCGGTGAGTTTATAAGACTAATGGGAAAGGTCTGATAATAGTGGAAGAACGAGCAAAGAAAATATTAGAGGTTTTATTCAGAGAAAAAAGCAAGAATCCCATAGAGATTTTTCAGAATATTACCCACAGAGACTTTATCAGAATTCACGGTCCCGAACATCACGTGTTGGACGGAGCAGTTCTTCTGACTGCTTTTTATAATGCAGGCGGAAATATCAATTTGCCTTTAAGCCTCAATGAGCTTATGAACAGAGGACTTAAAATGCCCGGAGCAACCTGCGGTATGTGGGGAGTTTGCGGTGCAGTAAGTTCTCTGGGAGCGGCACTCTCTATTATTGACGGCACAGGTCCTTTAAGCAGTGATGAGTCTTGGGGTAAGCACATGGAGTTTACCTCGAAAGCTTTGTCCGCTCTGGCTCAGGTCGGTGGCCCCAGATGTTGCAAAAGAGATGCGTTTCTCAGCTTTCAGACAGCCATTGAGTTTGTTAACGAGAACTATGATGTTAAGTTAGAAAGCAGCAGCATTAAATGTGATTTTTCCGCAAAGAACGCACAGTGTATAAAAGACAGATGTCCCTTTTATATAAGAGAAAAGAAAAAGGTGGCATTCATTTGCGTGCATAATTCCTGTCGAAGTCAGATTGCGGAGGCTCTGGGGAAGCACCTGGCGTCAGATGTGTTTGAAAGCTTTTCGGCAGGCACGGAAACCAAACCTCGGATAAATCAGGATGCAGTCAGAATTATGAAGGAACTGTACGGAATCGATATGGAAAAAACTCAGTATTCGAAGTTGATTTCAGATATTCCAAACCCGGATGTAGCAATTTCAATGGGATGCAACGTGGGATGTCCTTTTGTAGAGAGAGGATTCGATGATGACTGGGAACTTGAGGATCCCACAGGGAAATCCGATGAAGAATTCAAGAGAATAATTTTTGAAATTAAGAGCAGGGTTTTGCAACTAAAAGAAGATCTATCGGAAAAATAAATTAAGATTGGTTCATCAACTTCAAGAAGGTGAAGAAATGAAATGGATTGAGCATTTAGAAGCAATCGCACAAGGTGAAAAATTGGGAAATTGTCCGTTTTGTAATGGTACAAAGGTCGATTGTGGTTTTGTCATTGATGATGAAGTCAACAGAATGGGTCATGGTGCGATTTGGTGCAATGACTGTCTTAACGGTTATCACCTTTCAAGGATAAGGGTTTCAGATAATATGAAGATGCAAGATATACCCTTAAACATCAAATTTTAATAAAAAATAAAGCACTTGTGTGCTAAGAAAGGACAGCGATAACAAATGTCAGTAAGAAGAATCAAGACAAACGGAAATATATATCAGAGAAAAGACACAGGGGATTACGTTGGCGTGGTCTGGTATGTGGATGATGACGGTAAGACCAAAAGAAAGAGTTTTCGGCTAAGATAAAGTCAGAGGCGCGGCAGAAGATTACAAATTACATTATTCAAAAACCTCAGCAGATTTTGTTACTGCTGAGTTTTTTTCTTATCTTTTTATGGTTTATTAAGATAGAATTACCTTTAAAATATTGACACGGATTTTAGTAACATATAGAATGATAAATGTAATAATGGGTAATCTTGGTGCGTGGCAGATCTCTTTGTTTTTGAAAGGCAAAATGTCGCCGTAAGGTGTTACTCATATTCTGAATTACCAAGGGCTTTTTATTTTGCGTTTGTCCCCCTTTACACAACTGCCCTTGTTTATATATATATGTACAAAATAAAAGGAGGAATTTTAGTGAAAACAACAGCGAAAAAGGTCCTTAGTTTTTTTCTTACGGCTTGCGTATTGATCACCATGCTTTCTGTATCTATGGTAACTGCTTTTGCTTCAATGCAGATTTTTGTGAAAACTGTTGACGGAAAAACTATTACTCTTGAGGTTGAGCCTGACGACTCAATTGATGCAGTTAAGGCAAGAGTTTATGAGAGAGAGGGCATTCATCCCGAACATCAGATATTACTGCTTGCCGATAAGCGACTTGAAGAAGGCAAAACTTTAAGTGACTATAATATCATGAAAGAAACAACAATTCAACTTGTTGTTAACGAGTGTCGTTACACCGGTGGTGTTTGCACAATTTGCGGTGACCATTGTGCGCATGCTTATGATGAGAACGGCTTCTGTACAGAATGTGGCGGTTTTGAGCCCGCAACACTAAACACAGACAACTATTATGAAATTGCAAACGCCGGTCAGCTTTATTGGTTTGCAGACAAAGTAAATAACGATAACGCAAACTTCGGTTCTGCAAATGCCATTCTTACAGCAGATATTGTTGTAAACGAAGGTGCTGTGTCGGCTGAGCCCGCAGATGCAAGAGTGTGGACACCTATCGGTAAAAGAACCTGTCCGTATACAGGCACCTTCGACGGTAACGGCAAAACTGTTTCAGGACTTTATTATAACAACAGCGGCAACGGTTATGTCGGTCTACTAGGTTTTGTAGGTGCTAACGGTGCCGTTAAAAACACAGGTGTTATTAACTCCTATTTTAACGGTTACGATTATATCGGCGGCGTGGCAGGCTATAATGATAACGGCACAATAACCAACTGTTACAATACAAGCGAAATTGTTGGCACCAACCTTATCGGCGGCGTGGCAGGTGTAAACTTTGGTACAATCGAAAACTGCTATAACACAGGCAAAATCAGCGGTAGCAATATTTATGTTGGCGGTGTAGCCGGTTCAAGCGATGGCACAATCACAAATTGCAGCAACACCGGCGATGTCAGCGGTTACGGTTATGTCGGCGGTGTGCTTGGTTTTAATGAAGGCGGCACAATCACAAACTGCTACAACACCGGCGATGTCAGCGGCTACGGAAGTGTCGGCGGTGTGGTTGGCAGCAATGCAGATACAATCACAAACTGCTACAACACAGGTAGTGTTAGCGGCAGTATTGAAGTTGGCGGCGTGGTTGGTACTAACAATAAAGCCACAATCATGTACTGCTATTATTTAGATACAGCCAACAATGGCGGTATTGGTATAGAAGGAACTTCCGATGCTTTAGACGTAGAGTACGCAGCAGAATCCAAAACATCAGAGCAGTTTAAGTCAGGCGAGGTTGCTTACCTCTTACAGGGTGAGCAGGAAGCTGACGTATGGGGTCAGAAGATAGGAACAGATGATTATCCAATAATTGGCGGCGACAAGGTTTACTACGGCTATACGACTTGCAAAGAAACTGAGGCAATCTATTCCAATTCCGAACTTGATGAAACAAGAAATCACAATATTAACTGGGTCGAGGGCTGTTGCGAGAACGAGGGATGTACATACAAGGTACCTTTCTTTGCAGAGCGATATGTGGACTACGACGATGACGTGTGTTATGAGACATATTCATTCAATACTTTAAGCGAGGCAATTGCTTATGCTAAAGCAGAGGGAACAGGTTATATTCCCGAAACCTCCTCTGTTACACTTCAGTCAGATGCTATTATTGGTGACAACGAAATCGTCTATACAGACGGTGTTGAACTGAACCTTAATGGATTTGTGCTCGAAATAAATGGTACACTCTATCTGCCTGAAGATTTCGACATTCTTTCAGTAAAGCGTAATCTTAGGGGTATTGGTTCAGTTTACACAGGCGAAAAACGATATCGTTTTGTTGAAAACATAATACATTGTTATACTGCTCATGTTTATGAGGATTCAATCTGCAAGGATTGCGGATTTAATTGCTGGCACAGAAGAATCATGAATGGATACTGTGCTGAGTGTGGAGAATACTGCGGTGTAGATAAGGTTGCAGGATATACCATCAGCCTTGGTGATAAGATTGCAGTAAACTACTATATGCAACTGAGCAGGTTTACAATTGAAGACCCTGATGCCAAGATGGTCTTTGAAGTTCCTGACACTGGCTCAACTTATACTGTTGAAATTCCTGTAAGCGAAGCAGTGAAGTCAGGAGACTACTATGTATTCACCTGCGAGGTTGCGGCTAAGGAAATGACATCCGCAATTTCCGCAAAGCTTGTTACAAGCGAGTCTGAACTCCAGCTTGATGACTATACTGTTCAGGAATATGCAGAGGTTATCCTCTCAGATGCAGTTAAGTACGCAAAAGAGCAGGAGCTTGTAAAGAAAATGCTTAACTACGGTGCAAATGCTCAGATTTACTTTAATTACAATACTGATAATCTTGCAAACGATACCGAGCTTATGACCGAAGAAGAAAAGGTTACAGAGCTTTATGGCTTTGCAGGTGCACCCTTTACACTTGAGGGTGAGGAGTCAGGCGTTACATACTACGGCACAGCACTTTCTCTTGAAACAGAGCTTGCGTTCAAGCACTATTTCATTATCGACGAAAGCGTTGACACCCAGAGCCTTGAAATCACCTGCGACTACCCTGCAACTCTCAAGAAGAACGGAAGCTTCTACGAGCTTATCATAAGCGATATCCCTGCTCATAAGATGGGCGAAAACAGTATGGTTGTTACAATCGGCGGTATTACACTGGATTACACAATATACAGCTACGGTGCCCTTGCTCAGAATTCAGGTAAAGAGGCTCTCTGGACTGTTGTAAGTGCTTTAGCACATTTTGCCGGTGAGGCAACTATGTATGCATATAAATAAGGAGACGATAAAAATGCAGAAGAAAGAATATATAGGCATTGAAATGAAAATCATTATATTTACTTCTGAAGAAGTAGTCGTTGCAAGCAGTGTAACCCCATCAAAGCCTGAGTTTGACGGAACTCAAGACCCTGATGATCTCCCAATTCTGTAAAATAGATTTGAGAGAAACTTAAATGCCTAAATCAAAGCTCCTGACAGACATTTATGTGTCTGTCGGGAGCTTTTGTATAATATAATTATAGAAAGTGTATTTTTAGTTCCCCTGCTGAGTTGATGATTTGTGTTTCATTTAATTCATCCTTTCTGATAAATGATATTTTCCAAACTAAGAGTTGACGATTGCGAAACACTCTTAGATATATCTTCGCAACCAATCTTTTGAATGGAGTAAAGCAACCCGACGGCGGGGTAAAGCGCCTCACACCAATAGAGGCTGGTGACCTTCTCGGACTCAGCACCTCACAGATAACCGAGATGTATCATGTCAAAAGGGATAACACAAGGCTAATTAGGTATAACGGATAATTTTGAAATCTGAGTAAAGAAAAACACAGGGCATCGGAAATGATGTCCTGTGTTTTGTTTTTAAGATACGTTTTTGTAAGAGGCTGTTTCAGAAAACGAAATCAAAATCAGTTGTCTTCCGAACGATTTTTGCTGACAAGAGTTGCAAGCTCGAAACGGCTGTGAACGCCCATCTTGGGGTAAATCTTCTTGGTGTGGTCTTTAACGGTATTTTCGGAAATAAACATTATCTTGGCAATATCCTTGTTGGTGTAGCCCATACAAATAAATTCGGTAACCTCCCGTTCCTTTGGAGTAAGAACAGAAAGAATATCAGGGGTTTGTGCAGGAGTTTGTGCAGGTTTTGTAACAGTCTCACTGACAGGCGAAATGTCTTTTTGTGCGGTTTCGTTGTTTTCGGCATTTCTTCTGCGCAGAGAAAATAGTAAGAACGGCTCGACCTGCATATATACAAACACAAGCACACCCATGATCACCGCATAGAAGATATACAGTGCGACAGGCGCACCGAGGAATATCTCGGCAATCACGGCGTGAACGAGAACCGCTGAGAGAGCAAGACCGATGATAGCGCAAGGTATGTATTTTGAGGGATAGGATTTCATGATCGGCACACCGTAAAGCGGAGCGAGCAAACTAGCCACCATACCAAATCCGATCATCGCGCAAGCGACGTATGCAAGCGCGGGA
>JAZSME010000003.1:0-15601 GCA_045535715.1 Ruminococcus sp. | reverse complement strand
GTGCCTGAAATCGCATCAAGAAGACACGCCGAGGCGATTTCCTCTGTGGTGAGAGAAGCACTCAGCGAGGCAAACCTCACCCTTGATGATATTGATGCTCTGGGTGTAACCTTTGCGCCCGGTCTTATCGGCGCACTCCTTGTGGGAGTGAACTTTGCAAAGGGTCTGTCCCTTGCAACGGGAAAACCTCTGATTCCCGTTCATCATCTGCGCTCTCACATTGCTGCAAACTACCTGACTCACAGTGAGCTTAAGCCTCCTTTTCTCTGTCTTGTAGTGTCGGGCGGTCACAGCCACATCGTTGAGGTTACTGACTACACAAAGATGAGAGTTATCGGAGAGACCCGTGACGATGCCGCAGGAGAGGCCTTTGACAAGGCGGCTCGTACTCTGGGTATGCCTTATCCCGGAGGTGTGGAGCTTGACCGGGTGGCAGAAAAGGGCGACGACAGCGCTTATGTTCTGCCTCATCCCACCGTTGCAGGTTCACCCTATGATTTCAGCTTCTCGGGCCTTAAGACTGCAGTAATAAATCTCATACATAACGCTTCTCAAAAGGGCGAAGAAATACACAAGGAAAACCTCTGTGCATCCTTCAGAAAGGCAGTTGTCACCTGTCTTACCGACAATCTTTTTAAAGCCTCAGAGGAGCTTTCCATGAATACTATCGTTGCCGCAGGAGGAGTTTCTGCCAATTCACTTCTCAGAAGAGAGCTTTCGAGACTTTCAAAGGAGAAAGGCTACTCTCTTTATGTTCCCGAGCTTTCTCTTTGCGGAGATAATGCGGCTATGGTTGCATCTCAGGCGTATTACGAGTTCCTAAGCGGAAATGTGGCTTCTTCGGACCTTAACGCCATTGCAACTCTTCCCATAGATTACCAATAAATATCTTTGAGGGAATAATTGATATTTATTCCTTAATATGATAGAATGTAATTCTTCTATTTTTCTACTCAGGAAAAAAGATTTTGATACGGGGAGGCACTTCTCCCCAGCTTTAAGGAGTACCCAAGTATGAAGCATACAGTTGCGATTTTGCTGATTATTTCAGTGATTATCTGCACTCTTTGCGGTTGTAACATTACGAAGGAAAGCATCACCTCGGTATTTTCTCCGAATTCATCGGAGCCGGGAAACTCTGATGACAATTCACCTGACGGATTCAGTACCGTTTCAAGGGATGTCTTTGAGATTTCCTGCGAGAACAGTGATCCTGTCAGCCTGACTTTGGGCTATGACAGTCTTCCTTCGGACAATATGAAAGAGTGCTACAACAGAATAGACGAGAGTATCTACTTCGTGACTGATGAAAAGCAGGACGGCCTTTACAAGACACAGAAGATAGTTCTTGAGAAGGTAAATATGTCCGAGGCACAGCTTCGTGTGGTTATTGCTGCATATTTTGCGGATCATCCTCAGGTTTTCTGGCTTGATAATAACTTTGAGTATGCAAGCAGCGAGAGCAAAACGGTGCTTCAGTTCTCATCCTTTATGAGTGCGGATGAGATTGAAAAAGAGGCGAAGAAGCTCACAGAACAGATTCAGGATATCTTAAATGAAATGCCCTCAGAGCTTTCGGAATATGACAAAGAGGTTTTCTTGCACGATGCCCTCATAGGTTTATGCGAATATGACGACGATGTGAAGAATATAGAGGACAATTTCAGGGCATTTACGGCGACGGGTGCTTTGGTTGAGGGCTCCGCGGTCTGCGAAGGGTATTCAAGAGCCTTCCAGTATCTGCTCAGCCTTGCAGGTATCGAGAGCTACTGCGTGGTTGGCACAGGTGAGGGTGAGCTTCACATGTGGAACGCAGTGAAAATATACGACGGATGGTATTATGTGGACACCACCTGGGATGAGGATGATGACAGCGGAGTCTGCTATGATTACTTCAATCTGTCTGAGACTCAGCTTTCCTATTCGCACAGCATAAACTACGATTTCTCCTCTTATTCAGACGAGGAGATCTGCGGAAGCGACGGCTCCCCTCAGAGCTTCAATATGGCGACCTTTGACTGCGCTGATGACACCATGACCTATCACAGGCAAAAGGGTGTTTTCATTGACGGTGTGGGCGCAGGAAACAAAGAGAAGCTTACCCAAGGAATTGTAAATGCAGCAAGTGAGGCGCAGGGTGAAGAATTCACCCTATATATCTACATTGATACAGAATATCTTGACTACGATTACGCAGTAAATAATATTTTTTACAGCGGAGAGTATCTTGTTTTTTATGCCATTGACGACGCAAACGAGAGAATGTACAAGTCCGTTGACCGTGACTCCGTTTCCATCAAGAAGGTGCGAGAGCTTGGTGGGGTCAATGTTTATCTTAAGCTTGAATGAGGATAAGTTATGATAATTATGGCTGTTGATTTAGGCAAGGCAAGAACAGGCATTGCCGCTTGTGACAAAACAGAATATCTTGCGTATCCCGTTGACGTTATCGCTGAGCATAAGCGCGATGTGCTGCTGGAAAAGGTGGCGCAGAAGGCTCAGGAGCTGGGGGCGTCCTTGGCGGTTATCGGACTTCCGAAGAATATGGACGGAAGCGAGGGGGAGAGTGCCCTCGCCGCCAGAGAGTTCGGTGAAAAGTTCAAAGAGGCAACAGGCATCGATGTAGTTATGTGGGATGAAAGATGCACCACGATAACTGCTCACGGATATATGAACGACACCAATACCAGAGGGAAAAAACGCAAGGCGGTCATTGACAAGGTTGCGGCGGTTGTGATACTCCAGAGCTACCTTGACAGCAGGAGATAACTATGTATCCCTTCCTTGATTTAGGTTTTATCGACTATCCCACCTACGGGCTCTGTGCCCTTGTGGGAATTATCATTTCAGCGGTGCTGATGTGCTTTCTCGCAAGGAAAAGAAGACTTGATGCTTCAAGGCTTTTGGGCCTTATCCTTGCAGGCTTTGTGGGGGCTCTTGTTTTCGGAAGGCTCCTTTATGCTCTCACGGTATTTGACGAGGTTTCAAAGCTTTTCTCCATGAGAAAAGAGTACAGCTTCCTGCCCTTTCTCTCAGAGCTTATGGAAGTGACCTCGGGTCTGGTTTTTTACGGCGGTCTTTACGGCGGACTCCTCTCAGGATTTCTCTTTGCAAAGCTTCGGAAAATTGAAACAAGAGACTTCTTTGACGTGTTTGCGGTGGGAATCCCCGCCTTTCATATTTTCGGAAGGGTAGGCTGTTTCTTTGCAGGCTGCTGCTACGGAGTCAGGTCGGAGTTCGGCTTTTCGGGAAGAGTGCTTTTTGAAGATGTCAGAGAAAAAGCGTCACGCTTTCCCGTTCAGCTTCTGGAGGCGGAGGTGCTGTTTATCCTTACGGCGGTGCTTTTTTTCCTTTTTACCAAGGGGATTTTCAGAGGAAAGCTTATGATGCTTTACCTTTTGATTTACGCATCCCTCAGGTTTATTATCGAGTATTTCAGAGGGGATGAACTAAGAGGAAGCTTTCTGTGGTTTTCCACCTCTCAGTGGATAAGCCTTGCGACAATAGGGGTGGTTTCGCTTTTACTCTTAATGAAATCCTTAAAGAAAAAGAAAGTAAATACATAAAACTTAAAATATAAGTCGGAGTTTTCCTTTTGTTGAGGAAGACTCTGCTTTTTTATGTTGATTTATCAGCCTTAAGGTACTATAATTAAGATAGGTTAATTTGTATTTTTGCACCCGTTTAGGAATGAAAAAGGAAGTGCTTTTATGGATATTCTCAAACGCACCTGGGCGCAGGTGGATCTTGATGCCGTAGCTCACAACTTCAGAAGCATCAAGGCTCACATCGGTGAGAAGAAGCTTTGCTGTGTTATCAAGGCCGACGGTTATGGTCACGGCTCACAGCGCCTCTCAAAATTTTATTCTCAGCTCGGCTGTGATTTCTTCGCTGTTTCCAATATTGACGAGGCGGTGGAGATCCGTCAGTGCGGAGTGAAGGAGCCCATTCTGATTCTGGGCTTTACACCTGTGTGCGAGGTGCAGAGACTTCAGAAGTATAATATCACTCAGGTGGTTTTCGGCAGCGACTACGCCAAAGCTCTTTCTGAAAAATGTGTGCAGGAGGGCGTGATGCTTGATGTGCACATCAAGATAGACACAGGTATGAGCCGACTGGGCTTTATGTGTCAGAGCTTCCCCGAGGATCTGAGCTCCATTGATGAAATAGAGAAGGTCTGTGGCTTTAAGAACCTTTGTGCCAAGGGCATTATGGCTCATTTTGCGGTGGCTGACGAGGGTGAAGCGGGCAGAGAATATACCGAAAGACAGATAAAAGCTTTCAAATTTACTGTGGACGCTCTCAAAGCAAGGGGTATTGAGTTTGAGCTTGTACACCACTCAAACAGCGGTGGTACGGAATTCTACGAGGACGCTCATTTCAATATGGTGAGAGCAGGCATTATCCTCTACGGTCTGGAACCCAATCCCGAGATAAAGTCCACTTTGGGGCTTATCCCCGTAATGACACTCAAGTCCTCGGTGGCCTCCGTCAAGGAAATCCGCAAGGGAACGGATATCAGCTACGGACGGACCTTTACCGCTTCTGAGGATATGAAAGTGGCGGTGGTGACCATCGGCTATGCGGACGGATATTTCAGAAGCCTTTCTAAAGACGGCTACATGGGAATAAGAGGGAAGAAAGCCAAGATTCTCGGAAGAATCTGTATGGATCAGACCATAATAGATGTGACGGATATTGATGACGTTAAAATCGGTGACGAGGTGACTGTTTTCTCCGGTGATGAAAGCTCGGCTCCCTCAGCCGACACCCTTGCGAAAATGGCAGGAACAATAAACTATGAGATAGTCTGCGCCGTTTCAAAGAGAGTTCCAAGAGAATACACTCAGAACGGACAGATCGTGGATGTGATGTATAAGATATGAAGATACTTGCAGTTGACGGAAACAGCATAATGAACAGAGCCTTTTACGGAATCCGTCCTCTTACCACAAAGGACGGACAGTTCACCCATGCAATTTACGGCTTTCTCACTATGCTTGAAAAGATAAAATCTGACACAGAGCCCTCGGCAGTTGCCATCGCCTTTGATCTGAAGGCTCCCACCTTCAGACACAAGGAATACGCCCTCTACAAGGCAACCAGAAAAGGGATGCCCCCTGAGCTTAAGCAGCAGGTGGAGCCTCTCAAGAAGCTTCTCACACTTCTGGGCTACAAGGTGGTGTCCTGTGAAGGCTATGAAGCAGATGACATTCTCGGCACCTTTGCAAAGAGTGCCACAGCTTCAGGAAACGAATGTGTAATTGCCACAGGAGACAGAGATTCCCTTCAGCTTGTGGGGGAAAGGGTGACAGTTCGCCTTGCAGCTACTAAGGCAGGCGCTCCCGTTGCCACTTTGTATGACGAAGAGAAGATAAAGGAGGAGTATGGAGTTACTCCCCGCCAGCTCATTGACATCAAGGCGATTCAGGGTGACACCTCAGATAACATCCCCGGTGTTGCGGGTATCGGCCCCAAGGGTGCCATGTCCCTTATCGGTGAGTTCGGAAGCCTTCAGGGTGTATATGATAACATCGACTCTCCCTCAATAAAGGACGGCACAAGAAACAAGCTTATAAACGACAAGGAAAATGCTTTTCTCAGCCTTAAGCTGGGAGAGATCTTCTGCGATGTGCCCATTGACACAAACATAGAAAACTACGTGGTTAATATGGAGGACCCTCAGGCGGCTGCAAAATATATGGCAAGCCTTGAGCTTTTCAAACTCATTGAGAAATTCTCTCTCAATCACATTGACACATCGGAAGAAATGGCTGTGCCTTCAGAAAAGAAAGTCATAAAGGTGAAGGAAGCCTCTGCTCTTTCAGAGATTCCCCTTGAGGCGGTGGCTTATCCTGTTTTTGAAAACGGAGATTTCAAGGAGCTTTTCCTTTACTGTGAGGATATGATTCTGAAGGTATCAGAGGAGCAGGTGATGAGGGACTTTCTCCTTGATAAAAACCGAAAGCTCCTGTTCTACGACTCAAAGCCTGTTTACGCCTACGCTGAGAGACATTCCCTGCCGCTCGGTGTTGCAGAATTTGACCTGAGTCTGGCGGCATATCTGCTGAGTCCCTCTTCCTCCGACTACGAGGTGCAGAGACTCTCTACTCAGTACGGCAGAGATGATATTGTGGTGGAGTGTGACGAGGAGAGTGTTTACTATACTCCCGAATACGCTTCCCTTTATGAAATTTACAAAAATCTCCTCAATGAAATCAAGGAGAAGAATCAGGAAAAGCTTCTGAGGGATATCGAGCTTCCCCTTGCAAAGGTGCTTGCTCGTATGGAGAATGTGGGTTTCCTTGTGGACAAGGAGGGAATCGAGGATTACTCCGAACAGATGGCGGTTATGCTCAAGGCCCTGGAGGGTGAGATTTACTCCTCGGTGGGCTACGAGTTCAACATAAATTCCCCGAAACAGCTCTCAGAGGCACTTTTTGTGAAGCTGGGTCTGCCTGCAAAGAAAAAGACAAAGAGCGGTTTTTCCACCAACGCAGAGGTGCTCGAGGAGCTCAGGTCATATCATCCTGCAGTGGCGCTTATCCTTCAGTACAGAACCTATCAGAAGCTCCACTCCACTTACTGTGAGGGACTTCTCAAGGTTATCTCCTCTGACGGACGAATCCACACAAGCTTCAATCAGAAGGAGACAAGAACAGGAAGAATCAGTTCAACAGAGCCCAACCTTCAGAATATTCCCGTAAGGACGGAGCTGGGAAGAGAGCTGAGAAAGTTCTTCATAGCGCAGGAGGGCTGTGTTCTGGTTGATGCTGACTACTCTCAGATCGAGCTGAGAGTTCTTGCGGATATTGCAAAGGATAAGAATATGCAGAAGGCGTTCCTTGATAACACCGATATCCATACTGTTACGGCTTCTCAGGTTTTCTCGATGCCCGAGGATATGGTGACTCCCATTATGAGAAGCAGGGCAAAGGCGGTAAACTTCGGTATCGTTTATGGTATCGGCGCCTACTCTCTTGCCAAGGATATCGGGGTAACGAACAAGGAAGCTGCCGATTATATAAGAAACTATCTCAGCCATTACAGCGGTGTGGATGAGTATATGAAAAGAGTTATTGAAACCGCTACCGACGTAGGTTATGCCGAGACTGTTTTCGGCAGAAGAAGATACCTTCCCGAGCTTACTGCTTCAAACAGAATGACAAGGGCATTCGGTGAGCGTGTGGCAAGAAATATGCCCATTCAGGGTACTGCGGCGGACATCATCAAAATTGCTATGATCAGAGTTGACGAGAGACTTAAATCTGAGGGAATGAGCGCAAGACTCATCCTTCAGGTGCACGATGAGCTGATTGTTGAGGCTCCCGAATTTGAAGCAATGAGAGCGGCTATGATACTTCAGGAGGAGATGGAAAACGCTGTGAAGCTTTCCGTTCCTTTGGTTGCTGAAGCATCTATGGGCAAGACATGGTTTGACGCTAAGTCTTAAGAGGTTTTTATGAAAACAGTATTGTTTGTTTGTACGGGTAATACCTGCAGAAGCCCTATGGCAGAGGCTATCTTCAGAAAAATCTGCGAGGAGAGAAAGCTTCCTTTTTCCGCCTGCTCAGCGGGTCTTTTCACAAGGTCGGGTCTGCCTGCTTCCCAAAACTCCCAAGAGGAACTTCTTGAACTTGGCATAGATTCAAAGGATTTTCGTTCCACCTCCATCACAGATGTGGACACAGCTTCGGTGGACTTCATTGTGGCGATGACGCCTGAGCACCGTGAGGTGCTTGAAAGCATCTTCATGGTGGATAAGGGTAAGACTCTGGTGCTCTGCGAGGAGAGAGGAGGAGTTTCGGACCCTTACGGGGGAAGCCTTGCCAGATACCTTCAGTGCAGGGATGAAATCAAGATGGGTCTGGAGGCTTTGATTGAAAGGCTTGAGAAAGATGAGAATTGAAATTCTTGAAGAAAAAGATATCGCAGCCCTTACTGCGCTTGAGCGGTCCTGCTTTTCAAAGCCGTGGAGCGAGAGCGTTTTCAGAGAACTCATAAATAACGAGAGGGCGATCCTTTGGGGCGTTTTTGAGGAGGAAACACTCCTCGGATACTCGGCGCTTGAGTGGGTGCTTGATGAGGGAAGCCTCACAAATATAGCAGTTGACCCGGATTTTCGCAGAAAAGGCTACGCCTGTGCTTTGATGGAAAAACTCGTAGATTTCTCAAAAGAAGAGGCTATGAGCGTTATACTTCTGGAGGTAAGAGCTTCAAACGAAAGCGCAATAAAGCTTTACGAAAAGTTCGGCTTCGAGACTATGGGTGTGAGAAAGAATTATTACTCCGCTCCCACAGAGGATGCACTTCTCATGACGCTGAAACTTAAATAAAAAAAGACCTGCTTTTGCAGGTCTTTTCTTTTGCGTTTTTTAAGAGTTCGGATCAGCCCAAGGGTCTCTGGTGAAAACCTGAGTGAGTCCATCGGTGGTAAGGGACAGCTTGTCGCCGTTTACTTCATAGGTGAAAACGGTGGTGTGAACATCGTCCGTCTCTTCGTAGTACACAACCACGATAACCTCGTCGCCGTCGATTTCGTAAGCCATTTTCATCATTCTTCCCAGAGAGGTAAAGGCCCCTCTGCCGCTGCCGTTGAAGAAGAAGTTCATGGAAGCCCCGTCCTCAGCGGTTACAGTCCAGGAGCCGGCAAGCACGTCGGCATCCTCGGGGAAGGAGTAGGGCTCGATGACGGGAACTGTGGTGGCGGAAGTCTCATTATCACCGCTTTTGTTTTCTTTTTTACAAGCACCAAAGAGAGTAGCTGTTACGATAATTGCGAGAAGAATTGCAAAGATTCTTTTTGTCATTTTATTTCCTCGTTTCGGATGAAATTCTACACTAAGTATAATGCATTTGAGGGGGAAAGTAAAGAAAAAATCCCTCGGTTTTCCGAGGGATCAGCGTAGGCTTATTACTGCTTGATAAACTCAATTGCGTCCACACCGTCATCAAGTGTGAGCGTGTTGCCGTCGAGGGTGTACTCAAAGTCCTGAGTATCTGTGTTGCCTTCGTAGGTCATTGTGACAGAAAGGGTTGTGCCCTGTGTCTTGTAGGTTGTGTCAATGGAGACGCCTGCAACGTCAAGGGAACCTGTGCCGTCGCCGTTGAATGTGAAAGACATCTCATAGCCGTCTTCTGCTGCGGACCATGTGCCCTTGAGGGGATCCTTAACTGCGTCCTTCTTGCTTGTCTTCTTGCCATCTTCGCAAGCTGCAAATACAGAAGCGATCATAAGAATTGCAAGCAGAAGTGCAAAAATTCTTTTTGTCATTTTTCTTACCTCTTTCGTTGTTTCTGCCGTATCGGCTTATGCTATTCTAACATATAAGACGAATAAGGTCAAGAAAAAGTCTCCCGAAAACTCTCGGGAGACTTCTGTTTGTTATTTAACTTTTTTGAAGGTGACAGTTTCCTGTTCATCGGTCAGAGTCAGCGTATCTTTATCAATACTCACTGTACTCTTTGAAGTAGACTCACCCACTGTGATGGAAAGGGTGCTGCCCTCCAGAGTCCACCCGAATTTGATTGCTTCGTTATCGGAAAGAACATAGCCCATTCCGTCGTCATCAAAGAGATAGAGAATCTTCACTCCGTCATCGTCATTTTTCCAGGTTCCCACAAGACTCTCGTCCTTTTTGCAGGCGGTGAAGAGGGTGAGGATAAGAAGAAGTGAGCCCAGAGCGCAGATAATTCTTTTTACCATAATAATTACTCCTTTTTAAAGGGTTTTCTCAAGGGGAATTCTATCATATATTTCATAAAATTTCAAGAACAATCGGCTTTATCGGGAAATATAGAAAGGTACGCTTATAAAAGAAAATCCCCCGCAGTTTGCCTGCAGGGGAGAAAGAGGTTTTTTTACTTTACTTTTGTGAGAACAACCTCGTCGCCCTCGCTGATAAGGGTGAGAGTGTCGCCGCTGATCTTATATTCGCCTTCCTCTGTTTCGCCGTCAATTGTGAGAGAGAGCTTATTGCCGTCGGTTTTCCACTCGAAGTCAATGGAGATTCCCATGTCTTCAACAGATGCAACGCCTTTGCCGCCGGTCTTGAACTCGTAAACCATTACGAGACCATCTTCTTCAGCTTCCCACTTTCCAACGATGGAAGGAGTATCGTTCTTCTTGGAAGTTTTCTTGCCTTCTTCGCAAGCTGCAAAGAGAGATGCCACCATAAGGATAGCAAGGATAAGCGCAAAAATTCTTCTTGTTTTCATAATTTTGCCTCATTTCTTAAAAGATTGAACCCTCAGGTTCTGTATATATGTTAGCAGATTTAACTGATATAGTCAATAAAAAAAGAAAATCCCCTGCAGTTTTCCTGCAGGGGTGTAATTTTGAAATTACTTTGCTTTCTTAAGTTCCATCTTTTCGCCGTTAGCATCGATGGTGAGGGTATCGCCACTGATCTTGAACTCGCCTTCGATGGTGTCGCCTGCCATATCGATAGAAAGCTTCTTGCCGTCAACCTTCCACTCGAAGTCCATCTTCATTCCGCCAAGGTCAATGTTGCCCTTGCCGTCTTTTTCGAAGTTGTAGGTAAGAGTAATACCGTCTTCTTCAATTGTCCATGCGCCGATGAGCTTCTTCTCTGCGCTGCCGCAAGCTACGAGCATAAGTGCGATGAGAAGAACAGAAACAACCATTGTAATTGCCTTTTTCATAGTGTTTACCTCTCTATCAAATATATTTGAACCCTCAGGTCCAATTCGATAGTAACAGAAAAATCAGATGCTGTCAACTTATTTTTTGTCACATACAATTACAATGTTGTAAAAAAGTAAGACCCCCGATATGCTCGGAGGTCTTGTTTTATCAGTCTGTTGCGTAGTTGTCGAAGTAGCCTTCGATAAGGATAACGGGTGTGCCTCTGTCGCCTGAGCCGCTTGTAAGGTCACAGAGTGAGCCTAAGAGGTCGGTAAGCTGTCTGGGTGTGGTGCCCTGAGACTGCATATCGCCTACAAGGTCACTGCCCTTTGACTTGATGAGCTTCTTCATTGCTTCCTTGAGCTCGTCGCCTGAGAGGTCCTTGAGATCATTGTCAGCAAAATATTTCATCTTCAGCTCGTTGGGCTTGCCCATAAGGCCGGGAGTGAAAGCGGGGGAAACAACGGGGTCAGCCAGCTCCCAGATTCCGCCTACGGGATCCTTAAATCCGCCGTCGCCGTATACCATACACTCAATGTCCTTGCCTGTTGCTTTCTTCATTTCAGCCTGAAGAGTATCAACGAAGGTCTGACAATCTCTGGGGAAGAGCTTTACCTTGTCCTCAGTAGCTTTGTTGGAGCCGAGGAGTCCGTACTGCGCATTGTAGCCTGAGCCGTCAACGCTTTCTGTGAGGATCTCGTCCATACGATAAACCTTCTCAGCGCCTGCTGCCTTTAAGAGTCTCTGTGTACGGAAACGTGTGTGAATGTCGCAGTTGAGAACGTTCTTTGTGTAATTGAGGATATATCTGGGGTCGTTTGAGAAAACGATCTCGATGTTATCGCCGAGGCTTTTGTAGTACTCAATATAGTCAACGCCTGTGAAGGTGTGCTTTGTATCATAACCGAAAACGGCTCTGAACTCTTCCTCGTTGAAGCTGTCTGAGTAGGGGTTAACGCCCTTTTCGTCGATTGCGTCGTAGGTGATGAAGGAGTTGCCTACCTCGTCGGAGGGGTAGGAAAGCTGAACATAGAGCTTCTTGCAGCCCATTGCGATGGAACGCAGGAGAATTGCAAAGCGGTTACGACTGAGGATAGGGAAAACAACGCCGAGCTCTTCGCCGCCGAATTTTGTGCGGATATCCTTTGCAATCTGGTCGCAGGTTGCGTAGTTGCCCTGAGTTCTTGCTACAACAGCTTCGGTAACGCCGATGATGCTCTTGTCCTTGATCTCAAAGCCTTCGCCCTTTGAAGCGTCAGTAACGCTTTTTACGATTGCGGATACCAGGTTGTCACCTTCCTTGAAAATAGGGCAGATGATACCTCTTGAGGTTACTCCTGTGAAATGCATAATAAAACGACCTTTCGTCTATAGAATAAACATTGAATAACATAAATAACTTAACTTCAGCGAACAATTTATTTTACAACACATCAGGAAATCTGTCAATAAATATAGCGTAGTTTTTTGTGCTTGTAAAAAAATTCATCCTATGAAACAAAAACATATCCCCTGACAGGGTGATTGTCAGGGGATTTTGCTGTTAATTTTATCAGAAATTGATTGCCCTGAGGCGTTCTTCTGAGTTTGCTTTGAGCTCGGTTGCTTCGCTGAGTGCTATGAACATAATAAACCAAGGGGTGTTTACGGGGTTTGCGATGTTGATTATATCCTGTGTAGCGTAAGTAACGATTGCGCAAAGGGCAACAAGTGCCAGAGGATTGGTGCGTGCTCTCTTGATTGAAAGCACGATAGAGGAACCTACAAGGGCAAGGTATGCACCGAGTCCCAGAACGCCGTGAGTGATAAGGTAGTTGATGTAAACGTTATGTGCGGCGTTGGTGGAGCCTTCGTTTCCTCCTGTGAAGGTGACAAGCTCAGAGAAATAGGGCTTGAAGGTGTTGTAGAATGAGTCGGGGCCTGTGCCGAAAAGCTGCTGTGAGAGGGTGAGATCGTTTTTGAAAATATCCACAGAGCGAATCCAGAAGTAGCCTCGGTGAGTACCCCAGTATTCATCAAAACGGAAGAAACGCATAAAGCCTGTGAGGGTGCTTTCCTTGTCAACATAGGTGTACTGGATAAAGAGAGAAATAAGGGCAAGAACTACGAGACCTACAAGTCCCAGAGCTACATAGAATACGTATTTGGGAAGAAGCTCATCGCCCTGTGCCTGGTGGATGAAATGCATTCCCACAGTAACTGCGGCAAGGAAAAGGAGTACCACAGGCATATACTTGTTCTTAAGGAAGAGCTCGGAGAAGCTTGAGTAGCCCTTGGAATTTCCCTTCATAAGCAAGTCAAAGAGACGCAGAAGCTGTGCGGAGAAGACCATAACGGTCAGCGCCATGAACATTCTCTTGAGCTTCTCGGGCTTTCTTGAGAGCACCACAAGAAGTGTGAGCAGGAGTGCTCCGAGTCCGAGGAATCCACCGTCGGAGGTTGCAACTATGAGTCCCATGAACTGGATACCTGTGCTTACGTAGGAGACGATTCGCATAATGTAGTCTTCGGATGCGATAGCCATACCTACTGAAATGGGAAGAGAGATACAGATGAACGCAGAGAGATAGTTCTTGTTACCGATGGTAGAGGTGAAATTCATCAGGGTGCTGTGATAGCTTTTGGTGGTCTTGTAGTAATCGAAATAATTTAAGGGATCGATGTAGTAGTAGTTCAGTACAGCAAGAACAGCAACTATTGCCATAGCTGAAAAAGCACAGTAGATTATCCATTTCTGATAGAAGAAGAACCTTGAAATAATCAGGTACGCAGCAAACAGCAGCATTATGGTCAGAAGACCCATATTTCTGCCGTCGGAGATTCCTGTTGTAAGTCCTATAAAGCTGTGCTTTATGTTGTAGCTCAAAAAGGTTGAAATCACAGACACAAGGAAGAACGCTGAGAAAGCGATATCTGTGGGTGTGATTTTCAAAGGGTCGTGGTGGGTGTGAAGTCGTGGTGAATAGGGGCTGTTTCTTGTGAAATAATCAGTGAGAGTAAGAATACCCACAGAGACACCGATGATGGCGGTGAGAATAACAAGAAACCAGAATTTGTCACGACGGGCTGCGTTGAATCGGTTGCTGAGGAAAAGAGGGAAAAGGGTGAACATCAGCACAACGTAGATGTTTGTCAGCGCGTGACGTACGGTAATTCTCAGCTTCGGACCCTTGTTCTTGTTTTTGTTCTTTTTACCATTTGAATGACTCAAAGGGGAGCTAAGATCTGCTGTTGCTTTTCTTGCCATATTGATTCCTCCCTTACTTAAGGTTTGTTGAAGATGTTCTTGTACTCTTCAGTCTTGTTGGTGAAGTCGATGTAAACCAGCTCGTTGCCCTGTGCATCAGTGCTTGTGCCGATTTCACATTCGTAGTACTTGTGACCTGATTTGTACACAAAAGTAACCTCGTCCTCGTGTCCTTCGGGAAGGAGTTCGTGGGCATCATAGCTTGAAATAAGGTCAAAGGAGGTCACCTTTGCAAGTCCGTCTTCTCCGATGGAGAGTACGGGGAAGGCTACCTTATCGTTAATTGAGATTGCGTTGTATGCCATTATAGCAGTGTCCTTGAGAAGAGTGTCACCGCCTGAAAGGTAAAGAAGATCCTTTTCGGGTTTGTCAACTACAATTGCGCCCTCGGGGATGGTAAAGGCAGAGGCGCTGTACTGGCTGAGCACCTCAATGGAAAACCAGCCCTCCTCGTCGTTGTCAGTAGGCTCAACGGGGGCTGCTTTGATGCCATCGGGTTTCTGAACCTTCTCACCGGGAGTGGTGGAATCTTTCTTGCTGCAGGCTGAAAAGCTTGCACCAATAAGAAGGATAATAAGTAAAATCAATGCTCTCATAGCTTTGGGAAATCTTTTCATATTGACTCTCCTTTTGTCTTTGAACTGAAAAGGCGACATATCACCATTATAGAGAATATAATATCACAAAAGTCTTAACAAGTCCAGTTAAATATTGCCCTTATTGCGGGAGATGTTGACAATTTTTTTCATTGTTTCTGTATAATAACAAAAGGAAAGACACCCGGAAATTCCGGGTGCCCATATATGAAGTCAGTAGTATTTTATTTACCTTTGGGCTGAGAGGAGCAGCAGTTTTCCTTTGCGCTTTTTGAGCAGGAACAGCTGTAAGGACAGCCCACACATTTCTTGCCTGCTTTTTTGGATTTGTAGATGTAAAAAGCGGCAAGGCCGATGATAACTGCAACTATAAGAATAATAACAAAGTTTTCCATTTGGATGCCTCCTGTGAGAGAATTACTTTGCAGAAGCCTTTTTCTTTGCTCGGTTTATGATCACCATAATCACTGCGGCAAATGCAAGAACTGCAACAAGACCGCAAACTGCGGGGATTATCTGAAGGCTTCCTGCATCTGTGATGAGTGTGCCGATGGTGTAAACCAGATAAGCGACTGTAAATCCTGTGGCGAACTGAAGAGCGATTCCGCCCCAGAGCCATTTTGCGGATTTCATCTCTGCACGCATTGCGCCGATTGCGGCGAAGCAGGGAGGTGTGAAGAGATTGAACATCAGGTATGCAAGAGCGGCAACCTTGGTGATGGCGAAAACAGAAGCTACCTCAGCACCGGAGCCTTCCATGAGTGCCAGCTCTTCGGTGTCGATGAAATTCTCAAGACCTACGAAGCATACTGCCAATGTTCCGACTACGTTTTCCTTGGCGATGAAGCCTGTTACGGCGGCTGCTGCAAGCTGCCATGAAACAACGCCCACAATGGGAACGAGTATGTAAGCAAAGGGACCGGCAATTGATGCAAGGATAGAGGCGTCTGCGCTCTCTGCTACTGTGAAGTTCCAGGTGAAGGTCTGCATTATCTGAACTGCGGTGTTGCAGAGAAGGATGATTGTTGCGGCCTTTACAACATAGGACCAGCCTCTGCTGCACATGGACTTGACTGCACCCCAGATAGAGGGAACCTTGTACTCGGGAAG
>JAZSME010000079.1:0-9236 GCA_045535715.1 Ruminococcus sp. | reverse complement strand
GACAAAAACAGAAGCGTGAAGCCTTGTGACGGCGCTCCTGAGCATTGCGCAGGAAAATGTGAAGGAGGCAAGGTAGGTGGCTCCTCCGGGGTTGAAGTTCACAAAAAAAGGAAGAAGGAGAAAAGGGAAAAAATCTCCCTTTGTTTTTGAAAATGCCAGCAGGAGAGCGGTATAGTCCCCTGATTTGAGAGCGACGGTATTTATGAGGAGAGACGCAAGAGCCGTTATGATAATACCTGATACTTCCACGAGAAGCTTTGTAAGTGCTTCGCTTTTTATCTTTAGTTTCTCTTTCGTAAACTTCTTTATAAGAATTATCCACCAACCTGCAATGAGGCCTGTGTTTACTGCGCCGAAGATTCCCGAGAGGGAAGTGATGCTTCCCTCAGGACTTAAGAATGAGTATCCCGAAATTACCAGTGCTCCCCCAAAAAGCCCGGAGGTTACTGCGTCTTTCCCGCCTATTGCAAAGGCACTAAGAACTGAAACCAAAGGGAAAACAAGATCGCCCAGAAGCTTTCCGAGAGCCGAGAGTGTCCTTGCAGGAGCCGAAGACAAGATCCCGTGATTTACTTGCTCACCGGGGTTCAGAGAGATAATGTAGGAAAGGGTCATGAGGATGGTTGCTGCCGAAATAAAAGGTGCCACGTCCTCGGATGCTTTCGATAGTTTTTCTTTTACGTTAAGTCCCCTCAGAAAATTTCTGAGAATCAGCAGTACCATTCCTTTTCACCTCTTGACTAGACTATTGTGTGCCGAGAGGATGTCTTTATAAGCAGATTTTTCAGGCAAAAGTTGACGGCTGTGAAAAAATAAAATATAATGAAAGAGACTTTGGAGGTTTTGTTATGAGCAAAATAGTAGTGTGCGGACTGGTGAATATGGAGACTTCTGTTTCTGTGGAGGATTTTCCTCTTGAATACAGACCCATTGACTACCGCTTTTTCGGAATCTCAAGCACACCCTCGGGTGTGGGACTCAATCTTTCCGCTTCCTTTAGTTCGCTGTCGGATGAAGTTTGTCTTTTATCCTTTTGCGGTGAAGACCCTGCAGGAAGGCTCATAAAATCTGAGGTCGAGTCCTTGGGAGTGTCCTCTCAGTATATTCTCTCAAAGAATAAAAGTACCGCACAATCTGTTGTGCTATATGATAAGAGCGGCAGACGTTCCGTTATCTGCGACCTTTCCGATAATCAGGAGCTTTCCTATGACGAAAAGCTTTTTGCGAAGGCTTCAGCGGGTGCAGATGTAATCTGTCTGACGAATATAAACTTCAGCGTATCCTTGTTTGAGGCGGCAAAGGCATCAGGCGCCCTTATTGCTACGGATGTTCATTGCCTTTCTGATATTTATGATGAATACAACTCAAGATTTATGAGGGTTGCTGATATTCTGTTTCTCAGCAACGAAAATATCATAGGCAGAGAAGAGGAGTTTTCTTCAGAGCTTATGAAGGAATACAACCCGAAAATCATCGTTGTGGGAATGGGAAGCAAGGGTGCCCTTCTGAGAGTGAGAGGTGAGAAAAAACCTCTGTTTTTGGAGGCGATTTTCACCCGCGACGTGGTAAATACAGTAGGAGCGGGAGACAGTCTCTTCTCCTCCTTTTTGCATTTTTATGCAAAGGGAGGAAGTGCTGAGGAGTCGCTGAAGCTTGCAACCGTTTTTGCCTCCTGGAAAATTGGTGAAAGTGGCGGAGCGAAGGGCTTTCTCAGTGAAGATGAGCTTCTCTCGCTTGCAAGGAATAAAGGAATGATCTGATGGGAAGATTCTTAAGAATAGAAGCGATTCTGGGCGAGGAAGCTATGAAAAAGCTCTCAGAGAGTAAGGTTATCATTTTCGGAATCGGCGGAGTTGGCGGACATACAGCCGACGCCCTTGCACGTTCAGGTGTGGGGGAGATCCACTTGGTTGACCCTGATTCTGTGAGTGTTACAAACATCAACCGCCAGCTTATTGCAAATGATAATACGGTGGGAAAGAAAAAAACCGAGGTGATGAAGACTCACCTTCTCAGCATAAATCCCGAAATCAGGGTGAAGGGTTTTGATCTTTTCTATACGCCCGAAAACGCTGAGCTTATTGACCTCTCTTCTTATGATTACATTGTGGACGCTATCGATACTGTGCCCTCAAAGGTGAATATTGCAGAGCGTGCTAATAAGCTTTCTGTACCCCTTATCAGCAGCATGGGCTTTGGCAATAAGCTTGACCCCACAAAAGTAGAGGTTGCGGATCTTTCGAAAACTGAGGTTTGTCCGCTGGCCCGAACTATGAGACGACTCCTCAGACTCAAGGGCATCCATCATCTCAAAACCGTTTATTCCAAGGAGATTCCCATAAGTCCTTCCTCGCCGATTGAGGATGGCGGAAAAAGAACGGTGGGAAGTGTAGCCTTTGTGCCTTCAGTTGCAGGACTTGTCATAGCCTCGGAGGTTATCAAGGACCTCACAGCAAAAAAGTAGACAGCATAAAAAAACACCGCAGATAGCTGCGGTGTTTTTTTGTATTTTTTAGATAATGAAGAAGAACAGAATACCGAAGAAAAAGGAAAGAAAAGCTCCGAAAAGCACATCTGAGATGAAGTGGATTCCTGCAAGCACACGGCTTACTGAAATTATCAGAGCAAGGATACCGAGGATTACTGAGAGAATTGGACTTACACAGAAGGCACTCAGAGCAATGATAAAGGCAGAGGCGGTGTGGCGGCTTGGGAAGGACTCTCCCTTTTTCTCGTTATCGATCACCGGGGGAAAGCCGAACTTTTCATAGGGTCGGGGTCGGTCAATAAGCTTTCTCATAATGGTTACTCCGAGAAAGACACAGGTGGGAACAATAAGCATCCGTATGAAGTCCCTGTCTAAACCCACGCACCCCTTAACGATGAGCAAAACGGGGTAGGAGATATAGAAAACAAGGGGCAGAAGTTTATTGGAAAAGATAAGAAAATTCCTCATCAGCTTGTTTTCTCTAAAGGACGATACCATTTTTTTGTAGGTCTGCTCGCTCATAAAACCACCTCTTTGTGTATTGTAACATTTATGACTTAACATTACAATAGCACTTTTGATGCTAACCTTATTATTTAGTGATGATCAAACCAATGTCACACCGAAATGCTCAAAAAATGCGTCCAGCTCGATGATGTAGCCGAGAATCTGAGGAGCCTTCATAAGCTGACCATACCAGGGATTTCTCACGCTGTCGGGGTTTTCTCCGATTTGAGTAATGCCTTCCTTTGAAAGAAGCTCTGTGAGAGGAGTCTTCTTTTTAAGGATCTCCTTCACACGGTCAAAAACAAGCTGATGATAAAGAGGATTGTGAGTTTTGGGATAGGGACTCTTCTTGCGGTAGATTATCTCCTCGGGGAGGAACCCTTCGAAGGCTTTTCTCACAATGCCTTTCTCGCGGCCGCTAAGCGCCTTTAAGCTCCAGGGCATATTGTAGGCGTACTCAACGATCCTGTGGTCGCAGAAGGGAACTCTCACCTCAAGCCCATGTGCCATAGTCATACTGTCTTTTCTTTGGAGAAGACACTGCATAAACCAGTAGAAGTTAAGCGTAAACATCTCACGCATTCTCTTCTCCAAAGGGCTGTCGGTGGGAAGAAAGTCAGAGAGGAGCAGAGTCTCCTTGTACCTGTCTCTGACGTAGTCCTCACCCTTTAAAAGTACACCTTTTTTGAGGATTTTCCGTCTGATATCAAGGCTTCTCGACCAAGGAAAGGAGTCCTCAAAGAGAATATCTTTGTTGTGATACCAAGGGTATCCTCCGAAGAGTTCATCTGCGCATTCTCCCGAAAGCGCAACGGTGAACTCCTTTTTAATCTCCCTCGAAAAAAGCAGGAGAGAGGAGTCAACATCTGCCATGGCAGGAAGGTCTCTGTGTATGGCGGCATCAGGCAAGGCATCAAAAAGCTCTTTTGTTTCAAGTATCACCTGATGGTGGACGGTGTCTGCGTCCTTCTGCATCATATTGATGTATTCAAAGTCCCGATTCGGCTGGAAGAGACTCTTTTTAAAATACTTTTCGTTATCCTCGTACTCGACGCTGAAGGTGTGAAGCCTTCCTTTGCCCTGAGACTTGTAATTCTCTGAGGCTACCTTTGTGATGATGCTTGAGTCAAGCCCTCCAGAAAGAAATGTGCAAAGGGGAACATCGCTTACAAGCTGTCTCTCGATGGAGTCTTTTATGAGAAATCTCGTGTGTTCAATAGTCTCCTCTTCCGACTCCTCAAAGGGGGTAGCGGTAAGTCGGAAGTACCGGTTCTTTCTGAGCTTTCCCCTTTCAAAAACTCCGTATTCTCCGGGGAGAAGCTCGCTGATTCCTCTTAAGATTCCTACTCCTAAGGTTCTTGCAGGTGCCAGAAAGAATAGCTCCATAAGCCCCTCTTCGTCTACCTGAGCTTTGAGAAGATCTGAAGCCAGGATGGTCTTTATCTGTGAGGCGAAAACCAGAGTATCACCTATCTGAGAATAGAAAAGAGGCTTTACGCCCACTCGGTCACGACAAAGGAAAAGCTTCCCCGAGTGTACCTCGTAAACGGCAAAAGCAAAGATTCCGTTTAGTTTTTGCGGACACTTATCTTTGTAACATACATAAGTCTTGAGGAGTACCTCTGTGTCGCTTCTGCTTTCAAAGGTGTATCCCTCGAGGAGAAGATCCTTCCTTAGCTCGTCGCAGTTGTAAAGTTCTCCGTTATAGACCAGTACGTAGGTTTCCTCTCCTCTTTTCAGTATCATAGGCTGCTTTCCGTTTTCTGTGTCCACGACGGATAGCCTTCTGTGTATGAGAGCTGCATTTCGGAGAATATACATTCCTCCCTCGTCGGGACCTCGCCTTTCCATAGTCGCTGACATCAATGAGAGAGCATTGCTCATCTGAGAGATATCCCTGCTGTTACTGATGATACCTGCAATACCGCACATAGTATTACCTCCTGATTATCTATGGGTTGTTATTTTAAAATTTCTGAGACTCAGAAGAAAAAGTATGGACATAAGTATGAGCATTACTGATCCGAAGACTCCTGATGTAGTGTCTGCGGTGGGGTTTTCAATGGATGAAAAAACACTTTGATCCCTTGGATTTATCCTTAGTATAAGCGTAGTTATCCCAAAACTCAGAATGCCTGATATGAGCCTTGAGAGAAAGAATTTTATGAAAGAAATTTTAATTGGGGAAAGCTGAGACAGAATCTGAAGGTGAACACAGAGTCCGCCGAATGCGGTGAAAAAGCTTATGAGGGGCAGCGGATACCCTTCGGAAAGTATCTTTGCTCCTGTTGTAATCTCAAAGAAAGCGCACAGAGGACGCAAAATGGGATTGCTTCCCGCAAGTGAAAGATAAACCTCGCAAAGAGCCGAAAAAAGAACTACCAGACCGCAAAGAAGTGACATGGCACCAATAGTGGTTTTCACCGACTCCACAAGACAGTCCGCTCTTATTCTGTCTTTCTTCTGATGTGCATCTTCCTTTCTCATAAATTCAGTTTTCTTTCCAAAAGCGCTCACAAAACCTGTGATAAGTATACAGAGAGTCTGAGACAGAAGAAGTATGTAGCCTGCTTTGAGGTCTCTGAGCATTACTCCGCCCATAAAGGTCAGGAGAAATCCGGGGCCTGCTCCCACAAGAAACAGCGCCATACGCTTTGCCTCTCTTTCACTTATGAGACCCTTTTCAAGAAGGGCTTTTGTTCCTCTTGCTCCCACGGGATAGCCTCCGATAAGAGAGAGCAAAACTACCGGGAAGGTCTCTTTGGGAAGACGAAAGAAAATTTCGGTAAGTCTTGAGAATAGCTTAGGACATCTCTGTGAAAGCCCCGATCGCACAATGAAATCCGAAAGCACCATAAAGGGGAATAGGGAGGGAATCAGCACCTGAATACAGAGAAAGGCACCGTTTGTTCCGCCGTTTCTGATGTCCTTCGGGAAAATCAGCAGTACCATGAGGCTTATGAGGGTTACGCTCCAGAGAAGGAGCATTCGGGTTTTATCGACTATCAGATATTTCTTCATAGCATTCACCGATAATATATATGTGACTCCCTGCATAAATATTAGTATTCCTAAAAAAGCAGGTGAAATTCTTGTCAGACTCGAAATATAAAGAAAAAGGTATTGTGGCAAAAGGTTTTGCTAAGAATCTGGCATCTTTTATAATGACAGAGCCGATAATTGAATTTGAAGGAAACAGAAGGGTGAATATCGAAGGAAGTCGCGGAGTGCTTCATTACGGCGACACCGAAATTAAGATCAGCTTTCAGAGCTTCGTGGCGGTGTTTGAGGGAAGAGCTCTGAGACTTAAGTGCATTACTCCAACGTCCTTGGTGATTGAAGGATTTCTCGTGAATACAAAATTTGAATTTTAGGTGATGCTGTGATAAGTCAGATAATCAGATTTCTGAGAGGTTATGTTATTTTTACTCTGAAAGGGAAATTTCCCGAACGCTTTGTGAATCTCTCTATGAGACGGGGAAATCCCTTTATATACATCAATCCTTCAGAGGACGGACTTGAGGGCGCAATGCTTCTCAGCGATTACAGGCACGTCCGCCCTCTGGCAAAGAAATGCTCTGTGATCCTCAAGATAAAAAAACGTGTGGGATTGCCCTTCATTCTTTTTCGTTACCGTTTCAGAAAAGGACTTCTTTGGGGACTTTTGCTCTTTCTTATACTGTCGATTCTGATGAGGAATTTCTTATGGAGCGTTGAGATAAACGGCATAGAAACTCTCTCCGAGAGCAAGATCTCCTCTGACCTTCGGAAATACTCTGTTTTTGTCGGCTCTCCGCTTATGATGCTTGATGAGGGCTTTGCAGAGAGAAAGCTTACAGAAGATAATCCCGATATAGGCTGGGTTTCCGTCAATGTTCTCGGCACTTCGGCACAGGTGGAAATAAAGGAAAAGGTCAGAAAGCCCGAGATCGTCGATTATCGGACTCCCTGCAATATCGTGGCAAGTCACGACGGGCTGATACTTGAAATGAACACAAAAGAAGGAACTGCCGTGATGCACAAGGGCTCGGCTGTTGTGAAGGGTCAGCTTCTTGTAAGCGGTGCTATGGCAAACGCTCTGGATGAGATAGACTACGTTCATTCAGCGGCCAAGGTAATGGCTCAGACCTCAGAGTCAAAGACCTTTTTTCTGACTTCTCAGGTGAAGTTCAGATGTCCCGTGAAGGAGACTATCAGACACAGAGGTCTCTTTCTGTTTTTTGATTTCCCCCTGACCTTTTCCTCGGCTGATAGTGAAAATACACTTCGGACTCAGACGGAGAAGCTAAGTCTCAACGGCATAGTTCTTCCCATGGGAATCAGACGAGAATTTATGACGCAGTACGAGGAGAGAATCGTTGATATTGACAAGGAGAGAGCAGAGGCTATTCTTTCCACAGAGGATTATCTTTATCGCTTTTTTACCCTCTCTCATTGTGAGGAGATTAAGGGGAAAAGTGTGTTTTCCGTGAAGGAAAAGGGCTTCGAACTTTCAGTTGATTACACCTGCGTTGAAGATATTGCGAAAGAGCAAAACATTATTGTAAACTGAACATTTCTGTGGTATAATAACAAAAATAAATTCCGGAGGTGGCAGATTGAAACTTTTATGTATCGGTGACGTTGTTGCGGGAGTCGGATGCTCCTTTCTCAGAGAGAAGCTTCCCGCACTTAAAAAGCAACTTGGAATAGATATTGTAATCTGTAACGGTGAAAACTCCGCAGACGGTAACGGTATTCTTCCTAACTCCGCGGATTTTCTTTTTCAGAGCGGTGTTGATGTAATCACCCTTGGAAATCACGCTTTCCGTCGCAGGGAAATATATCCTTATCTTGACGAGAACCCTTATATTGTCAGACCTGCAAACTATCCCAGCCCCTCTACTCCCGGCAGAGGCTACTGCGTTCTTGACTGTACACGATACAGCGTTGCGGTCATCAACGTAATAGGAAATGTTTTTAATTCAAATCCTCTTGATTGCCCTTTCCGTACTCTCGACAAGATTCTCTCAGAGATCGATGCTAAGATTATAGTTGTGGATATTCACGCTGAGGCCACCAGCGAAAAGCGCTCGCTGGGCTTTTATCTCGACGGCAGGGTTTCTGCTGTTTTCGGCACTCACACCCACGTGCTCACCGCTGACGCTCAGGTGCTTAAGGGCGGCACAGGTTACATTACCGACGCAGGTATGACAGGCCCCAGAGATTCTGTTCTCGGTATTAACCCCGCCATAACCGTTGAGAGCTTTCGCGACAAGCTTCCCATAAGGTTTGAGCCCTTAAGGGGAGAGTGCTCCATGGACTGTGTTCTCTTTGAAATTGATGAGAAAACAGGAAAGGCCGTCTCTGCAGAGAGTATGACCATTCTGTAAAGAAATGGTGCTTAAAATGTCAAATGTTACTATTTGAGTTGTAATATTTTATGCAATTAACCGATTTTGACAGCTTTTACTTGAAAGAAACATAATTCTCTATTATAATTATTACGATTGGTGCAATATGCACCTTACAAAAAATGAAATTAAGGAAGTGTTCTAATGCTGACCGGTTCTATGTTAAAGCAAGCCGTTATTTCCGGTGCTAATAACATCTGTTCTCAGAAAGAAAAGATCAACGACCTGAATATTTTCCCTGTTCCCGATGGTGACACAGGAACAAATATGTCAATGACTATCAGCGAGGCTGTTAAGGCTCTCGGTAAAACAGATTCCGATAACGCAGGAGAGATTGCAAAGATTGTTGCATCCTCAATGCTCAGAGGAGCAAGAGGTAACTCGGGCGTTATTCTTTCCCTTCTCTTCAGAGGCTTTGCAAAGGGTCTCGAGGGTAAGGAAGTTGCCACAGGTAAAGATCTCGTAAGAGCTCTCGGTCTTGGCGTTGATGCTGCTTATAAGGCAGTTATGAAGCCCACAGAGGGCACAATCCTTACAGTTGCAAGAGAGGCTTTCGAGGCAGGCGTCAAGGAAGTCAAGAAGACTAAGGATGCCGCAGGTATCTGGCAGGTTATCTGTGACGCTGCAGATAAGTCCCTCCAGAGAACTCCCGAGCTTCTTCCCGTTCTTAAGAAGGCAGGCGTTGTTGACGCAGGCGGTAAGGGTCTCCTCGTTATCTTCGAGGGTATGCTCAGCTTTATCAAGGATGGTAACGTTGTGGAGTACAACGGCGCAGAGGCTTCTTCAGAGGCTGAGGAGGACGCATTCCGCAGCGCTGCAGCTGAGTTTGACGAGGTTATCAACTTCAC
>JAZSME010000120.1:0-2665 GCA_045535715.1 Ruminococcus sp. | reverse complement strand
GTAGTGACAGCGGTATCAGAACATACTATGGTTACGATGAGGATTACAACGAAATTCCCGCAGGAAATCTTATTATTGCAAATTCCTCTGTTAACACAACATACTGGGTTGAGTCTTACAAAGATCTGGTTGTTATTGACTCCGAAATTGTAATTTCAGATACAAACTACGGTCTTGTAAGCCAGAAGAATATGCACCTTATCAACAGCACAATTAACGTTGAAGCTTCTGACCGTGCTATTCAGTCTTATGGGGATATGTATATTGACAACTGCAACCTGAATCTTGAGAGTGAGGGTATGGTTATCTTTGCAAATTACAGTGAGGGTGAACCTAATCTTGATACTCTTAAATTCACAAATATGACAGTAGCTGAGCCTGAGGGCGGTGCAGTAGGTGCATACTACAACGGCTACGATTATGTTACAACTATTGTAGATGCAAACGGCGACAAGGCTACAAAGCTTGTAGCTACAGCAAACCTTAAGGAGCTCGTTGACGAAGAAACTGAAGTTTCTGTTCTGACAGACGAGGATGTTGAGCTCAGCGTAGAGCCTGTTGAGGATAATGCGGTAAATGAGCTTCTTGAGAGTATGGACGTTACAGATGTGTATGATATTACTCTTACACAGAACGGCACAATTGTTCAGCCCGGCAGCACAGTTACAGTAAGAATTCCCTGCGATGATGAGAACGCAAGAGTTTACCACTGGCAGCTTGACGGTATACTTCACGATATGAATGCAGAATATGTAGGCGGATATCTGGTGTTTGAAACCAACCACTTCAGTGTATATGTTGTAGCAGCTCCTGTTGCGGAGGCTACAGGCTACAGCCTTACTCTTACAGGTAATATCGGTGTTAACTTCTTTATGAGTCTTTCGAGCACAGCACTTGCTGACGAGAATGCAAAGGTTGTGTTCAGCTATGCGGATAAAACTATGGAAGTGCCTCTCGGCGAGGGTGAGTATACAAACAACGGATACAGGTTCACCTGCGAGGTTCCTGCAAAGGATATGTCTTCAGAGATAACCTGCAAGGTTGTAACAAGCACTCAGGAGAGCCAGGAGTTCAAATACTCTGTTAAGGAGTATGCAGAGTATATTCTTGCAAATTCAGATACATATTGGAATGAATACGACATAGTAAGAAGTATGCTCAACTACGGTGCCGCTGCACAGACTTACTTTGGCTACAATACAGATACACTTGCAAACGAGTCTCTTTCAGAGGACGACAAGGCAGTAGATGAAATAGACTTCTCTGACTATGTATTTAATATTACCGAAGAGGACGAGAATGTAACATACTACGGTACATCCTTATCCCTCGAGTCCGAGGTTGCAATCAAGCACTACTTTATAATTGATAAGAGCGTGGACGTATCTGCTCTTGAGGTGCTTGTTAACGGCAAGGACGCAGAGCTTGAAAAGAACGGTAACCTTTATGTGCTGAAGATTACAGATATTCCTGCACAGGATATCTACGACGCTTATGAAGTTATGGTAGGCGATGTAACTCTTGAGTATAGTGTTGCAAGCTATGGTTATATGGCTCAGTGGTCAGAAAAGACAGAGATTATAGAGCTTATGAATTCACTGGGTACATATTCACAGTACGCACAGTGGTATATTGAGTGGTAATAAAAAAGGAGAATAGAAAGTGAAGAGAATTTATGAATCTGCAGAAATAAGAATCACTTTTTTTGATAATGAGAATGTTGTCGCAGCAAGTGCAGGAGGCGTGTTCGTACCTTCTTATGAAAAAGGCGACGACGAAACAGAAATTCTGTAACAAAATCTAATAGCACAGAAGAAATCCTGTGTTAAGAATAAGGCGAAAAATAATTATGTAAAGGAGGATTTAACATGAAAAAAAGATTATTATCACTTATCCTTTGCCTGACTTTAGTTCTGGCATTGGTGCCTATGGGGGCTGTCAGCGCCGCTGACAATGACTTTAAGGAGGTTCCCACCTCTTTTTCGGCACCTTACATCTACATAACCTCAGACAATGGCGGAAGTGTTTATGTAAACGCAGTTCACCCCGAGGATTTGCAGAGATTCATTGCATATTCCGACGGTTATTGGGGTGATGCCGAGGGCGGCAGGACCGACAACGACTATTGGTGGACTAAAGAATACGGTGACGGCTTGCGTTTTGATTTGGATTTCCAGTACGACTGGCGAATCCCCGGCGGTGAGTGGCACTATACCGAAGAATGGGACACAATGAATGTTCACGGTAACGACAATCCCACCTACGACGGCTTCGACTGGTGGGGCGACATTTCAGGTACTTACTGGAGAGTTTTTAGAGGAACTGACTGCTACAACGCAGAAGAGGGCAACAAGTACTATCCCTTAAAGGACTATTTTGACGAGTACTTTGACGGCTGGGATAATTACTACCTCTTTGACCAGAGCAAATCCTTGGAGTTCAGAGCAAGATATGTGGTTAAGCAGACCTCAGGCTACTACTCTGTAGAGGATAAAGAAGACGTAGTGTCCTATATCTACTCCGATTGGTGCGAGCCTGTTTCCTACGGTGCTTCAAACGATGCCCAGGCAGAGATACCTGCAACTCTTACTCCGCCCACAATCGAAGACCCTTACATTGAGGTTGGTACAGGCGAATACGGTGCAAACAAGATTTGGCTCCGTGC
>JAZSME010000036.1:0-7655 GCA_045535715.1 Ruminococcus sp. | reverse complement strand
ACGCCGTCGCTGGGATAGAAAACAATGATTTCTGTGTTTTCAACATCCTTGAAGCCTTCAAGTGCTGCTTTACCTGTGTCACCTGAGGTGGCAACAAGGATCACAGCTTTCTTGCCGTCTGCTGTCTTTTTGAGAGAACAGGTCAAAAGGTGAGGAAGAATCTGGAGCGCCATATCTTTGAACGCACATGTGGGACCATGCCAGAGTTCAAGAAGATTGAGCTCTGCGCCCTTGTGTGTAAAAGAAGCAATGGGAGCGGGATTATCGGAGCCGAATTTCTCAGCGGTGTATGCTTTTTCTACGCAGTCGGAAATCTCGTCCTGTGTAAAATCAGTAAGGTAATCACCGAGAATCTTCTTTGCTCTTTCTTTGTAATCAAGTTTGAGAAGTGCCTCAAAAGTCACGCCGTCATACTGAGGGAATTCTGTGGGGACAAAAAGTCCGCCTTCTTTGGAAATTCCCTGAGCGATAGCCTGTGCTGAAGAGACAGATTCACTCTTGTTCTGTGTACTTGTGTAGAACATAATATCACCTAAAATCCTTTCATCAGGAATATTCTATTATTTTACACTATTTTCCTCAAAAAGTCAAAAATTCATGCGGAAATTATGCGCATTATCGTACATGATTTTTTGTACAATTTGCTGATTAAATCCGCCTTTTATGAAGGTTTCATAAAGATGCGGTATGAATTTTGTTCCCATAAGGTCTTTTGGGACGTCAGCACCATCAAAATCAGATCCTATTGCAAGAGTGTCCTCTCCTCCGAGAGATAAGAAATGATATGCATGTCGCAGTATGTCGTCAGCAGTTGCTTTATAGGAATCGTTTCGTAAAAAATCGACACAGAAATTAAGCCCCACAAGTCCGCCTCTGTTTTTGATTTCAGTAAATTGCTCGTCGGTGAGATTGCGTTTGTGATGGCATATACTTCGGGAATTTGAGTGGGTTGCAATCAAAGGCTTTGTTGTGTTTGAAAGAACGTCATAGCTTAGCTTATCTGAAGCGTGAGATATGTCAATCACAATGCGATTGTCTTCAAGTGATTTCAGTACTTTCTTACCAAAAGAAGTAATGCCGACATTATCTGAAGATGCACCTCCGCCGATGGAGTTTTCAGCATTCCATGTGAGGGTTACCACTGAAATACCGGAAGCTTTAAGATGACTGATGTATTCAATGTCATTCTCAATTATTCTTCCGTTTTCAAGGGTGAGAATGAAATGACGACGATCCTCAGGTGATGTGATCTCACGATTGAATTTAATAACACAATTATCAAATAATTTTCGCGCTTCATCTTGAGAAAGGTCATCGGGAATCCAGATTGCAAGGCATTGGGTATAATCTTCAAAAAGAGATTCCGACTGGCTTTTCGAAAAATGAAAGCAATCGGAATCTAAGGGTTTGTTTTCAATATATGCTTTGTAGAGTGTATCACAGTGTAAATCAAAAAATCGCATAATTACCCCCTTGGATATATGCGTTTACAATGTAGTTTATCTTATAAGGTTTAAAGGTTTCTCTGTCAAGAAAAACTTCGGAAACGTCAAATCTGGGTTGCCTTTTAATTGGGTTGTTTCTCAGATAATCGTGTGCAGCTGAGAGTATTCTCTTTTGTTTTTTCAGGTCAACAGCTTTTGACGGAGGTGAGAAATCCTCAGAACTTCTGGATTTTACTTCAACAAATATAATATACTCCTTGTTCATTGCGATAATGTCAATTTCACCAAAGTTGTTTCTCATATTTTTTTCGAGTATTTTAAATCCGTTCTTCTTAAGATATTTCTCCGTATATTTCTCCCCTGCTTTGCCCTTTTCGTTAGGTGAATAATTATTCATATCTATCCTAAAATCTTTCCCAGAAAACTCATTCTGTGTATAGGAGAAGGTCCGAATTTTTTGAGAGCATCAGTATGCACTTTTGTACCGTAACCCTTGTGCTTTTCAAAGCTATATTCAGGATACTCCTTTGCGTATTCGAGCATGAGCCGGTCTCGGGAAACCTTTGCAAGTATTGATGCGGCAGCAACGGACATTGAAAGCGCGTCACCTTTGATAATGTATTGTGCAGGAATATCAAGAGAAGGTACTCGGTTTCCATCTATGTATGCAAAGTCAGCTGGAATAACAAGCCCTTCAACAGCTCTCTTCATTGCAAGCATGGTGGCGTTAAGAATATTTATGCTTTCAATTTCTTCGACAGTTGCAAAAGCTATGGAGTAGCTTAAAGCCTGCTCTTTAATCACATCAAAGAGCATTTCTCTTTTCTTTTCAGTAAGTTTTTTTGAGTCATTTACACCATCAAGCAGTAAACCTTCAGGAAGAATGACAGCAGCGGCACAGACAGGACCTGCAAGAGGACCTCTCCCCGCCTCGTCAACTCCGCATACAGCTTTATAGCCTTTATTGTACGCTTGTTTTTCGTATTGCAACCAATCGTGATTATCTGTATTACTCATAATCTACCTGCCTTAAGGAGTTTCCAAAGAAATTCTGCCGAGTTTTGATGCTCTGAATTCATCAAGAAGCATTGAAGATGCTCTTTCTGTGTCTACTTCGCCACCGGAAATCAGCATACCTCTGCGTCTTCCTATAAGCTGAAGAAGCTCATAAGAGTCCATATCGCTCACGGTATCGGCATCAAGCTTGAAACGCTCAATGAATCCTGGTGTTTTTATATTCTTGAGCAAGTCAAGAAGTCTCACCGCAAGAAGCTCGGTATCAAGAATCTGATCCTTTACTGCTCCGGTGAATGCAAGTCTCTCTCCTACAATCTGATCCTCAAATTTAGGCCAGAGAACACCGGGAGTGTCAAGCATTTCAAAACCTCTGTCAAGGGTAAACCACTGATTACCTCTGGTAACTCCGGGGCGATCCTCTACTTTTGCTCGATTCTGCTTAACAATTTTATTTATAAAAGAGGATTTACCAACGTTTGGAATACCTACAATCATAACTCTTATAGAAGGATTAAGAATACCTCTTGATTGCTTCTTTTCGATAACAGGTTTAAGTATATTTCTGCATTCAGGAATGAATTTATCAAGTCCCTTTCCGCTTTTGCAGTCAATTGGAAGAGCTCTGATTCCCTGCTTTTTATAGTATTCAATCCATCTGGAGGTCACAGAAGGATCTGCTACATCGCACTTGTTAAGCAGAATAACTCTGGGCTTAGAGCCAATTAGAGTATCAATATCCGGATTTGATGATGACATTGGAATCCTGGCATCTTTGATTTCCGCAACAGCATCTACAAGTTTAAGGGATGCCTCGATATTTCTTTTTGTTTTGGTCATATGACCGGGAAACCATTGAATAGTCTGATTAGTTTCCATAAAATCACCTCAATACAAATAAAAGCTCACACCAAATGATGCAAGCTTTTATAGTTAATTTAGTAAATGTAACCGAATCGGTCAAAGGGGAAAATGATAAACTGAGCCTTGCCGATAATATCGTCAACATCTTTACATCCGAATGAACGGCTGTCAAGAGATATGAAGCGATTATCTCCAAGAACAAACACCTGTCCCTCACCAACTGTTACGGAAAGCTCTTTTTCGCCTGTACCCATAACTGTGGGAGAAGAAATGTAGTCTTCCTTGAGAAGTATACCGTCAACATATACCTCCTGAGTTGTGTAATCAATATACACCTGCTGACCTTCGAGAGCAATAACTCGTTTGATAATAGGTGTGTTGACCTTTTCATCAGCAGGAAATACTACAATATCCCCTACCTCAGGCTTATACATAAAGTTAGTAATAATAACCTTATCCTGATTGTGAAGAGTGTCAACCATAGAAGTACCTTCAATGTTAACTAAACGAAAAACAAAGGTAAGAAGAAGCACAACAATAACTATTGCAACTATGATAGAGTGGCTCCACTCGTAAAACATATTTGCAACGGGAGAACTGTTGGCTTTTACTTTGATAACGTCATCTTCGTTAACACCAAAGCTTTCGTCCTGAATATCAATATCATATTCATCAAGATTGATTTTTTTCATATCAACCACACCTTAATGGTATTAAAAAAGAGGACAAAGTCCCCTTTTTTAGTGCATAATTACTTTTTGATTGCTTCCTTAACCTTAGCTGACTTACCAACTCTGTCACGGAGATAGTAGAGCTTGCTTCTGCGAACTTTACCATATCTGATAATATCAACCTTAGTTACATTGGGGGAGTTTACGGGGAATACTCTCTCAACGCCTACGCCGTAAGAAACTCTTCTTACTGTGAATGTCTCGGAAACACCGCTACCACGCTTTGCGATAACTGTACCCTCGAACATCTGAATTCTTTCTCTTTCGCCTTCACGGATGTTAACAGCAACTCTTACTGTATCACCAACGTTGAACTGGGGCTTCTCGCTCTTGATTGAGCTTGCTGCGATTGTCTTTAATGCGTCCATTTTATTGACCTCCAATTATTTTTCGGAAATTCATACCTTTCGGCAGAGGACTAACCATATCAATTTGCGGTTTTACCGCTATATTGAACTCGTCGCAGAGTACGACGGTAATTCAAATACTAAGATATGATATCATATAATATCTTATTTTGCAAGTGCTTTTTCTCATTTCTGAAAAAAGTTTTTAAAAAAGTCAAACCTTTTGTTGCTTTAAAAGAAATTTAGTGAAGCTTTCAGGTAAATCACTCTGAAATTCCATATATTCACCTGTGGCAGGATGAATAAATCCGAGTTTTGCCGCATGAAGACATTGTCCTTTTAGCTCGGTTATAACTTTTTTGGGACCATATACATCATCCCCTGCCAAAGGATGACCTAAGTAAGCCATATGAACACGAATCTGATGAGTTCTTCCGGTTTCAAGAATGCATTTAATGTATGAGAAATCTTTGAAACTTTCCAGCACTTCGTAATGAGTGACAGCGTCTTTTGAGTTCTTTTGAGTAACACACATTTTCTTGCGATCAATGCTATGACGTCCAATTGGTGCGTTTACAGTGCCTTGAATGTCTTTGAGGTGTCCATACACTACTGCTCGGTATTCTCTTGTAACGCTATGCTCCTTTATTTGTTCAGATAAAGAAGCGTGAGCAAGATCGCTTTTAGCAATAACCAGAATACCGCTGGTATTCTTATCAATACGATGAACAATTCCGGGCCTCATAACGCCGTTTATACCCGAGAGGTTACCCTTGCAGTGGTACATAAGAGCATTAACAAGGGTGCCGTTGTAATTTCCTGCCGCGGGATGTACGACCATTCCCTTTTCTTTGTTAACAACAACTATGTGTTCATCCTCGTATAGAATATCAAGAGGAATATTTTCTGCTTCCACTTCAAGCTCTCGTGGTTCGGAGATTTCTGCCTCTACATGGTCATTTGAAGATAGTTTATAGCTTTTTGTCACAACCTTGCCGTTTACTTTTACATTTTTCTCGGCAATGATGTCAGCAATATAGCTTCTGGAATAATCAGAGAGATTTTCCGCCAGAAATTTATCTATCCTTACTCCCCTATCCTTTTCCTCAGCTGATAATAACACAGTCATTACTAAACCTTCTCTGTTTCGTCTGAAGGAGTGTCCTTCGACTCGTTCTTGTTTTTGCCGTAGAAGAAAATGATGAAAACAATAAGCATAATGGTGCCTGCGGTGATTGCGTAGTCGGCTATGTTGCAAATTGGTGAGAAAAATGAAAGCTGAAGAAAATCGACCACATAACCGTTCAAAGCTCTGTCAATAAGATTTCCGATACCGCCACCAATAATAAGTGCGGAAGAAATAAAATACAGTTTATGTTTGAAATCATCCTTTGTCATAAGGTAGATCATGTATCCGCATACAGCAAGGGTAATTACAATGAAAATCCAACGAAAGCTCTCAGAGCCAATACCAAAGGCCATACCATCGTTTTCTGAATATGTGAAAGTCAGTAACTTAGGAATAAAGACATAATCATGACCCTGATATACGGATGAATGTACTATAAGATACTTGCTTAATTGATCAAGGACAACAATAATGCCTGCAATAATTAAAGAAACTATCATAACAGCCTCCTTATAAAATTCAAGCGGTGTAATTAAACACCGCTTGCAAATAGTTAATTTCAGCCGATAACTTCAGCGCATCTGCTGCAAAGAGTGGGATGCTCACTGCAGGAGCCTACGGTTTCACTGTAAGCCCAGCAACGCTCGCACTTCTCACCGTTTGCCTTTTCAACAACAACCTGAAGTTCGCTTGCTGTGTCATCAGAAACAACATTAACCTGAGATACGATGAATGCAGCTGAAAGCTCACCCTTAACGTTGTTGATGAAATCAAGCTCTGCGCCTGTTGCCTTAAGAGTAACAGATGCTTCCAGAGAAGCTTTGATAAGCTTTTCCTTAACAGCAGTCTCAAGATGCTTCTTGACTGTATCTCTGAGTTCATGAATCTTATCCCAGTCAGCGATGAAATTATCATCAAGCTCGAGGGCAATTGTTTCGGGCATCTGATTGAAGAGAATACACTGAGCATCATCAGTTGCACGATGAGGCATATACTTCCAGATTTCGTCAGATGTATATGCAAGAATAGGTGCAATCATTCTTGTCATAGCGTCAAGAATGATATAAATAGTTGTCTGTGCTGCGCGACGAGACTGAGAATCAGCCTTTTCAGTGTAAAGACGATCCTTGAGAACGTCAAGATAGAAGTTGGACATATCAACAACACAGAAGTTGTGGATTGCATGGTATACCTGATGGAACTCATAGGTATTGTAGCCGTTCTTAACTTTCTTAATAAGCTCGTTGAGCTTGTTAATTGCCCACTTATCGATAGGCATAAGTTCAGATGTGGCAACACTGTCGGTATCAGGATTAAAATCGCTGATATTACCGAGAATATATCTTGCAGTATTTCTGATCTTTCTGTAAGCCTCTGAAAGCTGCTTGAGAATTTCCTTAGAAATACGGATATCAACATGATAATCAGAAGATGCAACCCAAAGACGGAGAACATCTGCGCCGTACTGATCAACAACCTCCTGAGGATCAATACCGTTGCCGAGAGACTTACTCATCTTTCTGCCTTCGCCGTCAACAACCCATCCGTGAGTGAGAACACTCTTGTAGGGTGCCTGACCGAAAGCTGCTACGGAAGTAAGGAGTGAAGACTGGAACCAGCCTCTGTACTGGTCTGCGCCCTCAAGATAAAGATCTGCAGGCCATATAAGCTCTTCTCTCTCTCTGCAAACAGCTGCGTGAGTTACACCGCTGTCGAACCAAACATCCATAATATCTCTTTCTTTATCAAAGGAAGTGGAAGAACACTTGTGACATTGTGCGCCCTCAGGGAGAATTTCCTCAGCTGAATACTTGTACCAGGCGTCAGAGCCTTCTTTTCTGAAAAGTGCAGCTACTGCATCCATTGCAGCTTTATCGATATAAGGTTCTCCGCAGTCCTTGCAGAAGAAGATAGGAATGGGAACACCCCATCTTCTCTGACGAGAAATACACCAGTCTTTTCTCTCCTGAACCATGGATGTGATTCTGTCTTTACCCCATCCGGGAATCCACTCTACATCGTTTATAGCCTTAACAGCGTCTGCTTTGAAGTCATCAACAGAGCAGAACCACTGATTGGTAGCACGGAAAAGAACAGGATTTTTACATCTCCAGCAATGGGGATA
>JAZSME010000051.1:0-7900 GCA_045535715.1 Ruminococcus sp. | reverse complement strand
CCAACGGGAGCAACATCATATTTGCGAAGCAAATGCATCATATCGCCGCAGGCGATGCATCATTGAAATATCCTGAATTTTATGATATAATTAAGTAAAAGAAGGCGATTACGTGAAGGAAAATAAGCTTGCAGAATTGACGAGCAAGCATATAAAACGCTTTCTGCAAAGTGTACTTCCTTGCGTGTAATGCTTATTTCCTCCATCAACACCGCAAAGGAGAATGTGAAATGACAGTTGACAGACTTGTTATTCTTTGGGATAACGGAAAAGATAAGCTATCTATTTACCCTGTTTCACCCGAGCAGGAGTATAAATACATTGACGGAATACCCTCAGTTACCTTCGGGATTTCTTATGAAAACAAAAGCTTCAAAGGCTTCGATATTTTTACACTCTTTGATCACTTCTATGAGGATATACTAAATAAACTCAGAAGTTTAAGAGACTCTCTGAGCGGCAGCTTTCGTCTGGAAGATAGCGGCGCGGACACTGACGCATATCTGGATTTCAATATGACCGGAGGTCGCCTTTGCGTTAAAGGTCAGCTCGGGGCTTCCTTCTCTGCACACTCTTTGTCCTTTGAATTCGAGGCGGACCGGACGCTGACAGAGGCTCTCTTAAAAGCACTCTCTCATGGGATTCAGAGATAAATATGATATGTTTATGAGAGACATCTTTTCAGGTGTCTCTTTTTTGATAAGTAAAAGCTTAATAATCTGAGGATTATTTCATATCCCGTAGCAATATTTTGTGAGGTATGTTATAATATCCGCAGAATCTCAAATCTGACAGAATATCCTTTCCTTTTCAAAAGAGGTGTTATTATGGAATTCGGTGAAAAATTACAGACCCTCAGAAAGAGGAGGGGACTTACTCAGGAGGAGCTCTCAGAGGCTCTCTTTGTGTCCAGGACTGCAGTTTCCAAGTGGGAGTCGGGAAGAGGGTATCCCAACATCGAGTCTCTCAAGGGGATAGCAAAATTCTTCTCGGTGACGGTGGACGAGCTCCTCTCTTCGGATGAGGTGCTTCTTCTTGCAGAAAAGGACTCAAGGCAAAGGGAAAGTCGTATCAGAGAGCTTGTATTTTCACTTCTTGATGTAAGCAGTCTTCTCCTGCTCTTTCTCCCTTTCTTCGGACAAAAGACAGAGGGCGGGATCGAGAGCGTATCTCTTATTTCTCTTGTGGAAATATCTTTGTGGCTCAGAATAATCTATTTTGCCTTTGTAATCATAACTGCATTGTGGGGTATCTTTACTCTCTCCGTAGGTAGTATCAATGACTCGCTTCTGCCTCGGGTAAGGAGCAAAGTGTCCCTTCTTTGGGGCGTTATCGGCACTCTTCTCTTTGTCTTAAGCTCACAGCCCTACGCGACTACATTTATCTTCGTTTTCCTCATAATAAAGGTGCTGATGTGCATTAAAGGCCATTGACACGAAAGGTGTCGCTCAGGTGACAACCTGATTCTTGTGTCTCATCATCCTCCTTCGTAAAATGTGTTCAGGCGAAAGCCGAATACTTGAAAAGGCAGGATGATAAGAAATGAAAAGAAAAATTAAAGCGAGGTTACTTTGGGCAGCAGGGCTTCTTTTTGCCTTCATTCTCTTTACAATTCTCGTGAACATTGTGAACGTAAGGGCAATAGGGCCTCTTGCCTCCTCTGTGGGCTTTGCAGAAATCAACGGATATTTTCACAGCCTCACAGGGGTAAATATGTTCCTGTATGACCTAACAGAACTGTTGAGCATTGTTCCTCTGGGTATTGTTTCGGGGTTTGCTTTCTTCGGTCTTGCACAGCTCATAAAGAGAAAAAGCCTTAAAAAGATTGACACCCATATCCTTATTCTCGGCGGATTTTACCTACTTGTGCTGGGAGTTTTTCTCCTCTTTGAGGTGGTGGTCATAAACTTCCGCCCTGTGCTCATAGAGGGCGTTCTGGAAGCCTCATACCCTTCCTCCACAACTATGCTGGTGCTTTGTGTGATGTTTTCTGCGTCAATTTATCTCAGAGAGCGGATAAAAAGGAGATCTCTCAGAGTGATCCTCTTAGCTTTAATTTATGCCTTTACCGCATTTATGGTGGCAGCAAGGCTCCTCTCAGGGGTGCATTGGCTTTCCGATATTGTGGGAGGGGTGCTTTTAAGCGAGGCACTTCTGATGTTTTTCTCCTTTTTTTCCGCGCTTGTGAAAGAGGGGAAGAGGGTGTGAAATTTCACCCCAAATAAGATTACTGCAGGAGGCAGTTATGAAAATTCTTGAGTTCGGAGACAGTAAAAATCCAAAGCTCATACTCATCCACGGCTTTCAGAGCCCTTGGCAGGTATGGGAGAAATACATCGAGAGATATGTGAAGAGATTTCACGTAATCGTTCCTGTTATGACGGGCCACGACCCCGAGAAAAAGGAGGATTTCATCTCTTTCGTGGGGGAAGCCAAGGCGGTGGAGGATCACATAATTTCCCGCTACGGCAACAAGGTTTATGCCCTTTTCGGTATGTCCATGGGCGGAGTTCTCGCCGCCACGATCTGGCAGAATAACCGACTCAGCATAAATAAGATAATCTTCGACGGCTCTCCCTTGGTGTCTCTCAGCCCTTTTATGAAGAAATTCACCAATAATTTCTATCTGAGCGTCACCCATAAATCTCAGAGAAGAGACAAAAAGACTCTGAAATCAGGAGAAGCCATCTGCCCGAAGGAGCATTTTGAGCATTTCCTTTCTCTTCTTGACAATATGACAGATGAGACCATTGTGAACGCTTTGAGCGCCATTGCAGATTTCAGGCTCAGCGAAAGCGTGAGAAAACTTGACACCGAGATTTACTTTTTTCACGGCACAAAGATGAACGAGATGCTTGCGAAAAAGTCCGCAAAGCACCTTAGAAAACTAAGAAATGACGCAAAAATCATCTGCCTTCACGGGAAAGCTCATTGCGAAGTATCTCTCTTCAGCCCCGAGGAAATGATGGAAAAACTGAGCCCGATTATTTGATGATTTTTTTGAGGAGCAAATTATGAAATTCAGCGTAAACGACTTAAAATGGACAAGAGAACCTCAGAGCTTCTCCGTCGCAGAGGATAAAATCGAAATTGTCACAAAGCCTCACACCGACCTTTTTGAGAGGACCTACTATCATTTCAGAAACGACAACGCCCCTGTGCTTCAGCTTATGACAGAGGAGAAGTTCTTTTCCTTTACGGTGAAGTGCGAGTTTGAAAGCAAGAGGAGATTTGACCAGTGCGGTGTGGTGATGTACCTTGACAGCGAAAACTGGCTCAAGGCATCCATAGAGTATGAAAACGAGAGCTTTCAGCACCTTGGAAGCGTTGTCACGAATATGGGATATTCCGATTGGGCAACCACCGAGATCCCTGCTTCTGTGAAGTCTATGTGGTACCGACTCAGCAGACGAGAGGACGACTTCCTTCTTGAGTGCTCCGAGGACGGAGTTACCTTTAAGCAGATGCGTGTCTGCCATCTCCACAGAGCAAAAGACAAGGTGCGCTTCGGCGTTTATGCCTGCAGTCCCGAGGACTCCTCCTTCAAGGCGACCTTCACCGGTATGGAGCTCTCAGAGTGCAGATGGCTTCCTCATAACGGTCAGCAGCCCGACGAAGACTGATAAGCTTTAGCATATTAAGGAGAAACGGATGAATACTGATTACAAGAAGCTTTATAATAAAATATTTGATATTTTGGGGGAGCTCACGCCTCTTACTGCAGACTGCGGAGCGCTCTGCTCCTGTGCCTGTTGTAAGGGTGACGAAAATCTCGGAATGAGACTTTTCCCTTTTGAGGAGACAACTCTGCCTGTAAAAGAATTGGAAGGCGGAGTACGCCTCGCGGTGTGTGACGGCACCTGCGAAAGGTCACAGAGACCCCTTTCCTGCAGGATTTTCCCCTTTTTCCCTACGGTGGATGAGAGAGGACGAGTATTTGTGGAGCTTGATTTAAGGGCGAAAAGGCTCTGCCCCTTGGTGGAGCACTCTGAGGAAGTCCTCTTTGACAAGCGATTTTTAAAGGCCCTCAAAAAGGCAGGAAAGTGTCTTGCAAAAGACGAGGAGTGCAGGAAGTTCCTTTTGGAAAATACCGAGGAAATCGACACCTACGCCGCCTTTCTGGAGTAATATTTCTGAGAGGAAAAGGACACCTACGCTCCCCTTTTTGGGTGTAATATTTCTGAGAGGAAAAGGACACCTACGCTCCCCTTTTTGGGTGTAATATTTCTGAAAATTTCCGGCTGTGCTTTTTTGCTCAGCCTTTTCTTTTTGAAGGGGAAGAGGAAAATTGATGTATGGTTTGATTTAAATTTGTAAATGAAAAAATACACATGATATAAAATCGTAGGGGTTGGCGCCCACCGTAGCCCGAAATACTTCCTCCCGATGATATTTTTGGAGGAGTGCTCCTGAATGCAGGATGAGCCCTTTGTTATTTGTAGGGGCGGTCATCGGCCGCCCGCCACCTTTCCTCCTGATGTTTTTCGGGGCGCTGAGGCATCGCCCCCTACGGAAAAACGTGCGATTGATATGATTGAAATAAACTTCAAATAAAGTTTGACATATAATCGTAAATGAAAAATTACGTATGATATAAAATCGTAGGGGTTGGCGCCCACCGTAGCCCGAAGTTTTTCCTCACGATGAATTTTTGGAGGAGGAGGGCTCCTAAATGCAGGATGAGCACTTTGTTATTTGTAGGGGCGGTCATTGGCCGCCCGTTATTTTTCCTCTCGATGTTTTTCGGGGGAGGAGGACTCCTAAATGCAGGATGAATCCTTTGTTATTTGTAGGGGCGGTCATTGGCCGCCCGTTACCTTTCCTCAAAATTAACTTTCGGGGCAAGAGGGCATCGCCCCCTACGGAAAAACGTGCGATTGATATGATTGAAATAAATTACAAATAACGTTTGACATATAATCGTAAATGAAAAAATCACGTATGATATAAAATCGTAGGGGTTGGCGCCCACGACAACCCGTTATTTTTCCTCACGATGATTTCGGGGTAAGAGGGCATCGCCCCCCTACGGAAAAACGTGCGATTGATATGATTGAAATAGATTTCAAATAACGTTTGACATATAATCGTAAATGAAAAAATTACGTATGATATAAAATCGTAGGATTTGGCGCCCACCGTAGCCCGTTACTTTCCTCCCGATGAATTTTTGGAGGAGGAGGGCTCCTGAATGCAGGATGAATTTTTATGGGAGGATTGCTATTGAACTGAGAATGATACCATGTTATTTGTAGGGGCGGTCATTGGCCGCCCGTTATTTTTCCTCAAAATAAACTTTCGGGGCGCTGAGGCATCGCCTTCTACGGACAGGAACGAAACGCCCCATAAAAATGGAATGACCCTTGATCGGTTTCTTTACACCAATCAAGGGTCATTTCTGTGAACTCTTGTTATCTAACATCTTTGTTTACCTCTCGTTTCTGTTGATTTGGATGGGTTTGAAGTTTTTAATTCAGGCTTTAATGATTTGTTATTTCCGCTTAGAATTTATTGACTTCATTTTTCTTATCTCATTGGACTCATCCTTTCTGTCTATAATATAGCATAGGGGCAGGGGTTTTGCAAGACGTAATATTGTATAAAGTTTACAGAAGTTTTTAGTATACTACATAGAAATTATATAAGATAGCTGAAAGTTATTGACATTTTCCACATTTCTATGTTAATATGTATATGTTGGGCGTCTGAGTGCGCCCTTTTTGTTTTGCGGTTTTCGGGGGAAAGCCTGCATAATTTCAGAAAATCTCAGACAATGGGAATACATTTTTCCGCAAAGAACAGCGATATTAAACGGTCAAAATGCGCAAACGGCATAGCTTAAAATCTGTTTTCACATAAAAGGAAAGGACACACACGAGTGTGTCCTTTTTCGTTTTCGCAGAATGTATTTTCAGAAAATCAATCTACAAAGTTAAAATCTTCCTTGAACTTCTCCTTGAAAATCTCAAACACAGCGTTGAGGATCTCGTCGCTTTCAACGCTTATGTAGGACTCGGTTTCCTCGTCAACCTCCTCGATCTGAAGGATAACAACCTCGTCGGCGTCCTCCTCGAAGGGCAGGAGCACAACGTACTCATTGCCTTCATACTCGATGAGATCAAGGAATTCAAAGGGTATTTCGTTGCCTTCTTCGTCGCTCAGATAGATGGTGTTGTCTAAGTTGTCCATAGTAATGTCTCCTTAATAGAATAGAATTTAAAGCAAGTGACTTGCACTGTTTACATAAATATTTCCGCCGAGATGGTGTCTTTCAGCGAATCGGGGAAGTTGTTGCAGATAAGCGCCCAGGTGTCCTCGAAGCTTAATGCGGTTTTGTCGCTCTGGGTCTTGTCAAGATACTGAAGATTTCCGAACTTTTCTTTGTACATATCAAGGAGAGAGGGCTCCTGCATCAAAGGAAGAACGGGAATGTGATTCTCCAGCGCAAACTTAAGCTCGGTATCGATGGCGCGGGTTTTGTACTGAAGTTTTGCCATGAAATCTTATGCCTCCAAATGAGCGGAAAATTGTCGGAAATCATACTATAAATATACCATAACGGCAAGTTCAAATCAACATAAATAACAGGGGAAAGAGGCTTTTTTCGCATGATGATAAATCTTGACGAGATGAGTCTATTGTGCTAGACTATAAATCTAAAAAAGCATATTGGAGGAGATTTTGTGAAAAAGGATAATTTCTTTGCTAACCTTGATTTTAAACCCTGCTTCATTGCTTATGTGTTTCTCAGTGCCCTTGCGGTGGTAAATATGTTCATCGTCGCGAGTGATATCAATACTTCCCTGGTGCTTCGCGAGACTCCCTTTAATACTGCCATGTTGCCCATTTACGCTTTGGTGCTTGCGTATATTGTTCTCAAGCCTGTCTTCGCACTTCTTATCCTCAGGCACAGCAGGTGGGGAAGACGTGAGTTCAATACAGTCCTTTATATGGATGCAGGCATATTTGGAGTGTGCATCGCACCTTTTGTGCTTATCACTTTCTATGGAAGCCTTCGAAGTGCTTTACTTGATTTGCTCATATTGTTTTTAGTTATGTTTTTCTTTCTTTTTGTGCACATAATCTTTGCAATAAAGCGTATGCTCAACGCTTCACGCCTCAAAAATGCGGGGAGGGTGTCGCTGAGCGCCATCCTTATCTGCTTCTCTCTTTGGTGCGGAAATATCATGGCTGTCTGCATTCCCGACAATGTGTTTGTGTTTGACATCGTATGCTTTGCGGTGTCCGTAGCCCTGCTTTCTCTGATACTCATAATCCCTGCTTTAAAGGGGAAGCTTTCAAAGAGCTTCTGCTTAGGAATCTTTCTTATGGGAGTGATGGTCTGTGGCTTTGATCTGTTTATCGTGCTTCAGCTTCTATCGGGAGAGATAACCCATCAGCTCCTGGCGCTTGCTTTTGGTCTTCTGAGCGTGGCAGGTGCCTTTGCCGCCTACTTAATCGCCGCCAAAAGAGAGAAAAAAGCGTAAAGCTGTGATTTGAAATGCAAAGGGGCGAAGCCTTACTTAACAGGACAGAGTCCCTTCAGGGAAAAATATGTAAAAACTTCAGAAAACCGAAAAATTCCTCTTGACATTTGCTCACAAATAGTGTATTATATTCAAGTCGTCAACCGACATCCGGGTGTAGCGCAGTTTGGTAGCGCGCTTGAATGGGGTTCAAGAGGCCGCAGGTTCGACTCCTGTCACTCGGACCATAAAAAATGAGATGTAACCGAAAGGTTGCATCTCTTTTTTTATATTCGGTTGGCAAAAGCCTACGAAGCGGACTCTTGAAAGGGCGTCAAGAAAACAGTCCGGGGGACTGTTTTTAGCCCGTGGGGATCATGAGTGGAAACCTCGGTCACACGTCCCATCATGCGAGGTAGGGTAGCAATCTCCAA
>JAZSME010000006.1:0-3354 GCA_045535715.1 Ruminococcus sp. | reverse complement strand
CTCGGTATCTTCCTCGGTGTTTTCTTCGGTTTCGGAGTCTTCGGCCTCTCTGATTTTGTAGACGGGCTTCTGAACTTCCTCTTCACCTGCGCCGTCATCGTCATCAAAAACTGCGCCGAAAAGCTCGTTGAGACGCTCTTCGTCGGTGGTTGCGAGAGAGGTTGCGGCAACGCTGGCATCATCAATGTTCTCTATTTCTGCCATGTTATCCTCGATGATTTCTTCGGAGGTTACCTCTTCAAAATACTGCTTGTACCAGATGAGGAAAACGTAGATTGCCCAGACCTTACGGCTGGTATCGTCAACGCCCTCATAGTGGTCATCCAGCCACTCGATGATGATGTCGATGTTGAAGAATTTCTGTGCCGTGAGAGACTGGAATTCCTTCTTGACGATATCGTAGTATTTCTTGTCTCTGAGCCATACTCGGGTGGGTACGGGGAAGCCCAGCTTTTCCTTCTCTGCCGTCTCCTGAGGCAGGTGGCGCAGAGCGGCTTTTCTCAGAGCGTATTTTGTGTTGTGACGGTTAACTCTCAGGTTTGAGGGGAGCTTTCTTGCAACCTCAAATACCTCCTTGTCAAGGAAGGGAACACGAAGCTCCAGAGAGTTTGCCATACTCATTCTGTCTGCCTTGAGAAGGATATCTCCCACCAGCCACAGATTTATGTCGAGATGCTGCATTTTTGTCAGCTCGTCGTATTTTCTTCCGCGGTTGTAGAATCTCTTTGTCAGGTCCTGGGGACGGGTTGCAATGGAAGGATCCTTGAGAAGCTCTGCCTTCTGTTCGTAGGTGTAGAGATTTGCGTTGCCGATGTAGTCCTCCTCAAGAGGATCGGTGGCGCGGATGATATAGTCTCTTCCCTTGATGTCAGGAAGCTTTCTTGCGATTGCTCTGAAGAACTTTCTGACGGGATGGGGGAAGATGGTCTGATAGAGCTTGTAGTGCATGGGGCTTCGGTAGCAGGTGTAGCCGCCGAAGAGCTCGTCAGCACCCTCGCCTGAAAGCACAACCTTTACGTGCTCGGAGGCAAGCTTTGAAACAAAGTAGAGGGCAATGCAGGAGGGGTCTGCAAGGGGCTGGTCCATGTGATACTGAACTGTGGGTACTGCGCCCCAGAACTCCTCGCTGCCGATAAGCTTGGTGTAGTGATCCACTCCGATTTTTTCGGAGAGACGCTCTGCCCAGCTGATTTCGTTGTATTTTTCGCCGAAGTCAAAGCCTACGGTGAAGGTCTTCTGATCAGCAAAATATGTGGAAACATAGCTTGAGTCAACGCCTGAGGAAAGGAAACAGCCGACTTCAACGTCTGCGATCTTGTGAGCGTTTACGGAGTTCTCGAAGGCCTTTTCGATCATGTCCACAGCCTCTTCCTCGGTGAGGTTTTCGTCAGGCTCGAACTTTGCTTCCCAGTATCTCTCAGTGAGGACTTCTCCGTTTTTGTACCAGAGGAAGTGACCGGGAAGAAGAGCGTAGACTCCCTCGAAGAAGGTCTCGGGGGGGACTGCGTACTGGAATGAAAGATAATGATCAAGGGCTCTGTAATTGAATTTCTTTACGAACTTGGGATGCTCGAGAATGCTCTTTATCTCTGATGCGTAAACAAATTCTCCGTCAATAACGGTGTAGTGGATGGGTTTGATGCCGAAGAAGTCACGTGCAACAAACACAGAGCCGTCGTTTACGTTGTAGATTGCGAAGCCGAACATACCGCGCAGCTTCTGAAGAAGCTCCTCGCCCCATTCCTCAAAGCCGTGAATGAGCACCTCGGAGTCGGTGTTTGTGTAGAAGGTGTGACCCAGCTCAATGAGCTTTTCTCTCAGGGGTCGGTAGTTATAAATCTCTCCGTTGAAAGTAAGCACCAGGGACTTGTCCTCGTTGTAAATGGGCTGGTGACCTGCATCAACGTCAATGATGCTGAGTCTGCGAAAGCCCATGGCGATTCTGTCGTCCTCGTAAAATCCGCTGGAGTCGGGACCTCTGTGGGTGATAACCTCCGCCATCTTACGAATAACGCTGCCGCGGTCAGTAATCTGACCTGTAAAGCCGCAAATACCGCACATAATCTCATATCCTTTCCTTGTAAGAGTGATATAATCAGAATGTTTTATACTAAGTAGTTTGTGTTAATATCAAGCCATAATATTCTAATTTACAGTATATCACATAAATTTTGGCTTGGCAATAAAAAGAGAGGTATATTTTCCCTTTAAGGGAATGCTTTTGGCGACATCTGAGAAAAGCGCCCTCAAAAAAACCAAAAACACCGACCCGGGAATTGAGTCGGTGTTTTCGGAAAATGAGGATTGTCGACCAACAATTGGCCGTTCGTGCAGCAGTACTGCACGAGGAGGGGTTAACATCTAATGATGTAGGAGCTTCAGAGGCGTTGCGGTCCACCTCTGATGTTACTATTATAGCAGAGCTTTGGGGGGAATTGATTAAGAGGTTGTGAACAGTAATTGAATTTTTTAGGGAGAGCCGTAAAAAAACAAAACAAATGTTTGATTTTTTGGAAAAGCTATGTTATAATTATAAATGAAATATAGGAATGCTCTTGAGGAGGCGATTTTGTGAAGCCGCTTACTAAAAGTCAACAGAAGGTTTTTGATTATATCCGAAGCTGTGCTCAGGAATTCAGGATACCCTCGGTCAGGGAAATCTGTACCGCAACGGGGCTCAGTTCCACTTCCACAGTTCATCTGCACCTGAAGACTCTTGAGGAGAGGGGTCTTATCGAAAGAGAGAAGGGCCTTAACCGTTCGATCCGTATTTCGGGAGATGAGCAGTCCACCCCCATCCCTGTAATGGGCAGAGTCACCGCAGGACTTCCCATTCTTGCGGTTGAGGACATTGAGTGCTACGTTCCCGTGGCAGAAAGCGTCCGCCGCGGCAGAGAGCTCTTTGCTCTTAGAGTTTCCGGAGAGAGTATGATAAATGCCGGAATCCTTGACGGAGATATCATCATCGTTCACCGCACTCCCGTTGCTGAGAACGGAGATATCGTGGTGGCGCTTATTGAGGACGAAGCAACCGTCAAGCGCTTCTACAAGGAGGACGGTCACTTCAGACTTCAGCCTGAAAATGATGCCTTTGAGCCTATTATTGTGGATGAGGTTGTGCTTCTCGGCAGAGTGGTTGCTCTTCACAGAACTTTTGATTGAGAAAATGAATCCGTGCGGTACACAGCATAATGTGTGCCGCACCTTTTTTATGCCATACAGATTGTGGTTCGTCACAACAAAATCAGAGGATTTCGGCGAAAAAGTTACAAAAAATTACCTCTTGTGTTTTGTTGGAAAATGTTTCAAAAAACACCAAAATATGACCCTCAAAGCCAGTGGTTATGCGGATTC
>JAZSME010000098.1:0-33097 GCA_045535715.1 Ruminococcus sp. | reverse complement strand
TGTGAATAAATTTATCAGAAAAACAAGCGAAAGCCGGATAAGATATAATCTCATCCGGCTTTATTTGTGACAGTTTGAATATTTAGTTTTAGCTGCTCAGAGTATGTATTTCTGACGCATATTTAGAATGTTATTCTGCTCTTTTCTAAAACCGCCCAAAAACCCGTTTTTGACACCAATGCGTTCAATGGGGCAAACCAGCGAAAACCCTAGTGTTTATGCGGGTTTCAGGCGGTTTGCCCTATTATAACGCATTCCTCAATTCTACGAACTATTCCTGTTGCTTTCATATATAAAAACTCCTTGCTTTACAAATTTGTACTGTTAGTATCTGTAAACACCGGAGATTTATACTGAAGAACTTGATTTATGAGGAGAAAATGATATAATAAATTCTATAAAATACATACTTTAGGGACAGGAAATATTTGATTCCTAAGGAGAAGATATGGGTTTAGAAGAATTAAGAGAAAAACATAGAAAATTGCAAGAAGCATCAGATGCTACATTGAATAATATGACCCTAATTGCAAATGAGTCTGAAAGAGTCGCGGAGGTAGCACATAATTCAAGAGAGATTTTAGATAATTTAGATGCAGAGTTTGAAAGACAAACTGGTCTAAATGGGGTGGATATTTCTTTTCTATTCCTTGCTACAGCAATGCAATGTTCAAGAATCTTTTTGATGAACAAACTTACTCAAATCGAAAATGCGGGTCAGGGTAACAAAACCGAAAATGCAATTCACGAGTTCCAGAATAAAATTCTGAAGAAATTTGATAACGGAGAAAGATTACGACCGACAAAATACAATGCTCCCCTCAACCAAATTGTTTTTGGCAGAGGTGTCCCTTATGATGCAACCGCATATGATTCAGAGGAAATGAAAGCATTGAAAATTTTCAAAGGAGCAAATCACCGTTTTGCCACTTTGGGGCACGACCCTGTTCTGGGATTGATTTTCGGAACAACAAATATACTGACCAATACTATCACTTGCACCAAGGGACCGATTATTTCTACATTTCATGTTACCTATGATTCTGAAATTAAGAATCCTAAGATAACCGCCCCAGCATCTACAATAACGGCACTTAAATATGCAACCGACCGATGCCAGGATGATATGAAATCCGTAGTCGCTGCAGTGATAAAGCAGATTTTACACATTGGAACTGATTTATATACTCCCAAAGGAATACAACTGCCTGGTGTAAATTTGATTCTGTCCAATACCCATGTTGAAGAATTAACCAAGTATATAAGCACTGGCGATGTAATTAAAGCAGGAGCATCTGCAGGTCTTTCTGTGTTAATCAATTTTCTGATAGCAACAGTACACAATCTTATGTATGATGAAGCAAAATACAACGACAGAGATGTGTACAATGTTAAGACAAGAAAAATTATCATGTACTCTAACACCATTGCATCCACAAGTAATTTGGTTTGGGTGGGTGCTAATATGGCGGCTGGTAACGAAGGTGCAATCAAGGACCTTGATATAGGCGGATTGATTGTTACTATCAATAGGCTCTTGACCGACACTAAGTTTATACAAAAAGTAAAAGAAGAATTCGTTATCGGTGGGTTCAATAAACTAATACAGGGCGAAGAACCGCAACTGAAAGAGGTGGCATTATGGGATTAGGCAGGTTTTTATGGAGAGCAACAGGAATTGGTCACAGAATAGATACCGTTAAGAATATTGTGGAAGAAGGTAGTATTGTTAAAGGTGTAAAAAAGACAATAAAAGAAGATTTTTGTGAAGACAATCCTGTTACTGCTCATATTTACAATGTGGGAAAATTCGACGGCAAAAAAGATGGTTATGTACAAGCATCCAAAGAGTACGAAGCAAAACTTTTAGAGCAAGCGGATTTGTTTTTGAAGCAGATAAAAGACTTCCAAAAGGAACGAGATGCCTACGAAGAACTTCTGAAAGAATATGAAGTTGCAATTGCAGAACTTGAAGATAAGGCAAATCGTACTGAGCAAGAAAATCAACTACTTCAATTGCTTCTTCTTAAGGAAAGGCAACTCAAAAAGTTGGTTGCATAATAAGATGGCCGAACAAATACTTTGGACTAAAAATCCTATCTTTTACAGAGAAATAACGGAGTGGTTTTCACTCCGTTATTTTAGTTTATAACATCTCTCCACCACACTATGTATCGCAAAACAAAACTTGTCGACAGGTGTCAATGTTGTCAGCAGAGGATCCCCCTCACGAATGCGCAAAGTGCGTCTGATTTCTTTGGGAATAACAACCCTTCCAAGGTCATCTATTCTACGAACTATTCCGGTTGCTTTCATAGAATAAGAACCTCACCATTCTGAAAAATCAGAGATTTTGGAAAGGTGCCGAGGACCTTGTTGCTCGATACCCTCGTAATAAAAAATCTCCTTATCTCTCGGCGGTACCATCGGTACCCGAAAGACAAGGAGACAAGTTGCAGGGAATTATTTATTGAAGTTTATGTCAGGAATCCCTCATCAGAACAGGGGGTGGAGATAATAGACATCATCGTTAGAGGATGAGCTGTTATCCGAGGAGCGGCCGTAATGATATTTCCAAAGACCGTGTTTCTGATTTGCGGTTTCTATGGAAACGTATTCATAGCCTTCATAGACGCTGTAAGATTTTGAATAGGAAGAGCGTTTTACCATTGCGATTATTCCGAAAAAAGCGCCGTCTTTCACCAGAATCTCTTCATCCTTAATCGGTCTGTGACTTGTGCTGCTATCGGAGCTCTGCTGGTCGTATCCGTGGTCATCCTCCTGGTAGTTGTCAATGTCGATTCTCCAGCGGTCTGCACCCTCGCGGATTTTCTTGTATTCTTCCTCGGTGTATTCAATTTCACGGACAAAGATGTCAGGCTCTTTACTTACCCACATAGGATACTTTGGGCTTCCGCTGACCTTCATACCGTTGTTATCCTCTGAGACAGTGAACAGTTTCATAAAATTCCTCCTCTGTTATTTGATAATTTAATGTTATTATATAGCTTTGCTAATGCGAAATCAATACTCCTGCAAAATATAATGAAAAATGTCACAACTAACACCATATTGACACTATTCTTTACTTGTGGTATAATCCTATTAAGGGGTGATGGATATGGCAAAAAGAATCTTCAGCGTAATACTTCTGATCGCTATGATGCTGTGTATGTTTTCTTTCGCAGGTTGTGGCAGCAGCAATAAGAAGACCTACAAATGTGCTTACTGCGGCCATGTGATGAAGGGCGCATACTATGATTACATCGACGGCAGATATGCTTGCCGTTCCTGCTCAAAGGCATTGAGATATTGATACGAAAGAGGGGTTAGTATGAAAAGAATTATTGCATTGATTCTTGCTCTGATTGCGGTACTCAGCTGCTGTGGTGCTATGGCAGGCTGTGAGAAAAAGCAGAGCGCAAAAGAAAAATACGGCATGGATTACTATGATCGTGCCGATGGTAAGAGAATCTGGTACAACACCAGATAATTACCCAAAAAACCAAAGAAAAAGCGGAGTGACCTTCACTCCGCTTTTTGATTTATGGTATGGCTCAGCATTATTCTGATGAAGCCATATTCTCGCTGTCGGTTGGTTTGACTTTTGTATCTTTGGTGGTATATAATTGGCTTAGTAAAAGAAAGGGGAATGCCGAAAATCCGAAAGCGATGCGGTGGAGACACAGATATCGCTTTACGGTGTGGAGGTATCGGGGGAAAATGGAAACAAGCAAAAGAAAAAACTCCAAGTACGACGCCAAATATGATCTTGTGAAATTCATACTGTCATTTCTTGTGGTGGCGATTCACGCAAATCTGTTTCCCATGGTGCTTTATCCGTGGCTGAGAATAGCGGTGCCGCTGTTCTTTATGATCTCATCATACTTTTTGTTTTCGAAGCTCTTTTGCGCTCAGAAGACAGAGCATAAGACCATCCTCAAGGGATTTGTGCAGAGAAATCTTGCCCTTTACGCCTGTTGGTTTGTGATTCTCCTGCCAATTACATTTATTAAAAGAAGAGACCTGTTTTTTACGGGGAATATCCTTGAGAGTATTCTCAATTTCCTCAGGAGCCTTTTCTTCGGAAGCACCTTTGTGGCGTCGTGGTTTATTACAGCTTCCGTTGCGGGCGCTCTCATCGTTTACTTCCTTTGCCGAATCCTCAAAAAGGACTGGGCGGTATTTCTTGTGGCGCTTGCTTCCTATTGCTTTGTGACGCTTGCTTCGAGTTATATGTCCGTAGTGGGTGATACCTTCATCGGAGATGCCGTAAACGGCTACACCTACGTGATGGGGCATCTCGTCTGCAGCTTCCCTGCTTCGTTGATTTACGTGTTTATCGGAAAGTTTTTTGCAGAGCGGAAAATTATGATAAAATCTCTGTGGACGGGAGTTTTACTGACGATCTTCTTTGCAGCGGCGCTCTTTGCCGAGTGGAAATTTGTGATGTCTTTCGGAGGAAATTGCGACAATGACAGCTACTTTATGCTGGCACCCCTTTGTGTGATGCTCTTTATGCTCATTCAGAGAATTCCCCCGATTCAGAACGAAAACTCCATCCACCTCAAGCGTGCAAGCACCATTATCTATGTTTCCCACGGCTCTGTGATGATGGTGATATCAAGGATTTTTATGAGATTTCTCTCTGTACACAGCGAGCTTCTCTTCTTTGCGGCAACCATAGTTTTTTGTATCGCCCTTTATTTCCTTATTGATTTGCTGGTGAAGAAATGTCCCTCCCTAAAGCTTAAAAAGCTCCTTAAAATGCTTTATTGATAAGCAGACTTTTCCTGTATAAAGAAAAAAGCTCTCAAAACGAGAGCTTTTTGTTTTTTGGAAGATACAATATCCTCTATTGCAAGTAACGAGAAAGCTATGCAGGCGTTTCTTAAAATGGATGCAAAAGAGAGAGTAACCCTCAGACGAGTGCTTCAGAACATTGCTGAGAGAGTGAAATCCATAGCCTCGAAGCTCACCGGTGCTGAGAGTAAAATTCTCCTCAAAGATTCCGACAACCTCTTGACTCTTGCAAAAGAGCTTAACAAGGCTTTGAAGGATGCAGGGGAGAATGTCGGGACACAAAAAAACACCGCACAGGGTGGTGTGAGATATAGTACGGATAACACGAAATTAACAGAAGAGGATGTTAATGCTTATGTAAAAGTAGGCGAAAGAGCTCATGTTAGAAACGAAAAAGGAAGGTTAATTAAACACGGGATTTCGCCAGTGTTGTATTCAGATGAAGAAATAAGAGCTTTTATTGGCGATTCTTTGGAAGGAAAGATTAAAGAGGTTATCAAAGCGTATGGTCGTGTAGGAGACAGACTTGTTAATGATGTTTATGAAGAATCAGAAGAAAAAATTGATTTGACAGGCTACTATTTAGAATTGGATAGTAACAGAATAGAACATATGAATGACCATGTAGAAAATGATAATGACCCCAGAAACACACCTCTGACAGTAAGCGAGATGTTGGAAATTACAAAATATATTGATGATTATGACGAGCTTCTTGATTATGTAGAGCGAAGAGATGGGAGCAAGAGAATATTTTTGTCAAAAGAAAAAGCAGATGGTGTTATTGTTGTTGTGGAGCTTATATCAAAGGGTAGAAGCTCAGTTCAGCCTGTTACTGCATGGAAAAACACTCGTGAGGTGTTTGATGAGGTTTGGGGAAAAAAGAAAAAAGCAACCACTACATCCCAAGCAGCACAAAAGGCTACTCAAAGTGGATATACGGTTGCTTTCAACGATATTATATCCAATTCTGATGAAAATGTCAACAAAAAATCATACTCCTACGGAGACGAGAGAGTTGACTTCTGGGGTGTTGTTGACTCTATGGACGAGGAAGCACAGGAGGTTTCCGAGCGTCTGCGTGGATATATGGAGACAGCAGGAGAGATCCTCTCAAAAACCCGAGGGGTGGAACTTAAAGAGGGAGAGGTCAGAAGAATTGCAAACTTTACAATAGTTTTTTTGGTCAAATTTTGGCTTTTTGTTCTTGTCTTTTGCAAGATTTGTGATATAATGTGCGTAGGTATTGTAATTAGAGATTGGAGTATGTGCAGATGAGTAACGAAGGTTATGTATTTGTCAGCTACGCCCATAAGGATTCTGCTGTTGTTCTGCCTTGCATAGAGGCTATGAAGAGAAACAACATCAAAATCTGGTACGATGAGGGTATTCAGGCGGGCTTTGAGTGGCCTGAATATATTGCGGAGAGAGTTATCTCCTGCAAGAAGTTCATCCTCTTTGTGAGCAAGGCGTATCTGGATTCCCAGAACTGCAAAAGAGAACTTAACTTCGCTATTTCAAGGAAGAAGGACATCCTCTCGGTATTCATTGAGGATGTTGAGCTTTCTCCCGGTGTGGAGATGCAGCTCGGACCATATCAGTCCATGTTCAAAAAGCGTTTCCCCAGCGACACACTTTTTGTGAATGCTCTCTGTCGGGAAAAGTGGTTTGATGAGTGCAGGGAAGGCTCAGCGTTTCAAAGGGTGGACACTACTCCTTCCACATATTCTTATACCCCTGTGGCCGACACCGACAGCGCAAAGACTGTGATCTACGATCAGCCCAGAAAGAAGCCTCAGCAGGGGCCTGAGCAGGTGAATCAGGATCCTCAGGTGAATACATATCAGCGTCCTCAGAACAATGTACAGAGGACACCTCAGAATAACGTGCCGAGGACACCTCAGAATAATGTTCAGAGAACACCTCAGAATAACGTGCCGAGTACACCTCAGAATAGCGTGCCGAGAACACCTCAGAATAACGTGCAGAGAACTCCTCAGAATAATGTGCAGAGGACACCTTATGTTAATTATGCTCCCAATCCTCAAAGCGGAGCGTATCCTGCTCAGAATGCATGGCAGAACAATGGTTCTTATAATATGGCGTCGAACACACCCCCTTCAAAGAACCGCTTTATTGCAGGTTTTCTCGGAATATTTCTCGGTTCAATCGGCGCACAGAAGTTTTATCTGGGTCAGACCGCTATGGGTATTCTGTACCTTCTTTTATGCTTTACAGGTATTCCCTGGATTTGTTCCTTTGTGGAGGCAATCAAGCTTTTCACCATGACAGATAACGAGTTCAAAGAAAAGTACAAATTATAATTGAGATAATAAAACAAGGCGGAGTGATGTCACTCCGCTTTTTGTCTTTTTGCACCCTGAAGAGCTCCTGTCTTTTCCCCAAAAGGCTCTTTTTGGAAAATATCGGTAATTTGTTGATTTACTCATTTCTGTGTGGTATTATATAATGTAATGTGTAATTTGCGGTTTTTTCATTTAAACGCGGAAAGGGGCGAGTTATGAAAAACGGGATTTATAAAGAAGACGGAAATCTGATTTACTATAAAAACGGCGAACCGTACCACGCAGGTGCGATTCAGATCGATTCGGATATTTATTATGTTGGTCGTCACGGAAAAGTGGCAACGGGTCAGCATATCGTTCACTCTCAGATGTGTAACGGCATCCTCAAAAGAGGCACCTACACCTTCTCTGAGGAAGGAAAGCTCATCAAGGATTCCTACATTGCTCCCAAGGTGAAGAAGAGAAAGCACCACAGCAAAAAGAACAAGAAGACCCTCAGAACAAGAGACAAGAAGGCTCTCATGATCTGCGGCGGACTTGTGGCGGTTTTTGCTCTGCTGATTATCGTTGCGGTGATTTTTGATTCAAGCTATGACAACAAGGCAGAAAAAACGGAAGAAACCTCAGCGACTACCCTTTCGCTGCCTGCTTTTTCTGAGCCTCTTCCTCTTTGCAGTAAGCAGGCACAGCGCCTCTATGAGGGAGAGCTGAGCTTTGAGCTGCTTGAGGAGGAAGACCCCTACAAGCCCTTTGTGATGACTTATTCCCTTACGGGAGAAGACGCAGAGTTTTCGGTGAGTGAATCGGCGGATATGTCGGGAAAGAAAACCTACATACTCTCGAGAAACGAGGACACACTCACTATTGATAACCTGAAAACAGGCTGTACCTATTACTACGAAGCCAAAGCAGGGGAAGAGACCAAGACAGGTACCTTCACAACTTCCGAGGGTACACGCTACGTATACATCCCCGGTACGGAGAATACCCGCGACATCGGCGGATATGTAAACTCCGAGGGCAAAACCGTAAGACAGGGAATGCTCATAAGGGGCACAGAGCTTGACGGACTTTCCGAGGCATCCTATTACCTTTCCAACAGCGACGCCAAGTCTGTTATGGAGCAGTTCGGCTTTGTCTTTGAGATGGATCTGAGGAACGAAAACGTCGCCTACGAGGGCTACACCTCAAGGCTGGGCGACTCGGTCAATCACAGATTTTTCGGCGCTCCCATGTACGGAAACGTTTTCTCGGAAAAGTATAATGAGTCCCTGAAGTCGATTTTCTCAGCTCTTTCCAAAAAGGAAAACTATCCCATGTATATGCACTGCACCTACGGCTCTGACCGTACTGGCACCATAATCTTCCTGCTTCAGGGAGTGCTCGGATTAAGCGAAGAGGATATGCATCACGAGTTCTGTCTCACAGCCTTTGAGAACAGCCTTTTTGCTCAGCCCACAAGACTTGCGGCGGTTACTGACGGCCTTGAGAAATACGAGGGAGACACCCTTTCCGAAAGGGTAGTGGACTTCCTCACAAAGGAAATCGGCGTGACAACTCAGGAGATAGAATCCATCCGCGAAATACTCCTTGAGGAGTAAGGCGGACAACCCCATTCAGATTTTTGGGAGGTATAATATGAAAGAAAAACTTAAATCGTTCTGGAAATATCTTTACTCGGACGACAGAAGTCTCAAGACAAGAATACTCCTTGCGTTGTGCGGATGTATTCCCTTTGTCCTTACGTTTATGTTTACACCTGCGGTTGAGATCTTCCTTGCCAACACAAGGTTTTTCAAATATACGGTGGGCCAGTTTATGATTCCCGTAAGCCTTTTTGCTCTGGCTGCGGCGGTTTTAAGCTTTGCCTTTTCCTTTGCACTTCGTGGAAGACTCTTCAACTGGTATATATCCATTCTTTCCGCACTTTCCTTTGCGGCTCAGATTCAGGGACTTTTCCTTAATAAATCCGTCGGTGTTCTTGACGGCACCGAGGTGCTGTGGAGCGAACAATCGCTGAGTGCGGTTTTCGGTCTCCTTATTTGGGGGCTTATTGTGCTTCTTATGCTCTTTATCTCAAATTACAGTCAGAAGATATGGAAGCCTGTGGTGATGTTCCTTTGCCTCTTCCTCTGTGTGATGCAGGTTGTGAACATTGCAACCTTGGCTCTCACCTCGGAAATCGACAAGAAGAGCCCCTACAAGGTGTCCAGAGACGGCGAGCTTCAGCTCTCTCAGGGACACAACGTGATCGTGCTGGTGCTCGACTCCTTTGACATCAGATTTGCCAATGAGGTAATGGAGAATTCTCCTGAATACTTCAGCGAATTTGACGGCTTCACTTGGTACAAGAACACCATTTCCCACTACTCAAGAACCTTCCCCTCGGTGCCTTATTTCTTCACAGGGGAGGAGTATTACTACGACAAGCCCTACGATGAATATATGAAAGAAGCCTGGGAGGGCAACACCATCTTCGAGGATATGGTGTCTGCAGGCTACACCCCCAGAGTTTACGTCAACGAAAAGTATGTAAACAAAGACCTTGAGTATATGTCAAAGTATGTTGCAAACTACAAGGAGCTTGACTCAGGGGTCTACAACGGAACCCTTCTCAAGGAGATGATGAATCTCTCCATGTACCGAATGGGTCCTGTGGCTCTCAAGCCCTTCTTCGAAACAGATACCGAAAAGCTCAACAGCGCATATTACCTTGAGGAGAACAAAGGTCTTTCCCTCAGCGATATGAATTTCTACAAGCGTCTCAAGGCAGAGACTCTGACTGTTACAGATACGGTTTCCGAAAAGGGAGCCTTTACCTACTATCACTTCACAGGCTGTCACGCTCCTTACTATTTTGACGAGAACTGTCAGAAATCCGACAAGAAGCTTACCAACAAGGAAGCAACAAGAGGTGCCCTTACAAACGTAAACGAGTACTTCAGACAGCTCAAGGAGCTGGGTCTTTACGACAGCTCAACCATTATCGTAATGGGAGATCACTCCACCTCGGGAACAGTAACCGAGCTTGACAGAGAAAGAGTGGTGTCTCTCTTCTGTAAGCCTGCCTACTCCAAAGGCGAGATGAAGGAAAGCATGAGTCCTCAGCAGCTTATCAACGTCACTGCCACCTGTCTCAAGGCTATGGGCATTGACTACACAGGCTTCGGCACTCCCGTTGAGGATGTGAAGGAGGACGCTGATATCAAGAGATATTTCCACATGAGCGGCTCCAACGAGGACAAGACCATCAGAGAAGAAAACCTTATCACCTATGAGGTTGTGGGGGATGCCAACGACTTCTCCAACTGGAAGATCGTGGAAAAAAGAGAGATTCTCTATCCCTTCCTTCAGGGATAAATAAAAAAGTCACAGCATTTACGCTGTGACTTTTCTTTTTGTGTGGTTTTTAAACTGCGTACTTATTTGCGTAGCTTCTGAAGAGATCCTGAAACTCGGGAGAATCCTTCTTGACTCGATTAAGATAGCTGTGGATGTCCATGCTGCTGTGCTGCATTTCAATAACACAGCCGGCAATGTTTGAACAGTGGTCAGAGATTCTTCTGAGGCTCTGAAGCAGGTCTGCCCAGACAAAGCCTGCCTCAATGGTGCATTCGCCTTCCTTGAGTCTTTTGATGTGTCCTGCTCGAAGTTTTGAGGCGATATCGTCGATAACCTGCTCCAAAGGCTCAACTCTTACAGCTTTCGAGCGGTCATCGTCTTTGAAGGCTTCGAGGGTGAGGGATAGTATCTCTCTGAGAGCCTCAAGGGCTACGTGAAGCTCTGCCTGAGCCTCGGGGCTGAACTGCATCTTCTTTTCCTTTGTCTCCTCGGCACATTTAAGCACACTTACTGCGTAGTCGGAAATTCTCTCGAAGTCACCGATAACGAAGAGGAGCTTGGAGGATTCCTTGGAATCCTTTTCCGAAAGGGGATATGTGTTGAGTTTTACAAGATAGCTTCCGAGAATGTCCTCAAGGTGGTCTGCTTTTGTCTCTTTTTCTCTGATATGGTCTGCTTCATCCTGCTGGTAGCTTTCCAGCATCCGAAGTGAGGTTGCCGCAGCGTTTACGGAGACAGCTGCCATCTGATTTGTGACAGCACGTGCTCTGGAAAGAGCAATGGGAGGGGTTGTCATAAGTCTCTCGTCAAGCTGTACCTTTACGTCGTCGTCGCTGTCCTTAGGCTCCTTGATGATTTTGTAGGAAAGCTTCTCGAGAAGTCCTGACATAGGCAGAAGGAGGGCTGTACAGACTACGTTGAAGCAGGTGTGCGCAACGGCGATGGTGACCTCGTTAGCTCTCATATCTGCAAAGGCAAAGCCGAAGACGGCATCAAACGAGCAGTAGGCGACGAGGATAGATACTGAACCGATGATGTTGAAGAGAAGATGAACTATGGACGCACGGCGTGCGTTGCGGTTTGTACCGATAGAGGAAAGGAGAGCTGTGACGGTGGTACCGATATTCTGACCCATAATAATGGGAATGGAGGCACCGATGGTGACCTGACCTGTGGAGCTCAACGCCTGAAGGATACCCACGGATGCGGAGGAGGACTGGATAATAGCTGTCAGCACGGCACCGGCAAGAACGCCGAGGATGGGGTTCTGGAACATAAGAAGGATGTTCTGAAACTGGGGAACGTCCCGAAGCCCTGAAACAGCGTCTGACATTGCGTCCATACCGAACATAAGAGTTGCAAAGCCCAGGAGGATGTTTCCGACGTCATGGTGACGGCTTTTCTTTGAGAACATAAGAAGAGCAATTCCCACAAGAGCAAGCACAGGGGTAAATGAGGTTGGCTTTAAAAGCTTAAGGAACAAGCTGTCGCCCTCAATACCCGTAAGGCTTATGAGCCAGGATGTAACGGTGGTACCTACATTGGCACCCATAATTACGTTGATTGCCTGCCTTAAGGTCATGATGCCCGAGTTTACGAAGCCCACCACCATAACGGTTGTAGCGGAGGAGGACTGAATAACCGCCGTAACACCCAGACCTGTGAGAAAACCTGCAAGCTTTCCGGTGGTAAGCTTTGAAAGCAGCTTCTTAAGGCTTGAGCCTGCGGCTTTTTCCAGTGAATCGCCCATTACGTTCATACCGAACAGGAAGAGACAAAGTCCTCCCACCAGGGCGAGAATGTCAAATAAATCCAATGAAATCACTTCCGTATCTTTAAATTTCCGACCATAAATTTACAACCGGAAGATTAAATCTGTAAGATAGCTTTTGTAAAATCTCCGTAAATATCTGTAAAGATTGAGTTATATCAGAGGGTATGGTTGCCGTAATATTTAATGTACTTGAAATTTGGTGCGGTTTATAGTATAATGTTACTTAAAGTTATACAATAAAAAGAATTTATTTGACGAAAAATGTTCCATTGTGCTGATTATTTTTTTGTAACTTGCTATAAATGGAAATATGTAGTACAATACAAATGTATGTGCGAGTTTAAATTTCTATGGTTTGTGCCCCCTGAAAAGGAGAGATTTTATGGCAGATATAGTTGAGATTATCAATTTTACCATTGCTGTTATTTTCACTTTGTGTTACGCATATCAGTTTTTTTACATTTTTGTTTCCTTTGTCAAGAAGCCCAAGGTCTTCGAGGACACAGGCGAGAGAAAGCGCTTTGCTTTCCTCCTTGCAGCGAGAAATGAAGAGACCGTTATCGGTAATCTTATCGACAGTATCCTCAAGCAGGAGTATCCCGCAGATCTGATTGACATCTACGTCTGTGCTGATAACTCCGATGACAAGACCGCAGAAATCGCAAGAAGTCTCGGCGCTCACGTTTACGAGAGAAAGGATACCGAAAAGGTGGGAAAGGGCTACGCCCTCGACTTCCTGCTGGACAGAATCAACGAAACCGTAGGCGACAGCTACTATGACGGATACTTTGTATTCGACGCCGACAATCTTCTCGATAAGAATTATGTTCTCGAGATGAACAAGGCAATGTGCTCAGGCTACAAGATTCTCACCAGCTACCGTAACTCCAAGAACTTCAAGAGAAACTGGATCACATCCGGCTACGCACTCTGGTTCCTTCGTGAGGCTCGCTACCTCAACAACGTAAGAACAAATCTGGGCACAAGCTGTGCGGTTTCAGGCACAGGCTTCCTGGTGAGTTCCGAAATCATGAGAAGAAACAACGGCTGGAAGTTCTTCCTCCTTACAGAGGACATTGAGTTTACCATCAACAGCGTTATTCAGGGCGAGAGAATCGGCTACTGTGACGCTGCAAGATATTACGACGAGCAGCCCGTAACCTTTGCTGCATCTTGGAATCAGCGACTCCGTTGGGCAAAGGGCTACTTCCAGGTTTTCGCAAACTACGGCGGAAAGCTTTTCAAGGGCATCTTCGGCAAGAACGGTTGGTCCTGCTACGATATGTCCATGAACATTATGCCCGCCTGCATTCTTTCAATGCTGAGCGTCGTGATCAATGTTGTAGGCATAATCTGGACCCTGATCACAGGCACAGGCCTTATGACCATCCTTCGTTCCATCCTGCTGGGAAGTCTGGGAATCTACGCAATTATGTTCCTTATCGGTACACTTGCTTGTATTTCCGAGTGGAAAGAGATCCGTTGCTCGAAGTTTGGCAAGATCCTTTACTGTTTCACCTTCCCCATCTTTATGTTCACATTCCTGCCCATTGCAGCGGTTGCCCTCTTCAAGAAGGTTGAGTGGAAACCCATCAAGCACGAGGAGCAGATGTCCATTGAGGAAATGGAACAGGAGCAATAATCCAAAGATAATCAAAGCGTTACCTTTTTCGGGTAGCGCTTTTTTTTACACATAACCTATCAGAATGCAAAAATGATGTTTTAGTAAACGCAAAAAGAGACACCCGAAAAGGTGTCTCTTTTATATTCATATTACATTGTGAACATGAGTCTGCCGTATGAGGGATAGGGCCAGTAGTCAGAGGAGGTGAGCTGCTCCATCCGGTCGGAAACCTTTCTCAGCTTGTTCATGCAGGTGAGGACGTCGTTGCAGTAAACCTTCGAAAGGGTGAGAGCATCGGTCTTGAGAGAATGTGCCTTCTCAACTGCCTTTTCAAGGTCCTTGAGGCATACGTCAAATTCCTCAAGAAGCTTGCTCAGGGTGAGGATGAGATTAAGCTCTGCTTTGCAGGACAAAGCCACAGGAAGGCCCATCTTTGAATTCACCGAAGCGGACATATCACCCACAAAGCGTGAAACCGCAGGGAAGATATCCTTTCTTGCCATATCAAGCATAGTGAGAGCCTCGATATTGATGGTCTTTGAGTAGCTCTCAAGGAGAATCTCGGTTCTGGCGTGAACCTCGTTTGCGTTGTAGATTTTATTTTTTTCGAAGAGTCTGAGGTTTTTCTCATCGCCGTAGTGAGCCATTGCCTCGGGCATGGTGGCGTAGTTGAGAAGTCCGCGCTTTTCTGCTTCCTCGACCCACTCTTCCGCGTAGTTGTTGCCGTTGAAGATAATACGGTGATGGTTCTTGTAGGTGTCGCCGATGATTTTTTTCACAGCGGCTTCCTTGTCCTCGGCGCTGTTTATGATCTGTGCAAACTCTGAGAGGGAATTTGCCACAATGGTGTTGATCATAATGTTGGGGCAAGCGATGTTGAGAGAGGAGCCAAGGCTTCTGAATTCGAACTTGTTACCTGTGAAAGCGATGGGGGAGGTACGGTTTCTGTCGGTGGTGTCCTTCTTGAATTCGGGAAGAACGTCAACGCCCATACCCATCTTGATTCTCTTGCCGCTTACGTATTCCTCGCCGTTTGCCACAGCTTCAAGCACACCTTCAAGCTCCTCGCCGAGGAAGATGGACATAATGGCGGGAGGTGCTTCGTGAGCACCCAGACGGTGGTCGTTGCCTGCAGAGGCAACGGAGATTCTCAAGAGATCCTGATACTCGTCAACGGCCTTGATAACCGCCGAGAGGAAGAGGAGGAACTGTTTGTTTTCAAAGGGCTTCTTTCCGGGACGGAAAAGATTTTCTCCCGTATTTGTGGTGAGGGACCAGTTATTGTGCTTACCTGAGCCGTTAACCCCCTCAAAGGGCTTTTCGTGTAAAAGACACACAAAGCCGTGACGGGGAGCAAGTCGTTTCATAACCTCCATGGTGAGCTGATTGTGGTCAGTTGCAAGGTTACAGGTGGTGAAAACGGGAGCCAGCTCGTGCTGACAGGGAGCAGCCTCGTTGTGCTCTGTCTTTGCAAGCACACCCAGCTTCCAGAGCTCCTGGTCGAGGTCAGCCATAAAGGCGGCTACTCTGGGCTTGATGGAGCCGAAGTAGTGATCGTCCATCTCCTGACCCTTTGGGGGACGTGCACCGAAGAGAGTTCTGCCGGTGTACATCAGGTCACGACGCTTCATGTACATTTCCTTGTCGATGAGAAAGTACTCCTGCTCAGCGCCTACGGTTGCGAAAACATGGGACACGTCCTCTCTGCCGAGTGCTTTCAGAAGTGAGAGTGCGTCTGCAGAGATCCTCTCCATGGAGCGCAGAAGGGGAGTCTTTTTATCAAGCACATCTCCTGTGTAGGAACAGAAGATTGTGGGTATATACAGGGTGTTGCCCATTACAAAGGCATAGGAGGTGGGGTCCCATGCGGTGTAGCCACGGGCTTCAAAGGTAGCTCTGATTCCGCCTGAGGGGAAGGAGGAGGCGTGGGATTCTCCCTTGATGAGCTCTTTGCCTGAGAATTCCATCATAATTTTTCCGCCGTCAGAGGGAACGATGAAGCTGTCGTGCTTCTCTGCGGTGATTCCCGTCATAGGCTGGAACCAGTGGGTGAAGTGAGTGCATCCGAGACTCATTGCCCAGTCCTTCATGCCTGCGGCAACTTCGTTTGCAACGGAAATGTCAAGGTGCTCACCGTTGTTTATTGTGCTTTTAAGTGCGATGTAAACTTCAGTGCTGAGGAACTTTTTCATTGCCTCATCATTGAATACCATACATCCGAAAAATTCAGGAATAGTTTTCATAAGTAACTCCTTAAAAAAAGAAATATTAACTCATTATAAGATAACTATATCACTTAAAGAACATTTGTCAATAATAGAGTTTCACACAAGGAAAACTTTCTCAATATTTGTTATTTTACTGTATTGTCAGAGAAGAATTTTTGTGCTAATATATAGGTATTATGAGGAGTGTTTTTGTTTTTTGGAGAAAGCACATCCTCGGTCTTTATAAGGGAGACGAAAGTATATGAAACTGAAATTCACAAAGATGCACGGAATCGGCAACGACTACGTGTATATTTCCACCTTTGATCAGGTGGTGGAGGATATGAGCGCTCTGGCAATCACCCTCTCCGACAGACACACAGGTATCGGCGGTGACGGAGTGATCTACGTTTGCCCTTCCTCGGTTGCAGATGCCAGAATGGCTATGTATAATCTTGATGGCTCTGAGGGCGCAATGTGCGGAAACGGAGTCAGATGTGTGGGCAAGTTCCTCTATGACAACAATATGATCGACACCTCAAGAGATGAGATCACCGTTGAGACAAAGAGCGGTATCAAGATCCTCAAGGTATACAGAGACGAAAAGGGCGAGGTAGTGGAGCTTCTCGTCAATATGGGTCAGGCTGAGCTCAAAGCTCAGAACATCCCCGTTGTTGCAGATACTGAGAAGGTAATAAATAAACCCCTCGTTATTGAGGACAAAGAGTGGAACATCACCTGCGTTTCCATGGGCAATCCCCACTGTGTAACCTTTGTTCCCGACGTAGAGGACCTTCCTCTTAACGTAATCGGCCCCAAGTTTGAGAACAACGTGATATTCCCCGACAGAGTCAACACCGAGTTTATCAAGGTGATTGACGAGAAGACTCTCAGAATGAGAGTCTGGGAGCGTGGCTCAGGTGAGACTAACGCTTGCGGTACAGGTGCCTGTGCGGCGGTGGTTGCAGCCTGCGAAAACGGCCACTGCAAAAAGGGCGAGGAAGTAAGAGTGATCCTCAACGGAGGCGACCTTTTCATCACCTACACCGACGAGAAGGTTATGATGAAGGGCAGTGCCACAAAAGTATTTACAGGAGAAGTAGAGGTATAAATTATGAAAATCAACAGAAATTACGATAATCTTGTGCAGAACTATCTCTTCGCAGAAATCGCAAAGAGAGTAAGAGACTATCAGGCTGCAAACCCTGATAAGGACATTATCAAGCTGGGGATCGGCGACGTTACTCTTCCTCTGCCTCAGATTGCAGTTGAGGCTATGAAGAAGGGCGCAGATGACCTTGCTTCAAAGGAGACCTTCAAGGGCTATCCCGACTACGAGGGCTACGAGTTTGTAAGACAGGCTGTGGCAGATTACTACAAGACCTTCGGCGTAGAGATAGGTGCAGATGAGGTTTTCATCAGCGACGGTGCAAAGTCCGACACAGGTAACTTCTGCGACATTTTCTCCGAGGACAACGTGGTTCTGGTTACAGACCCCGTTTATCCCGTTTACGTTGACTCCAATACCATGTCAGGCAGAAAGATCATCTACGCTGACTGCAACAAGGAGAACGGCTTCGCTGCACTTCCCGATGAGAATGTAAAGGCAGATATCATCTACCTTTGCTCTCCCAACAACCCCACAGGCTCCTGCTACACAAAGGAAGAACTCAAGGCTTGGGTTGACTACGCAAACAAAAACGACGCAGTTATTCTTTATGACTGCGCTTACGAGGCTTTTATCACCGACGAAAGTCTTCCCAGAAGTATCTTTGCAATTGAGGGCGCAAGAACTTGCGCTGTTGAGTTCTGCTCACTTTCTAAGACCGCAGGCTTTACAGGTACCCGTTGCGGTTACACAGTAATTCCCAAGGAGCTTGAGCGTGACGGCCACAATATCAAGAAGCTCTGGTACAGACGTCAGGCAACAAAGTTCAACGGCGTTTCATGGCCCGTTCAGTGTGCCGCAGCTGCAGTGCTTTCCGAGGAAGGTCAGCGTCAGATCAAGGAGAATATCAGCTACTATCAGGAGAATGCAAGAATTATCGCATCTGCTATGGATGAGCTGGGCATCTACTACACAGGCGGAAAGAATTCCCCCTACATCTGGCTCAAATGCCCCGACAATATGGGCAGCTGGGAGTTCTTTGACTACCTCCTCGAAAACGCAAACGTTGTAGGTACCCCCGGTGAGGGCTTCGGCAAGAACGGCGCAGGTTACTTCAGACTTACCTCCTTCGGCGGAAGAGAGAACACTCTGGAGGCTGTAAGAAGAATCAAAGAGCTTCTCAAAAAGTAATAAAGAGGCTTTATTAAAAGGACAGGAGGCAGAAAAATGTTATATATGTTCGTGATATTCTTCGTGATGTTTCTGATTCTGGGACTTTTCTCCTTTTCGGGCAAGCTCAACTCCCTGCTTTCAAACGGAAAAACCGATGCGGAAGGCGACCCCATCTACGATGAAAAGGCAATCTCAAAGTTTCTGGGACTTGTGACACTTCTCCTGTCTCTTTCTGCTTTTTTCGGAATTCTGGGATTTACCGTCAAGGGCGCAGGTTTCCTTGTGATCTGTGCACCCGTACTCTTTTTGTGCGTTGTGATTTTCGCTCTTGTTTATTCGGGAAGCGACCAGAGATTCAGAGTCAAGAAGAGACGCAGAAGATACAGAAAATAATAAATAATACGAAATGAGAAAAGGCGACTGTGCAGAAAACTGCACAGCCGCCTGTTTTTTTATGCTGTTTTATCAGAGAAGCTTTTTAAGCTTTGCGCTGTTTGCTATCACAATGAGAGAGGAGTTGCTCTTAAGGGGAGCTTCGGGATCAATGCTGACGCTCAGCGCAGAGGCCTCCTTCACCGCAACAATATTGATATCGTATTTCTTTCTTAAGTTGAGCTCAATGAGATTTTTGCCTACCCATTCCTTTTTGACGCTGAGTTCGATCATCACAAAGTCCTCGGAAAGCTCCATAACATCTACAAAATCAGAGCTGAGAAGATTCTTTGCAAGGCGGATTCCCGACTCGTTCTCGGGGAAAACGACCTTGTCTGCTCCTACCTTTGAGAGGATTTTTCCGTGAAGCTCGCTGCTGCATTTTGCTATGATGGTGGGCACTCCCGCCTCTTTGCAGAGGGTGATTGCCATAACGCTTGCCTCGAGATTTTCCGCCATGGAGATGATTACCGTATCAAAGTTTCCGATTCCCAGCTGATTTAATACGTCGGGGTCGGTAATGTCTGCACATTTGCAAAGGGGAATTTCCCCGCAGACTGAGTTTACGATGTGGGGGTTTATGTCCACAGCCAGCACATCAGCGCCGCTGTGAATAAGTTCCTTAGCAACGGCGTAGCCGTATCTGCCCAGACCGAATACTGCATAATTTTTGTTAATACTCATAATATCACCTTTTAGCCTACGCTGATTTTTTCTGTGGGATTTTTTACAATGTTCTCATTTTTGCTTGTGAGTCTCAGAGCCAGAGCGAGAGAGATGGGGCCGATTCTTCCAAGATACATGGTGACAATAATAATTATCTTGCCCAGAGTGTTAAGGCTGGGAGTGAGATTTCGCGTGAGTCCCACCGTTGCGGTGGCGCTGACGGCTTCATAGAGGATGTCCACAAGGGGGGCGTCACAGACAATAGTCAGCATAAGGGTGGAAGTTATCATTATAATGAAGGACATGGTAAATACTGCCACTGCCTTTGAGAGAGCCTCTTTGCTGATGTTTCGTCTGAAAAGTGTAACCTCGTCTCTTCCCTTGACGGTGGAAAGGGAAGACGCAAGAAGTACCAGAAGTGTCACCGTTTTGATGCCTCCCGCGGTGCCCACGGGGGAGCCGCCGATGAACATGAGAATAAGGGAAACTACGGCGGAGGAGGCAGTGAGGTTTTCCTGTGCCACAGTGAAGAAACCTGCTGTTCTGGTGGTGACGGACTGGAAAAAGGAAATCTGAATTTTATCAAAGAGAGAATAATTTTTCAGAGTCAGAGGATTGTTGTATTCAAAGATTAAGAAAAGAATGGTGCCCAAGATGAGGAGAACGGCGGTGGAGCTTATTGCAAGCTTTGAGTGAAGGGAAAGGTGCCTTATGCACTTAAAGCCCTGAGTTTTTGCTTTCTTAAACACCCTCGGAATATCCCACCAAACTATGTAGCCGATACCGCCCGTAATGATGAGAGCCGAGGTCACGAAATTCACCAGGGGATTTGTGGCGTAGGCGCTCAGGCTGGTTTCAGAGAAAATATCGATGCCTGCATTGCAAAAAGCTGATATTGAATTGAAAACGGATATCCAGATGCCGCGAGGTCCGAAGTCGGGAATAAACACCGTCATATAAAGAAGGGCTCCCGTAAGCTCCACTATAAAGGTGCCGAAGATAACCTTTCTGATGAATTTCGAAAGTCCCGACATAGTGTTGAGATTAAAGGCATCCTGAATGAGAAGATGGTTGTTGACGGAGAACTTCCTCTTCATCAGAAGCATAAAGCCCGACAAAAATGTGATGATTCCAAGACCTCCCACCTGAATGAGAAGAAGGATCACCACCTGACCGAAGGTGCTCCAGGTGGAGACGGTGGGAAGGGTCACAAGACCTGTCACGCAGGTGGCGGTGGTGGAGGTAAAGAGAGCGTCGACGTAAGGAACGGGCTCTGAGGTTTTTGAACTGATGGGAAGAGAGAGGAGAAGACTCCCCAGAAGGATGGCTCCCAGAAAGCTCAGAAGGATTATATGAGTTGTAGATAAGCTGATTTTTCGCTTTTTCATCTTGACACCTCAGGCTTTTTAATATTTTGATTATAGCACAAAGGTATTTTTGGTACAATGGCTTTTCTCAAAAAAAAAGAAACCCCGATGCAAAAAAACATCGGGGAATAGTATCAGTCCTCGTTCATATCCTTGTCGATGTTGTCCTCCCGACTTATGAAGATAGGACGGTTCTTGATTTCAAGGTAGATCTTCGAAAGATACAGTCCCAGAATGCCGATAAAGAGCATAACAAGACCGCCCAGCATAATGGTGATACAAGCCTGAGATGCCCAGCCGGGGACAGAGTCCTCGAAGATAAGCTGACGGAAAAAGATGAACAGCATTGCCACAAAGGCAACAAAGCACATAACAATTCCCAAAATGGAGCTGAGGAAAAGGGGTGCGGTGGAAAAGCTCACGATTCCTTCAATTGAGTACTTGAAAAGCTTCCAGAAGGACCATTTTGTCTCTCCTGCGATTCTCTCCACGTTTTCAAATTCAAGCCACTTTGTCTTAAATCCTATCCACGCAAAAAGACCTTTGGAGAATCGGTTTCTCTCGGAAAGTCTCAGAAGGGAATCTACGTAGTTCCTTGTCATCAGGCGGTAGTCTCTGGCACCGTCCACAAGCTCGATTTCGGAGATTTTGTTAATGAGGGTATAGAAAAGCCTTGCAAAGAAGGAACGGATGGGAGGCTCGCCCTTGCGGGTAACTCTCCTTGTTCCCACGCAGTCATAGTCCTCCTCGGTGATGCTTTTGTACATCTCGGGAAGCATTGAAGGCGGGTCCTGAAGGTCTGCGTCCATAATGGCAACGTACTCGCCCGTTGATGCCTTGAGTCCTGCGTACATTGCAGCCTCCTTGCCGAAGTTTCTCGAGAAGGAGACATAGCGCACTCTTTTATCTTTTTTGCTGAGCTCTTTGGAGATAGACAGGGTCTTGTCCGTTGAGCCGTCATCTACGAATATATACTCGAAGTCACAGTAGTCCATCTCTTTGGAGATTTTTGTGATCTCCTCGTAAAAAAGCCCGATGGTGGCTTCTTCGTTGTAACAGGGAACAACAATCGAAATTTTTTTCACTCATATCACTCCTTGTTTTTGATAAGCGAAAAAATCAGTTTAAGGGAATAAGCCGGTATATGCTTACATCATAGGTGCCCAGATCGCCGCCGAGGTAGATCTCCTCGTATGAGTAGCCCTGCTCGGTGAGAATATCGGAGTATCTGTCAGTCATGGCACCGTTGAGAAAGAGGTAATACTCAGAGTTATCCTCCGGTTTAGAGTACTCCTTCAGAAGCAGGGAAAATTTGCTGCTTTCCTCTTCGGTCTCGTTATCGGGAAGGGCATGGACACACCTTGAGCCGGGGAAGTAAAAGGAGGTTATTCCGTCGAAAGCACCCTCTACCGTAAAGGTTAAGTGTATGTTTTCGGCAAAGATTATGTCTCCCTCACCGATAATGTCGGCAGTTGCGTTGTGGGTTTCTTCAAAAACCCTGTTTTCCTTAATTTCCTCTTTAAGAGAGAAAGCATATACGGGGATGCTGACCATAAGTACAGACACGATAAGAAGCACTGTTATAAGAGTTCTCTTTTTGAGTTTTGAAATACACACACCTGCCATCAGCCACGCAATAACAGCCATGGGGAAAATATATCGGGTGATGTAAAGGGGTCTGATTATTACTGATACAAGAGTGCCCGCAAAGATAGTGCCGTAGATGCAAAGAAGTCCCGAAAGAAGCCACATACCTTCCTTTGAGTACGTGAAATCTTTAGCAGAGAAAGCAAGCTTTTTTCTGCCGTTTTCCTTCTCCCTTAAGGAAAGGAGATTGAACCTAAAAAGGGTGAATCCGATAATAAGCGGAAAAAGTATGACCGCAAGAACAAAGCCGAAGGGGTTGCCCTTCTCGGTGTCGGTGAAAATAAAGGCAAGGCTTTCTATGGGGAAAGGAACTCTGTTGATCCAGAATCCGCCGCTTTTCTGACTGAAAGCGTTGAGCAGAACAAAGAGCCAGGGAAGATATACCAAAACGGCAACACCGCAGAGAATAAGCACTCTTTTGAGGTCTGCATCCTTTTTCTTAAACCCGAGGATAAGAAGCAGGAGGTAGAAAAATGCCACCGCAATCAGCAGATAGTAATGAGTGTATGCAGCGCAAAGGGTGGCTATGCTGAACATTACATAGTATGCGGTTTTACCCGTATAAAGAATCCCGTGAAATGCCATAAAGGAAAGGAGCATCAGAAGAGAGCCCCAGGAGTACATTCTGACCTCAACGTTGTAAACTGTGGCGGTCTGAATTATACAGGCAAAGGTAATCAGAATCAGGGTGGCGTGAATTGAAAACTTCTTTTTCACCCAGGTAAACGCAATAATGATAATTGCAAGAAGAGGTACCAATGAAACTGCGCGGAACACAATGGGTGTGTATCCGAAAATTCTGCACGCCAGCCAGAGAATAATGTAGTAAAACGGCGGATGCACATCAACTGCAGTTCCGTAAATAACCTCAGGAAGGGACTTTGCTACAAGTCCGATGGAAAAAGACTCGTCGAACCAGAAGTTACGGTTGAAGAGGCGCAGGACGTTGAGAAGAAAGAGTCCTCCGGCGTAAATCAGAGACAAAAGGAATATATGCTTTTTCGTGAAATCTATGATTTTTTGCATAATCTACCTCGTGGAAAATTGTCGAAAAAAAGAGTAAAGTTTTATCGTCCGATTTAAAAATGATCCTTCACATCATAATAACATGAATTGGTATAATTTGCAAGGCAAAAGGCAGAAAGAAAGGCAAGGAAACCGAGAAGATTCCTTGCCTTTGTGAACGAATTGTAAACTTTTTAAAATCAGAAGCTGAGCTTCTCGTCAATGTAAGCCTTGAGCTCTGCGATGGGAAGTCTTACCTGCTCCATTGTGTCACGGTCACGGACTGTAACACAGTTGTCCTCGAGAGAATCGAAGTCGTAGCAGATTGAGAAGGGAGTACCGATCTCATCCTGACGGCGGTAACGCTTGCCGATGGAGCCTGCGTCATCAAACTCAACGGGATAGTACTTGGAGAGCATATCAGCAACCTCCTCAGCCTTCTCGGAAAGCTTCTTGGAAAGGGGAAGAACTGCTGCCTTGAAGGGAGCAAGTGCGGGGTGGAGTCTGAGCACTACTCTTGTGTCGCCCTCGGAAACCTCTTCCTCGTCATAAGCCTCTGTCATAATGGTGAGGAAGAGTCTCTCAACACCCAGAGAAGGCTCGATAACGTAGGGGATGTATCTTGAATTATCTGTGGGATCAAAGTATTCCATGGACTTGCCTGAAACTGTCTGATGCTGTGTCAGGTCGTAGTCTGTTCTGTCAGCAATACCCCAGAGCTCGCCCCAGCCGAAGGGGAAGAGGTACTCGAAGTCGGTAGTAGCCTTGGAGTAGAAGCAAAGCTCCTCAGCGGAGTGGTCGCGAAGTCTCAGGTTCTCTTCCTTGATGCCGAGAGAGTAGAGGAAGTCACGGCAGAAGGAACGCCAGTAGTCAAACCACTCAAGGTCTGTGCCGGGCTTGCAGAAGAACTCAAGCTCCATCTGCTCGAACTCACGAACTCGGAAAATGAAGTTACCGGGAGTGATCTCGTTTCTGAAGGACTTACCGATCTGAGCAACACCAAAAGGTACCTTCTTACGGCTTGTTCTCTGAATATTCTGGAAGTTTACGAAAATACCCTGAGCTGTCTCGGGACGCAGATAAATCTCGCTCTTTGAGTCCTCGGTAACGCCCTGGAAGGTCTTGAACATAAGGTTGAACTGACGGATGTCGGTGAAGTTGTGTTTTCCGCAATTGGGGCAGGGGATGGCCTTTTCCTTGATGTAGTTCATCATATCCTCGTTTGACCAGCCTGCAACGTTGGTGCCGTCAAAATCCTCAATGAGGTTATCTGCTCTGTGACGGGTCTTGCACTCCTTACAGTCCATAAGGGGATCGGAGAAACCGCCAAGGTGACCTGATGCTACCCAGGTCTGGGGATTCATAAGAATAGCTGAGTCAAGAGCAACGTTATATTTATTCTCCTGAACGAACTTCTTCATCCATGCAGCCTTGATGTTTGCCTTGAGAACAGCGCCTAAGGGGCCGTAATCCCATGTGTTTGCAAGTCCGCCGTAGATTTCTGAGCCGGGATAAACGAAGCCTCTGCCTTTGCAAAGGGCAACGATTTTTTCCATAGTCTTTTCTGTGTTTTTCATTTGTGTTGCCTCCACATCATAAAAATCATATACATCGATATAGTAATACAAAAGCGGATTATTGTCAATATTAGGGTTAAACAAATTAGCATGCCCTACAATTTTTATTCATAAAAACTAATTATATATCAGCTGTTTCTTTAGACGCTTTACCTTTGTTGCAGCGTTTATAAAAAAACTCCTTATTCTAAGATAAGGAGAAATTTATATTATTCATGTGAATTTATGCTAAGGACCTCATCAAAGGAAACGTCAAAAATTTTAGCAAAGGCTATTATCTCAATATCGGTAACAAATCGCTTGCCGCACTCGATCCGCTGAATGGCATTTTTGTCAATATCGATACCAACCAACTGCATTTTGTCAGCCAAGGCTCGTTGAGAAATTTTAATATTTGTGCGGAGTCTGGCGATGTTTTTGCCACATACATTGTTAAGCCCTTCATAGCTTTTATTTATAAACACAAAATCTCCTCATTTCTGACATTCAGTGCTTGTCAACAAGAAAATTATATGTTATAATCACATGCACAATGACATTCAGTGAATGTCAAATTAAGGAGGAGTAAAATTTATGAATAATAACAGTTACAAAAGCATACTTTCCTGTGTGTTGGCAATGCTTATGCTTCTTGGCGTAGTGCCTGCAGTGGGAGTGTCTGCAGCATCAGCGATCACCGACGATGGGTTTAAGTACAAGGTAGTGGATGACAAAGTGCATATTACAGGTTACGAGGGAGCAGATGCTGATGTCACTATTCCCTCCGAGATTGAAGGTTATCCCGTTGTTGAAATCACAAGGGTGTTTCAATCCAACGATGATGTACGGAGTGTTACTGTTCCGGAAGGTGTTGAGACTATCGGGAAAAATGCATTCTGGCATGCTTCAAACCTCGAGAAAGTAGTAATCCCCTCAACAGTTACAAGCATTGGCGAGTATTCTTTCTATCAATGTGAAAGTCTTACAGAGATCGTAATTCCCAAGGGCTTATTGAATTTGGGTGACTATGCTTTTTATGGTTGCGAAAGCCTTACAGAGATAACAATCCCCTCAAGTGTTGCAAATACTGGCAAGTGGACATTTGAATATTGCAAAAGACTTAATGCAGTAAATCTTTCAGATGGACTGGTAACTATCGGACAGTGCGCTTTCAAGGGTTGTGAAAGTCTTACAGAGATCGTTATTCCCGATAGTGTAACAGATATTGAAACATCTGCATTCAATGGGTGTATAAGCCTTACTGATGTAGAATTCTCTGATGGACTTGTAAGTATTGGGGACAGTGCATTTTATGATTGTAAAAGCATCACAGGTATAATTCTTCCCAAGAGTGTGGTGAATATTGGTAAAAACTCTTTTGGTCACTGCTCAAGCCTTAAAAGCGCTACTATTGACGAAGGTATAACTACTATCCCTGACGGTGCATTTATGTACACAGCACTTGAATCCGTAACTATTCCTGCAAGTGTTACAAGTATTGGTAAAGCGGCATTTTATGTTTATGACATTCCTCTGGTTGTGTATTATTCAGGAACATCTGATCAGTGGTCTGAAATAGAAATAAGTAATGGTAAATATGGTGATGCTGATAATGACAGTATTATCAATGCAATTGTGTATTGGTTCGAAGCATCCGAAGATGAATCTGAGTATCCTCTGGGTGATGCAAACAGTGACGGTACAGTTAACGTTAAGGATGCAACATTCATTCAGAAAGCGTCTGCATCCCTTGTGGAGCTTGACGAAGCACAGACTCTTGCTGCAGATGTAAACGGTGATGGTGTTGTGAATGTTAAGGACGCAACTGCAATTCAGAAATGGGTTGCAGGTATTGAAACAGGATTTGCTATCGGCGAAGTAAAGACAGCAGCATAAAATTTACATACCCAAAAGCCTGACGGTACACATAGCCGTCAGGTTTTTCTTTTGCGCATTCTATTCATAAGATTTGATTGACGAAGCTGTTTTTGTGTGATAAACTGTGAGTAACGAGTATGATATCTTTAAATGTGGTACAGAGATGCCGACAAGATATTGATTAAGGTTGATTTCTTGTCTGCTTTTGCAGACTTTTTCTTTTTTTACTCAGGCATTTATTCGGAGGAACTCTTATGAATTTCAAGGCTCGGATAATGGAAGAAGCGGATATGGACAGAGTCCTGCTTCGAATTGCTCATCAGATCTGCGAGAAAAACAACGGAATTGAGAATCTGTGTCTCATCGGCATCCGTACCCGAGGTGTGCCCCTTGCAAAGAGACTTGCAAGGAACATTGAGAAGATCGAAGGAAAGGCTCCCGAGGTGGGCGCTCTGGATATTACCCAGCATCGTGACGACAGAGACAAAAGCCACCTCACTCCCGTTGTGTCCTCCACCGACGTGCCCTTCAGTATCGAGGGCAAGGTGGTCGTGCTGGTCGATGATGTTATCTATACCTGCCGAACTGCACGTGCGGCACTTGATGCGGTGATGGCTCTTGGCAGACCCTCAAGAATCCAGCTTTCCGTTTTAATTGACAGAGGTCACGCGGAGCTTCCCATCCGCCCCAACTTCGTCGGAAAGAACATTCCTACCTCCAGGGATGAGAGCATCGTAGTCCACCTTTCTGAGGAGGATAGCGAAAACAGCGTCAGCATTTACAGCAAATAAACGGAGGAATTTATTGTCAAATAAAACATAAATTTCTGCGCCCTTACAATAAAAAATTAACACTTTTAACGGACTTGTTTTTGCAGGTCCGTTTTTTGTTGATTTCTTCACTTTAGTGTGATAAAATCAGTACTAGTGCACAAATATCGGGCACAAATTTTATGAAAAGAGTATATGAAATGAAGACGTTTAAGAAGATTCTCAATCACATTTTCATCGACGGCCTTTCGGGAATGGCTCTGGGACTTTTCGCAACTCTCATTGTAGGTACCATCCTCGAGCAGATCGGCAAGGGTGTCTCTGTGTTCCTTCCCTCTGTGGGCTCACTTATCTGCGTAGTTGCAGGTGTTGCAAAGGCAATTACGGGCGCAGGTATCGGTATCGGTATCGCCTGTAAGTTCAAGCAGTCACCTCTTGTTTCCGTTTCTGCGGCGGTGGCAGGTATGGTGGGTGCATTTTCATCCAAGATTATTGCAGGAAAGGTTCTTGCAGGAGGCGCTCTGACCCTTGCGGGTGCAGGTGACCCTCTGGGTGCGTTTATTGCCGCCTTGGTAGGCATCGAGGTGGGCAGACTTGTGTCAGGCAAGACAGGCATTGACATTCTCCTCACCCCCGTTGTGACAATTCTCTCAGGCAGCGCGGTGGGACTTCTGGTGGGACCTCCCATCACAACCTTCACCAATATGCTGGGTGAGCTTATTAACTGGGCTACATATCAGCAGCCCTTCCTGATGGGTATTATCGTTTCCGTGGTTATGGGTATCGTACTGACACTTCCCATCAGCTCTGCTGCTTTAGGTGTTATGCTGGGACTTTCGGGAATTTCCGCAGGTGCTGCCGCTGTGGGCTGCTCCTGTCAGATGATAGGCTTTGCGGTGCAGAGTTTCAGAGAAAACAAATGGTCGGGACTTATCTCTCAGGGCGTGGGCACCTCTATGATTCAGATGCCCAATATTGTGAGAAAGCCTGTTATCTGGCTTCCTCCAATTATAGCCAGCGCAATTCTGGGACCTGTTTCCACCTGCCTTTTCGGTATGGTCAATAACCCCATCGGCTCAGGTATGGGCACCTCAGGCGTTGTGGGTCAGATCATGGGCTACACCGCTATGACCGAGGCAGGATGGACTCCCCTTGTGGCTTTGGGCGAAATCCTGCTTATGCATATAGTTCTTCCTGCCGCAATTACACTTCTTATCAGCGAGCTGATGAGAAAGTGGGGTATCATCAAAGAGGGAGACATGAAGCTCAGTCTCTGATAAATCTCTTGACAAGTTGCAAAGAGAGATATATAATTGAGAAAACAAAACAGGGGTGCTGACGGCAAGTCGGCTGAGATAGAGGATATTTGTGCTTCTCTGACCCTATAACCTGATACGGGTAATGCCGGCGTAGGGAGTAGATTCACTGATTTTATCAGCACTGCGTACCGGTCGCAGTGCTGTTTTTTTATCATCTGTTTTGTTTTAATATTTTTTAAAGAGGTGTTTTATTTGAACAAAACAAGTAAGAAAAGACTCTTGATGCTCTGCGAAAGTGCAGTTATGCTTGCGCTCTCAACAGCACTCAGTATGGTGATTTTCTTTAACCTTCCTGCAGGAGGCAGTATCACCGTCTTCTCAATGCTTCCCATTCTCATCATCGCTTACCGCTACGGTGTCAAGTGGGGTCTTACCGTGGGTGTTACCTACGGACTTATCCAGATGCTCCTGGGACTCAATAACCTTTCCTATGCCACCAACGCTTTGGCGGCGGTGTGTATCATCCTTTTTGATTATTTGGTAGCCTTTGGCGTGTTGGGCTTCGGCGGCATTTTCAGAAAGATGAAGAGTCAGCCCGTAGGCTTTGTCCTGGGCACTCTGATAGCCTGCCTGCTTCGCTTTATCTGCCACTTCCTCACAGGCATCACAGTCTGGGCAGATTACTCCTCAGGGGCTTGGAGCGTTATAAGCTATTCCTTTATCTACAACGGCTCCTATATGCTCCCCGAGACCCTGATCACAGCCTTCGTGGGCTTCCTCATTATGAGCATCGTTGATTTCAGGAGTGAGAATCTCAGAACCCTGAGAAAAGCAGATAAGTAAAAAAGGACAAAATTTATCGCGATAAATATTCCGAAAAAGAAAAAAGCCTGCCCCGTAAATGAGGCAGGCTTTTGCTGTTACTTTGTAAACTTATGGCTTTATTCCACATAGAAACAGTCCTCTTTCCATCTATGAGGATTCGTATCAATATACTCCCAGATTTTTCTGTAATCCTCATCACCTCGGATGATGTGGTCGTGGAATGACCTCTGCCATATGTTATGACCGATTTCCCTGTTTGAAAATCTTTTGAGTACCGAAATGGTAAGAGATACTGCATTATTCGTAGGGGACGGCGCCTTCGACGTCCCGTATGCTTCCTCTACATATATTATCATATGGATATGATTGGGCATAATAACATATTTATCAACTGTAACACCCTTGATGTTTTTTGATGACAGGATGTATTTTTGCACAATTTTCCCGTAGTCGTTGAGTATGACTTTCGGGGCGTCGGGGGCGCCGCCCCCTACGATGCTGTTGTTTTCTGACGCAATATCGCATAATATATTTTCTTTTTTATGTGTACACACAGTTACAAAATAGTATCCCGGTGTGTTGTAGTCGTAACCTTTGATTCTCGGGGATTTTCTTTTAGGGAAATCCATAATATCACCGCCGAATACATTGTAGCTCTCGGTTTGTAAAAAGTAAAGCCTGCCCCGTAAATGAGGCAGGCTTTTGCTTTTATGGATGGTTATTAAATATACCGATCACACCAGCTTGTTCATAACAAGGCCTGTGATCATCTTGGGATAGAAGTAGGTGGATTTCTGGGGCATTTTCTCGCCTGCTGTGGCCACGTCACGGATCTCTGTAACCTTGGTGGAGTTGAGCACGAAGGAGCACTGCATTACGCCCTTATCTACAAGCTCGATAGCCTCTTCGAAGAACTTGGTGTAGGTGAGGTTTATCTGAGCTGCCATATTCTCCTTGTCGATGCCGAAGATCTCCTCAAGGATAAGTGAGTGGAGAACGGAAACATCGAGGCTTCTGGAAGCTACGCACATATCGGGAAGAACTGTGTCCATAACTGCGATGTCCTTGAGAGTCAGGAGATACCACTCGGAATTTCCCACATAGAAGCCGAAAGCCTTCTTGCCCGCTTTGTCTTTCTCGGAAAGGACAGCTTCCATATTGTCGGTGCCACACATTTTCTCGATATCAAAATACTTCTCGCACTTTGTGAGAACCTCTTCCTTATCAAAGCTCTCAAGGTCTCTTACCAGTCTGTGAGTGGGGAATACCACAAGACCGGGATGGAGCATATCGCAGAGGAAGATCATCTGATAATCCTGAGCGTCGCCCTCCTTGCTGATACCCTGCTCACGGCAGTAGTTTCTGTAATTGAGAGCGGTCTCGTATCTGTGGTGACCGTCAGCAATGTAGATCTTTCTCTCGGAGAAATCAGCACAGAGCTTTGCGATAACGTCTTCGTCGGTAACGATCCACATACGATGGGTGATGTTGTCGTCGTCTGTAAACTCCAGGTCTGCTTTACCCTTTGAATTCTCATTGATTGTCTCAAGAGAGGTGTGCTCCTCGTCCATATAGAGACCGTAGATCTGAGAGAAGTTGCAGTTTGTGGCCTTCATAAGGTTGAGTCTGTCTTCCTTAGCCTTGGAGAGAGTGAACTCGTGGGGAAGAACAACGCCCTTTGAGAATTCCTCAACCTTGAGTCTGCAGATGAGACCCTTGATGGAATTTCTCTTGCCGTAGGCGGTGAACTCCTCCTCGTAGATGTAGAGAGCAGGCTTTTCCTCGAGGGTGAGAATACCGCTCTCCTCCCAGGTCCTTAGAACCTCAGCAGCGGTAGCGTAAGGAGTCTCGCCCTTGGGAAGCTCGAGACGGATGATATTGTACTCGTTCTCCTCAATAAAGGAAAGTCTCTGCTCCTCGCTGATGATGTCGTAGGGGGGACAGCAGAGAGACTTTATCTCTCCTGCTTTTTCTGTGTTGAAACGCATTCCTTTAAATGCCTTGATCTCAGCCATTTTATATACCTCCGAAATAAATTTTTTAAGTTAACCACTATATTATACCAGCGGACGCTGTGTTTTGCAAGTGAAAGAGAGAATCAGTCGCAATTGAGCATCAATCGGATGATCTCCTTGTCGGTGCCTGACATTCCGTTTCTCGCCAGAGAGCCGATGTTTCGGATGGTGTTCTCAACACCCTTTGCAACAAGCCCCTCTCCCGAGAGGAATTCGTTTCCGTTTTTGTACATCATGAGACCCAGTATTCCTGCGTCCACAGCGGAGGCGATTTTTGCGGCACAGCTTGCCTTGGCACCGTCGCAGATAATGCCGGAATCCATGGCAAGGGAGTTGACGATGGTGTGAGCGATGGTGTCAAATCTTCCGCCCTCAATAAAAGCAATGCCCGATGCGGCACCTGTGGCGGCACTCACCACTCCGCAGTAAGCCGAGAGCCTGCCGATACCTGATTTAAGGTGAATCGTCACAAGGTTTGAAACACAGAGAGCACGAAGGAGCTCCTCTTCTTTGAAGCCTTTCTCCCTTGCATATACTATGACGGGCACGCTTGCGGTGATTCCCTGATTTCCGCTTCCCGAGTTGATGATGACGGGCATCTCACAGCCGTTCATTCTGGCGTCACTTCCTGCGGCGGCAAAGGCGCGCATCTTCTGGAAAGTGTCGTGAGGAGACAGCATGAGAAGGGTGGAGCCGATGTTGGCGCCGTAGTTTCCTCTGATGCCTTCCTCCGCAATTGCCATATTGTATTCTATCTGTTTTGTAAGGATTTCTCTGATATCGGGGAGAGATACGCTTTCGCCGAATTCAACTATGCCCTCTATGGAGAGGATGTCTCTCTCTGTCAGGCCGTTTTTCTGAGCGATGACCTCTTTTTCAAAAAGTGTCTCGTCGTTTCTTTTGACGCAGACAAGGTTAGTGTGATGCTCTGCGATGCGGACAAAGGAGGTGTTTTTTTCTCCCTTGAGGCTTATCATAATGTCGAAGATGTGGGGTGTGTCCGCAAACTCAACGCTTACGGGAATTTTTGAGAGGAAAGCCTCGGTCTTTTCTATGTCCTCTTCTTTGATGGAGGAGAGCACCTCAAGTTCCTTTTTACTGTCTCCTGCTGTGATTCCCACCGCCGCAGCGGCAGGGATACCCCGAAGCCCTCCCGTGTTAGGGACTACCACGCTCTTGACGTTTTTGAGAATGTTTCCGCTTACCTCGATGAGGACACTTTTTACGTCCTCACAAAGCACCTCTCTTGCCTTTGCGGCGGCATAGGCTATGGCGATGGGCTCTGTGCAACCCATGGCGGGAATGAGCTCCTCTTTGAGTATGTCGATATACTTTTTGTA
>JAZSME010000048.1:0-5868 GCA_045535715.1 Ruminococcus sp. | reverse complement strand
GCCTACGAGATAGTTGTTGAAAATACTAATAAAATCGCCGATATGATCGAGAAAGTGCGTCCTATCCCCGAGGGCACATTCCCGCCTTTCATTGATGGCGCAGAGCAGGAACTCAATGAGATCTCCTGGAGGCGAGCCAAGGAAGTTTACGGCGATCCTCTTCCCGAAATCGTGCAGAAGCGTCTTGAGAAAGAGCTTGACTCCATCAATACCTACGGATTCTCCGTTCTTTATATGACCGCCCAGAAGTTGGTTGCAAACTCGGAAAAGAATGGTTATCTTGTAGGATCACGAGGAAGCGTCGGTTCATCCTTTGTGGCTACTATCTCAGGTATCTCCGAGGTTAACCCCCTTTGTCCTCATTATATCTGTCCCAACTGTAAATACAGCGAGTGGATAACCGATGGTAGCGTTGGCTCAGGCTTTGACCTGCCACCCAAGGATTGTCCCGAGTGCGGAAATAGACTTCATCAGGATGGTCACGAAATACCCTTTGAAACCTTCCTCGGCTTCAAGGGAGACAAGACTCCTGATATCGACCTTAATTTCAGCGGTGAGTATCAGTCCAGCTCACACAGATATACAGAAGAACTCTTCGGAAAAGACAACGTTTTCAAAGCGGGTACTATCTCAACCCTTGCAGATAAGACTGCCTTCGGATATGTAAAGAAATTCGAAGAGGAGAGGGGACTTCGCCTCAGTAAAGCCGAAGAAGAGCGACTTTCCAAGGGCTTTACCGGTGTTAAGCGTACCACAGGTCAGCATCCGGGTGGCATGGTTGTTGTACCCCGAGGAATGGAGATCTACGATTTCTGTCCTGTTCAGCATCCTGCTGACGATCCGAGCTCTGATAATATCACTACACACTTCGACTTCCATTCCATCCATGATACGATCTGTAAGCTTGACGAGCTTGGCCATGATGTGCCCACCATTTATCACTATCTTGAAGAGTTTACCGGTATTCCCGTAATGGAAGTACCCATGAACGATCCCGATGTAATGTCCCTCTTCGAGTCACCTGCAGCCTTGGGAGTTACCCCCGAGGATATCGACTCCGAGACAGGAACATTCTCTCTTCCCGAGGTTGGTACCTCCTTTGTTCGTCAGATGCTTATCGAGGCAAAGCCCAAGACCTTCTCTGACCTTTTACAGATTGCAGGTCTGTCCCACGGAACCGACGTTTGGATAGGAAATGCCGCAGATCTTATCAAGGATGGCATCTGTACCATTTCAGAAGTTATCGGAACGCGAGATTCTATTATGACCTATCTTATGCATAAGGGACTCGATCCCTCCATGTCCTTCAAAATCATGGAGATCGTCCGAAAGGGTAACGCCACGAAGTTCCTTACCGAGGAGCATTTCAATGCAATGCACGAGAACAATGTACCTCAGTGGTACATTGATTCCTGTATGAAGATCAAGTATATGTTCCCGAAGGCTCACGCTGCTGCATATATGATTTCAACCCTCAGACTTGGCTGGTACAAGGTCCACAAGCCTCTTGAGTACTATGCCGCATATTTCTCTGTCCGTGGCGATGATTTTGATGGTGTCACCGCTATCAAAGGTAAAACTGCCGTTGAAAACAAAATGCAGCTTATCAGACAGAAGGGCTTTGAAGCCACCGCTAAGGAGAAGACAGAAATCGCAACTCTCCAGATTATAAATGAGATGCTTGCCCGCGGAATTGAACTTTTGCCAATTGATCTCTACAAATCCAAAGCAAAAGCCTTCACCATTGAGGACGGAAAGCTCAGACTTCCATTCTCTTCAATTTCAGGCATCGGTGAATCGGCGGCGATTTCCCTTGAAGAATGTGGTAAGCAAGGAGAGTATTTCTCGGTTGAACAGTTCCAGCAGAAAACTAAAGTGACTAAAGCTGTTATTGAAGCTTTGAGAGAGCTGGGTGCATTTAAAAATATCCCCGAAAGCTCCCAGATTTCCCTTTTTGAAGGATTCTAAATATAAGGAGGTGCAGGAATGAACTTTAAAATATATTCCTTCGGTTGCAAGGTGAATCAGTATGAATCACAGTATATGAGAGAGCTTATGGAGGAAAACGGATTCCTCTATAACGAAGATGACTCGATGTGTGATATATTCATAGTGAATTCCTGCGCCGTTACTGCAATAAGCGAATCGAAATGCCGACGTTTTCTCTCCCGTCTGAGAAGAGTGAATCCACAGAGTATCATTGTTCTGACAGGTTGCGTATCTCAGGCATTTCCGAGGAAATACGAGAACTTCACTTGTTGCGACGTAGTGCTTGGAAACACAGAGAGAACCTCAGTTTTGACTGCAATTAAAGAATTTATCGAGACCGGACAGCAGATACTGAGAGTCAATGAACATAACCGCAAATGCGGCGAATTCGAAAACTATTCCATCAGATCTTTTTCCGAGAGAAGTCGTGCCTATATTAAAATTGAGGACGGTTGCGATCGGTTCTGTTCCTACTGCATTATCGCTTATGCACGAGGCAGAGTAAGGTTCAAATCCCTTGAAGTTCTGAGAAAGGAAGTGTCCGATCTTTCCGCTAAAGGCTTTAGGGAGATAGTCCTTGTGGGTATCAATCTTTCCCGTTACGGCACAGATATCGGATACAATATCTGTGACGCAGTTGAAGCTGTTGCGGATAGTGAGGGAGTTGAGAGGATCCGTCTGGGCTCTCTGGAGCCTGAACTTCTCACAGAAGACATCCTTTCACGCCTTTCTAAATGTGAAAAATTCTGTCCTCAGTTTCATCTTTCTCTTCAGAGTGGCTCCGATGGTACTTTGAAAAGAATGAATCGCCATTACACCTCTTCGGAATATATGGAGATTGTAAATAACATCAGGAGTAAATTTAATAATCCCGGCTTTACAACTGACGTTATGGTAGGTTTTCCCGGGGAGGACGAGAAGGAATTCTCAGAGTCTTTAAGCTTCGTCGAAGCTGTTGGATTTGCAAAGGTACACGTGTTTCCGTATTCCAGAAGAAGCGGTACCGTTGCCGACAGAATGCCTATGCAGCTTACAAAGAGCGTTAAAGAAGAGCGTGCCCGCATAATGAGCGAAATAGCAGAGAGAAAGAGACAGGAGTTTCTTTTATCTCAGGTGGGACTTACCACTACCATCATCATTGAGCAGGAGGTTTCACAGGGCGTCTATGAAGGTTACACACCCAACTACACGCCGGTGAGAGTTTCTCTCAATAGCGATATGTATAAAGGCGAATGTCTTACTGTTCGTATCCTCGAAGCCCATGATGATTATTGCACCGCTGAGGTCATTTCCTCATAAACCGCTTCTCGGAAAACCTCAATTCCCTGAGACTTTTCCGCGGAAATAATTGCGCTGTAATCATATATCATATAACCGTCAAAGCCGTATTCTCTCAATAATTCAAGCTGAGCTTTGAGTTCATTATGATTCTTAAGCCACGTGCCCGAGTCTGCGTCGGTCTCAAGCTTGTATGCCCCGAGTCCGATGTATACTTCCAGTTCATTGTGGCACTCAAGCTCACTCCATTCAATGATACTCTCCTTGAAGCTTTTTAAGGGGTTATCGATAGAGTAATACATCTGAGGACATATATAGTCCAGATATCCGCGGGTTTTACACCATGAAATTACATCTGCGCCCATATCTAAATCATTCTGAATATTTCCCTGAGGTGAAACTCCGAACATCACCGAGGGGTTTATTCTTTTAATTTCAATGTAAGTTTCGCTCAGAAGCAGATTTATGTTGTTTTGTCTCCATGCTTTCAGCGGCAAAGCCAGAGAACTGTCGGGAAAAGCCTTGAGATATGTATTATAATATTCTTTGTCAAAGTCACCGCAGTCAGAGGGGTAGAAGTAATCATCGAACTGAATTCCGTCAACAGGATAATTTTGAACGATTTCTTTAACCCCCTCGATTATTATCTCTCTTGCTTTTCTGCTTGCAGGATTGAGATATTTACCCGAGTTTGTCTCAAAGCCTATCTCATCATCAGCGATATACGGGTTGGTGTCAGACAGCTTTTCGGGACTGGACGCTGTTGAGACTCTGTAAGGATTTATCCATGCGTGAAGAAACAGACCCTCCTCGTGCGATTTCTCACACATATACTCAAGAGCATCATATCCGCAATCCTTTCCCTGCTCAGCGCTTAAAATGTGGGAAGAGGGATATACTGAGGAATTGTAAAGGGCATCGCTGAAGGGCCTTACCTGAACGATAAGTGTGTTACAACCAAGATTTTTCGCATCCTTTACTATGGTGTCAAACTTTTTCTTAAAGCTTTCAAAGCTTAAGTCTGTGTCTCTCATATCAAGAGTTATGTAAGAAACCCATAATCCTCGCATAGACTCTAATACTCTTTCATCTTTTGAAACAAAAACAGCGTCTTTTTTATCTGTGACTTCTCTCTTTACTTCTGTTTTTGATGCAGCGTATAGTGAAAGAAAGAGTAAAAGTACAGTAAGGATAATCACAATAAATGTAGTCTTTTTCATTCAGATCCTCCGGAGGTGTTTTGATGGAAATTATAGTTGCTATTATTATTTACCTGATCATAATCAGCATTTTGTCAGTATTTGTAACCATAAAAGATAAAGCTGCGGCAAAGGCTGATGAGCGCAGAATACCTGAGAAAGCCTTGTTTTTTCTTGCGATAATGGGCGGAAGTCTGGCAATGTTCATCACAATGCGTAAAATTCGCCATAAGACCCGTCATGCAAAGTTTATGTTCGGAATTCCTGCGATTATGCTTTTGCAGGTTGCGCTTATTGTTGCTCTCTTTTTTCTGTGGGGTAAGTTTATATGAGAGAGACCCTCAGATTTATTGTAGAAACCGAGAAGGAATATATCAAAGCAGGTGTTTATCTCAGAACTGTGTGCAAGCTTTCCGCTCGCACTCTCGCTCTTTTAAAGAGAGAGCAAGGCAGTCTTCTGAGAAATGGCGAACTTCTCAGAACAATCGATTTATTAAAGCAGGGTGATGTGGTTACTATCACATTACCCGAGGAACAAAACACTATTACGGCTACTAAGGGAGAGCCTATAATTCTCTATGAGGATGACTATCTCCTTGTAGTCAATAAACCGCCCTTTATGCCTGTGCATCCCGTCAAAGTCCACCAGCTCAACACCCTTGCAAATATCATTGCATACCGATACAAGGAGTTGGGGGATGGTTTTGTTTTCAGAGCGTCCAATCGACTTGATAAGGATACCTCGGGTGCTGTTCTTATTTCCAAGGACAGACACACAGCTTCTCTTCTTCAGAACACAGAGATAATTAAGCACTACACAGCGGTCTGCTATGGAAGAATAGAAGAAAAGATGACTATATCAGAGCCTATCGGACTTGCCGATGGCAGCAAGATTTTAAGATGTGTTACTCCTGACGGAAAAAACGCGGTGACTCATCTTGCCCCCATAAATGTATTTGAGGATGCGACACTCCTTGATCTGACTCTTGAAACCGGCAGGACTCATCAGATCAGATGTCACCTGTCACATATCGGTCATCCGCTTATGGGGGATGATTTGTACGGGGGAAAAAGAGAGCTCATAAATCGTCAGGCGCTACATTGTAAGAGTGTGGAGTTTATCCATCCTCTCAGCGGCAGTAAAATATATGCCGAAGCACCTCTTTTTGATGATATGGAAAACCTGATAAAAATTAAAAGCCGTGAGTGATCACGGCTTTCTTTTTTGTGTATTGCTTTATGATAAGTTGATCTGAAAGAATATATACTTGAATGAGAAAAGTGTAAAAAGTACGTTTTTTTGTATTAACGGGTTATCACCGTATATGCATTTTTTCTTTTTTGTTTACACCCTTTATTCCGCCGGCAGCACCGAAAAGACAGAACAAGATAAGTTTAATGA
>JAZSME010000147.1:0-25624 GCA_045535715.1 Ruminococcus sp. | reverse complement strand
AATTGCCTGCTCATTTTTAGCATCATCATACTCGCTGTTTTCGGAGAGATCTCCGTAGGAACGAGCAACCTTGATTTTCTCTGCGATCTCTCTGCGTTTTTCGCCTCTGAGGAGATCCAACTCTTCCTCTAACTGTTTAAGACCTTCTGCGGTAATCATAATGGATTTAGCCATTTCTGTGACCCATCCTTTCAAGTTTGTATTTTTGACTATACAAACTATATTATATGTAATTTATCTCCTGATGTCAAGAGTCTATAAATCAACAAATCTGCGGGAAAGAGAGACGTAGGTCTGGCTGTCTGTGCCGTTTTTGCAAAGCAAGGGCACCACATCGCCCAAAGAGTAAGCTGAGCACAGAGAATAAAGCCCTCCGGCAAGGAGCTCCTCGTCAAAGTCCTTGGGAAGCAGCGCAGAGAATTCCTTTGGGAGCTTCAGCTCGTACTTCCAGTAAACCCTTGACAGAAGAGGAAAGGAGGGACTTTCACAAGTAAGCACCACCGCCCTCTCAAGACCAAAGTATTTTTCGGTAAGCTTTGAGGGGGCAATTATCAGGTCGCAATCGGAAAGAGAGGATGCTTTTCTGCTCAGGCGAAGGCTAACTCCCGCCTCCCACATAAGCTTTCGCCTCAGGATTTCATAGATAGGAATGTTCTTTGTCACCACCACAAAATTATCGGTATATTCCGTTATTTTCTCGGCGGCATCCGTCACTTCGCCCAAAGGATCATAAAGCCCCACCCGAAAGTTCTTCGGAAGCTCTTTTGCACTCTCGAGAGAAGCCAGTCCCATATTCACGCAGAGCCGTCCTCTGAAGTCCGTGGGAGTAAAGGCGGCGATATGCTTGTTGCGGATATACCTTCCGTCCTTAAAAAGGAGACGGAATCGGTCATCACCTGCTTTCTTTGCAAGTCGGGAGAAATTCACCCTGCCGTTTCTGTTTATGTATGTCAGATGCCGAACTGAGTACTTCCCGCACTCCCTCATCTCCTCCCTGATGGGGTTATGCACCAGCCTCGAAAGTAATTTTTTTCTAAAAAGGGACTTCTCCCTTTCTTCTATGGAAACCAATGTGAGCATAAAAAAACCTCCTGCACATTCTTATAGATTATATGCAGGAGGTTATATTTTAATATCGTGTCTGTCAGTTTTCCTGAAGAATCACAATTGCGGAGTTGTCGGAGAGCTCAAAGACATTGGGGCTTTTGCTCTTGTAGTACTCACTATCCTTGTACTCATCCTTGGAGAGGTATAAAACCTTGTCGCCCATTGACTCGGCATAGGCTCTGCAAAGAGAGTCGGAAAGCTTTTCTTCGTCAATTTTGCCACCGTAGTTCTGTCTTACGGAGTTATCCACCGCCGCAAGCTTTGTGAACATCTTATGCTTCTCGGAAAGGTCCGTTATCTTCTTGTTAACAGCCACTGTGGATGCCACATAGCCCAGTGAAAAAGCCACAGCCGCCACCAGAAACGCTATGCACAGAACAATGGGAAGAGATACTTTTTTCTTCATGGGATCAGCCCCCTTTTTTCCCTTATCTTAAGTCAAAATCAGTAATAAAAGAGCGGATACTCAGAGAGCGGGTCATAGCGTACTCCGTTGTATCTTGTCTCGAAGTGCAGGTGAGCTCCTGTGGAGTAGCCTGTGGAGCCGGCATAGCCGATTACCTGACCTGCCTGTACGTATTCGCCGGAATAAACTACGGGGTAGCTTAAGTGAGCATAGATGGTTGCCTTGCCGTTGCCGTGGTCAATCCATACATAGTTGCCCCAGCCGCCGTTACATCCGCAGCTGCCGTACTTACCCCAGTTGTGGGAGCAGGCACTGTAACTGTCGATAACGGTACCTGAATCCGCCGCAACGGTTGTAGCACCCATAAAGTTTGAGCCTGCGATATCGAGACCGCCGTGGTAATAGGAGCCTCTGTCTTCGCTGTAATAGGAAGTAATGGTGATATGTCCGGGTGTGGGCCAGACATATCCGCCGCCATCGGGAACAGTTCCGCCGATAACGGGGCCGCTTGAGCCGCCCTGACTATTCTGATTGTTCTTCTCCTCTTCCTGTCTTCTCTGCTCCTCGTAGTAATCGAGGATCTTCTGCTCGTTTTCAGACTGGGAGGACTCGATGGAGTCAAGAATTGCTTCTGCATCCTCCATCTCGGTGTAAAGCAGAGCAAGGGCGTCCTCGTGCTCCTTAAGGAGAGCATCAAGCTCCTCCTGAGCCTCTTCAAGAACCTCGTGCTCCTCTTCAAGGAGAGCCTTCTCCTCGTCGAGCACTGCTGTCTCTGCGTTGATTACTTCTATCTTATCCTCAATGTCGATGAGAAGCTGTGTGTCTCTCTCGTTCATTGTCTCAAGAAGCTGGAACTTATCAATAACATCGGTAAAGTCGGATGCTCCGAGAAGGATCTCAAGAGTTGTCACGTCTCCTGCCATATAGATGGCACGAAGACTTTCACCGAAGGCTGTGATATTCTCTTCAATCTCCTCTTCGAGAAGCTTTATCTCGTCTTCCTTTTCATCGATTCTTGTCTCGTACTCGGCAATCAGATCACGGCTTTCCTGAATCTGAGCGTTGAGATCCTCGATCTGAGCTACGATCTCATCGATGTTTTCCTGCTGCTTGTCGATTTCTTCCTGCTTGTCATCAATTACGCCCTGCTGCTCCTGAGCCTCCTGGTCAAGTCGGTCTCTCTCGTCCTCAAGGTCAGAGATAGTGTCCGCAGAGGTCATAATAACAGCGCCCATAACGATAACAAACGCAAGAACAAGGGATATTATTTTTTTAAGCATAACAAAGCACCCCTTTTTATAGCGTACTGTAAATATTCTTTCTCTTTACCAGCCCAGAAGCTCGTTGCCCTCTTTTCTCAGGTAACGTCCGATTGAAAGAAGGCTTCCCAGCGCACCGATCACGATGCCTGCCAAAATAAAGATGAGGCTTATGGGAAGAGCAACTTCTTTGTAGGGCACAAGATTGAACTTTGCGATATTCTCAATTGCCTTCATAATTGCATCATAAAGTACAAAGAGAAGTCCTGAAGTGAGGATACCGGAAATAAGTCCGATGGTCATACCCTCGATAACAAAGGGTATTCTGACGAAAGCATCGGTGGCACCCACCGACTTCATAATGCTTATCTCAAATCTTCTTGAATACATGGTCATTCTGATGGTATTTGAGATAATGAATATGGAAACAAGTGTGAGCGCCAGAACAATCCAGATGCTCATATTGTTTACAAGCTTGTTGAGGTTTGAGAGCTTTGTGGCAATCTCTCTTGTGTCTCTTACTGAGTCAACCTTATCAAAGGCTTTTATGTCGCTGACTGTCTGATCATAGAGAGACAGATCCTTCATGGTGACGTCTATTGCATTGGGAAGAGGATTTTCGCTGCCGCGAAGCCTGTCAAAAACAGCCTCGCTCAAGGTCTCTTCGTAGCCGTTGAGGGCATCTTCCTTAGAAATAAACTCTGTTTTAGAGACGTTTGCGAGCATACCGAACTCGTGGCTGAGCTGAACCGCCTCCAAGTCGGTGACCTCCTGCTTGAGGAAAACTCGGGTAACATTGGCACTTCCTACCTTGTCAACTGCTCTTGATACATTGAGTGATAAAAGAGATGCCGTACCCGTAAGGAGAAGGCAGGAAATAAGAACACCGATGGAAGCAATACTCATCATACGGTTTGTCCAGATGCTCTTGACGCCTTCCTTTATCAAATATCCGAATCCGCTGAATTTCATACCCGTACCCCTTTATTCTGAAACAATGTCAACTGTGTCATCCACCACAACGCCCTTGTCGATGGTGATAACACGGCTGTTGAAGCTACTGACCAGCTCGTGCTCGTGTGTAACGATAAGCACGGTGGTGCCTCTCTTGTTGATTTCGTGAAGAAGCTCAACAATCTCATAGCTCATCTCGGGGTCTACGTTACCTGTGGGCTCGTCGGCAATAATCATCTGAGGATTATTCACCAGAGCACGTGCAAGTCCCACTCTCTGTTGCTCTCCGCCTGAGAGCTCTGAGGGGAAATTCTGCGCCTTGTTTTCAAGTCCCACAAGCTCGAGGATATAGGGCACTCTCTTTTTGATTGCCCTGGGCTTTGCGCCGATGGCTCTCATTGCAAAGGCTACGTTGTCGTAAACCGTCATCTTGTCAATAAGACGGAAATCCTGGAAAACGATTCCCATGGTACGGCGAAGCTTCGGAACCTTGCCTCTCTTCAATTTTTCAAGCTGCATTCCGTTTACGATGATGGAGCCCGAGGTAGGTACCTCTTCTCTCATAATAAGCTTCAGGAATGTACTTTTACCGGCACCTGAGGAACCGACTATAAAAACAAATTCGCCTTTTTCTATTGTAAGACTCACCTTGTTGAGTGCGTGAGTACCTGTATGATAAACTTTAGAAACATTTCTGAATTCAATCATTTCTTCACTACCTCAAAATAATGTCTAAAGATAATTAACTTAAAAATGATACAACATCTATGTGACAGCACTGTGAAATCTGACGCATTTCAGGAGTGGTAAATAAGGGAAATACCCCTTTACTCCAAAATCGCTTTGCACAAGGAGCCCCAAATGCTCAAGGTCTCGTACAAAGCGAATTGTGTTACATATTAGTATTTGACGGGGCTTGCGGTTAAGTACTTCTTTACCATAAGAGCTACCTTGAACACAATAGCATCCTCAAACTCGCGCAGGTCAAGACCTGTGAGCTTCTTGATCTTCTCAAGACGGTAAACCAGAGTGTTTCTGTGAACAAAGAGCTTTCTGGAGGTCTCTGAAACGTTCAGGTTGTTCTCGAAGAATTTCTGGATTGTGAAGAGAGTCTCCTGATCGAGGCTTTCGATGGAGCCGCGCTTGAAGACTTCCTTGAGGAACATATCACAGAGAGTTGTGGGAAGCTGATAAACCAGTCTTGCGATACCGAGATTATCGTAGCTTACGATTGCGCGCTCTGTGTCGAACACCTTGCCGACCTCAAGAGCTACCTGAGCCTCCTTGAAGGAGTGTGCAAGGTCCTTGATACCTGTGACACAGGTACCGATACCGATATTGCAGTGAGTGTAGAACTCGCTGGAGAGTGTGTCAACGATTGAGCTTGCCAGCTTGTCAAGATCCTTTGAGTCAATGCCGGACTTGATTTCCTTAACAAGAGCAATGTCGGTTTCGTTGATGTTGATAACGAAGTCCTTTGTCTTGTCGGGGAAGAGATTCTGAACGATGTCATAAGCTGACACGTCAGTCTTGGATGTGATCTTGATAAGCATGCAGACACGTGTAACGTCATTTGCAAAATGAAGCTCACGAGCCTTGATATAAATATCTCCGGGAAGAATATTATCAAGAATAACGTTCTTGATAAAGTTGCTTCTGTCATACTTTTCATCATAGTACTGCTTGATGCTGGAAAGAGACACAGCAAGAAGCTGAACATACTTCTGTGCGATTTCGTCCGAACCTGACACGAAAACTGCGTACTCAGCACGGGCTGTGTTGCCGAATGCCTTGTAGGTGCAGCCGTTGATGGTGAAAGGAACTGTTGCGCTGAGGGTTTCGGAGTTGATGTTCTCGTTAACCTCGCCGATGCGTCCCAGCTCTGAACAAGCAATAACCACAGAAGTCTCGTCAACAACGCCGATAACTCTGTCAATTGCATCCTTCATCTGATGAATAATACCCTGAAACAATCTGTTTGACATATTCTTGCCTCCGTCGTATCAAATTTGCAATGGTCAAAATCCCCAATGCTTTGGAGAAATGATACCAAAATTAATCTAATATCATATACATATTACACAAAAAAAAATAAAATTGCAACCTTTTTTGAAAAAAAAACTTATTTTTTTATAAAAATTGCTGAAAACTATTTTTTCTTCAGGGGAATATGAGGGGACAAAACATACTATATTACATCATTTTATCCTCTTTTTCGCGTAGGAACAGAAAAATCCGTTAATATAACGGAACATATTTTTACAGAAAAAATGTGTTTCTGTATGCACTTCATGACCCCTTGCAATTTGTTTAAGCCCATTCCCTCAAAACAAAAGGCAGCAGAGGAAAACTCTGCTGCCTTTATAATATTCAGTATAGCAAATTTATCAGTTAACGATTGTCTGCTCTGTCTCTTTGTCGAAGATGTGGATCTTGTTGAGGTCGAGAGCAACCTTGATTGTGTCGCCGGGTTTTGCTGTGGATGTGGGAGCAACTCTTGCTGTGAGGGGAACACCGTTGATGTTCACATAGAGATAGATCTCTGCGCCCATAAGCTCAGTAACGTCAACACTTGCATCGAGTACGCCTTCTGTTGCCTTCTCGAGGAATTCGGGCTCATCGTGAACATGCTCAGGACGGATACCGAAGCGAACTGCCTTGCCGATATATGCATCAAGTGCGCCGTTAGCGTTCTTGGATGCGGGAAGTGCGATCTCGTACTTATCAAAAGCAAGAGCAACATTGCCGCCCTTCTTAACGAGAGTTGCATCGATGAAGTTCATCTGGGGAGAACCGATGAAGCCTGCTACGAACTCATTGCAGGGTCTGTCGTAGAGATTCTGGGGAGTATCGACCTGCTGAATGAAGCCGTCCTTCATAACAACGATACGGGTACCCATTGTCATAGCCTCTGTCTGGTCATGAGTAACGTAGATGAATGTTGTGCCGAGTCTCTGATAGAGCTTGGAGATCTCAGTTCTCATGTTTGCACGAAGCTTAGCATCAAGGTTTGAGAGAGGCTCGTCGAGAAGGAATACCTTAGGATTACGAACGATAGCACGACCGAGAGCAACACGCTGTCTCTGACCGCCGGAGAGAGCCTTGGGACGTCTGTCAAGATACTCCTCGATGCCGAGAATTCTTGCTGCCTCTTCAACTCTTGCCTTGATCTCTTCCTTGGGGAACTTTCTGAGCTTCAGACCGAATGCCATATTGTCATAAACGGACATGTGAGGATAAAGAGCATAGTTCTGGAATACCATTGCGATGTCTCTGTCCTTGGGAGCTACGTCGTTGCAAAGCATATCGCCGATGTAGAGCTCGCCCTTGGAGATGTCCTCAAGTCCTGCAACCATTCTGAGGGTAGTGGACTTACCGCAACCGGAAGGACCAACGAGAATGATAAATTCCTTGTCCTCGATTTCAAGGTTGAAATCGGTTACAGCGGTAACGCCGCCGTCGTAGATTTTGTAAACGTGTCTTAGTGATACATTTGCCATTTTATAAACCTCCATATACTGAAAAGATGCACTTTTACAGATTACTTTCTAATCTACATAATAATATAGCACTTTTCATCACAATTTACCATTATTGTTTTCACTAAATATTAAGCCAATATTTTAGGTAAAACGAACATAAAATAAAATAATTGCCAACTGGGATGCCACTTTTTTGTTGATTTGTAATATATATGGGGCTTTCTCCCCTTCTTCACAACATACAGTAGGATTTTTTTCTCATTCCCACAAGATACATAACGGCAAGCACTCCGAAGGGTACACGTAATCCGTCAGGTGAGCGGCAATTATCCTGCCTCTGTAAACCGTAAGAACGCCGTAAAGAGGATACCCCTCCTCGCTTTTCCTTGAAAGCTTCAGCACATGCTCAGATGCATTCTTACCTCTGTATAGGGAAAGGTCAAAGCCCTGACTTTTCTGAAAGTTAACGTAGCTTTCAAACTCCTCTCCCCCTTCGGGAACTCTGACAGGTCTTTCGCTGATACTTTCAGAAGATACCCCGAACTGCGAAAAAAACTCCTCTCTCTGCTCCCTTGTTTCTCCGAGAAGGCATACTTTGCCGAAGCCTTCCATATCGGTCTCGCTCTTCTGAGGGAAAATTCTCACAAAAGCAAATGCGCCGAGACACACCGCCACCAGCATAACAAAAAGAAGCGCAAGCAGAAGACCGTTTTTCCCTTTGTGCTCTACTTTTTTATTGACCGAAAAACAAAAAAACATTCGCCTCACCTCATAGATTTATATGAGACAGGCGAAAGTGTAATGCTTTATTCTATTATGGAATTTTAATACTCTCTGTTCACGATATGCTGGGTAATTTCGGGGAGATTTGTAAGTTTCTCGTTGTAAAACTCGGGAAAAACCTTTATCTCGGAGAGTTTCTCAATGGGGATCCAGCGTGTATACTCCACACCAGCCGAACATTCGCTCACCACGTTTATCTCCTTTTTGCCCTGAGGCTTCATGAGAAAGAAAAAGGATATCTCGTGAACCTTTCTGCCAACGCATACTACATCGTCCACAAAGAAGTTTTCGTGAACGAACGCAAGCCTCTCCACTTCATAGTGAAGTCCTGTTTCCTCAAAGACCTCTCGCCTTACGGCATCCTCGGCAGTCTCGCCAATGTGAACACCGCCGCCTACGCTGTAATAGTAATCCGCCGCATCGCATTTTGCAAGGAGAATATGTCCCTCCTCGATGATTATCGCCGCCGCACGCAGGTGAAAGCGATAGCCCTCTGCGTCAAATCTGCAATCTCTCTCCATATATCCTTCCTCCTTGTGTTATTTTTCCGCTGATTATCAAATGATATAGTCGATTTTTAAGTTGGCAAAATCATTCTTTGTCGCTGAGGAGCTCCAGAAGCTCCTCTGGACTCCCGGCAAAAACCTGAGCACCCTCTTCTCTCATCAGATTTTTATCTCCGTAGCCGTAGGAAACGCCCAGAAAGTCCACCTTTGCAATGCGGGCACCCCTTGCGTCGAAGTGAGTGTCTCCTATCATTACCGCAGAGTATTCGCCGGACGCTCCCAGAGTTTTGAGAGCATAGGGAATGATGTCCTCTTTCTCTTTTCTTTCGGGGGTGCCGTCGGAACCGCAGAGCGCATCAAAATAATCAGTAATTCCAAGGAACTCACACACTCTCAGAACAGGGCGCTGATGCTTCGAGGAGCAGACCGCCACCTTTGCTGTGCTTTCCTTCAAAGCACTGAGCATCTCAAGGGTGCCCTCAAAAAGCTCATTGAGAGGCTCTCCCTCGGTGTCGTAAAACTCAAGATAGATTCCGAGCGCCTCCTTTGATTCCTCTTCGCTCAGGGAGCAGAGATTCTGAAAGGTACTCAGAAGGGGCGGGCCTATATATTTACTGTAATCCGAAAGGTCGGGACAGGGTTTGTTCATTTTTTCAAGTGTCAGTTCTATACACCTTCTGATTCCCGGAGCGCTTGCGCTGAGGGTGCCGTCAAGGTCAAAGAGCACATAATCATACTTGCAATGCATTTTTTATCCTCTCATGTTTCATAATTATACTTGTATAAAAAACTAAAATATGTTATCATATATTTTACTATGTTTTCATCAGGCTTTCAACCTAATTTTTGAAAAGAGTGATACATTGTCCTCACAAAAGAGAATTCATGCTCTGGACGAAATCCGCGGTTTCTGCGTGTTCTGTATGATTTTTGACCACTGTCTTTTCACACTCGGCTATAACTTCGGTCACAGTTTCTCCAGAGGTATGTTTGATTTTTTCGCTTATATCAGTCCGCTGTTTGCATATACCTTTGTGCTTCTCTGCGGAATTTCCTCAAGACTTTCAAGAAATAATCTTCTCCGAGGAGCCCGAATGCTGGGAGTCGCAATGGCGATTACCTTTATCTCCTATGTGATCCTCCCCTATATGCCCATTGAATTCGGCATACTTCACATGCTGGGAAGCTGTGTGCTGCTCTACGCCCTTACGGAGAAACTTCTCAGAAAGCTCCCCAAGGGACTTATGTGCGTACTTTGCGCTTTGCTTTTCCTTGTGACTTACGGCATTCCCGAAATGAAGCTGGGCGTGGGAAATCTCTCTTACCCCTTACCTTTAAGCCTTTACGAAAGCAACAACTTTATGATTTTCGGATTCGCTTCCCCCATGGTCGCCTACTCCGATTACTATCCCCTCTTCCCCTGGCTCTTTGCCTTTTTCTCGGGGGTATTCCTGGGAGGCTACCTCACAGAGGGCAAGGCTCCCCTGTGGATGTACAAAAAAAGAATTCCCTTTTTCTCTATGCTGGGCAAAAACGCATTTTTCGCATACGTTGCTCACCAGCCCATTGCATACGGAATTTACACACTAATCTCATATTTTGGAGGTATATAATATGAAACTGGGTATTGTAGGTCTGCCGAACGTCGGCAAAAGTACACTTTTTAACGCTATCACCTGTGCAGGCGCACAGAGTGCGAACTATCCTTTCTGCACCATCGAGCCCAACGTAGGCGTTGTTGCAGTTCCCGACAAACGTCTGGATAAGCTTGCTCAAATGTATGACCCCGACAAGTACACTCCTGCTTCCATCGAGTTCGTTGATATCGCAGGTCTTGTAAAGGGCGCATCCAAGGGCGAGGGTCTGGGAAACAAGTTCCTCTCCAACATCCGCGAGTGTGACGCCATCGTTCACGTTGTAAGATGCTTTGATGACAACGACATCATCCATGTTGAGGGCAGTGTTGACCCCATCAGAGATATTGAGACAATTGACCTTGAGCTTATTCTCTCTGATGCAGAGATGATCGAGAGAAGAATCGACAAGGCAAAGAAAATGGTAAAGGCCGACAAGAAATATCAGGCCGAGGTAGATTTCTTCGAGAGAGTGCTTGCTCACCTCAACGAGGGTCACTCCGCCCGTTCTGTTGAGTGCACCGAGGAGGAGGCTCTTCTCCTTTCTGAATCCGCACTTCTGACAAACAAGCCCATCATCTACGCCGCAAATATGAGCGAAGAGGACTTCGCAAACGGCATTGAGAACAATGAGGGTCTCAAGAAGGTACGTGAGCTTGCAAAGCTTGAGGGTGCCGCTGTGCTTCCCATCTGCGCAAGAACCGAGGCAGATATTGCGGAGCTTGACAAGGAGGACAAGGAGATGTTCCTTCAGGACTTGGGTCTTGAGAGCTCAGGCCTTGACCGTCTTATTAACGAGTGCTATTCCCTTCTCGGTCTTATCTCCTTCCTCACAGCAGGCAAGCAGGAGGGAAGAGCCTGGACCATCAAGAAGGGCACCAAGGCTCCCGGCGCTGCAGGTAAAATCCACAGCGACTTTGAGCGTGGCTTTATCCGTGCAGAGGTTATTGCTTATGACGACCTGATGGAATGCGGCTCTATGGTTGCCGCCAAAGAAAAAGGTCTCGTTCGAAGCGAAGGCAAAGAATACGTTATGAAGGACGGAGACGTGGTTCTCTTCAGATTCAACGTATAAACTGATATACATATATATTTATAATGAAAAGGCTGTCCGTTTTTGGGACAGCCTTTTTACGTTATGCGGTCAAAGGATTATTCTTTTTTCGGGCACAAAAAAAGTCGGGCAAAAACCCGACATAAAAAAACGACCACCCTATTGGGTGGAAGCTTTTATGTGTTGGCATCTTCCTATTTTCCCAGGCCGTCACCAGCCAAGTATTTTCGGCACTATAGGGCTTAACTTCCGTGTTCGGAATGGGAACGGGTGGACCCCCTACGTCATCAACACCAACTATTTTTTTGTGTCGCTCTCTCAAGCGACTTCGTTATTATACTACGCACTTTTGAAAAATGCAAGCCTTTTTTTGAAATTTTTTAAAAAAATATTTTATTTGTTAATTTTCACTTATCCCGTGGCAAATTTCGCCTTTTTATTTGACTAAACGCCAAAAAAATAGTAAAATGCTTTTGTATAAGTATTATAAGGTATATAATACCTGGTGTAAAGAGATATTCTCCTTCGGATTTATATAAAATTTCACCGACTTTTTTACGGAGGTTTTATTTATGCTTAAAAAATGCATCTGCGCACTTCTTTGCGTTCTCATGATAACAACAGTCCTCACAACCTTCACAGGCTGTAAGGGAAAGGACGGAAACTATCCCTTGACGGTGGGACACACCAAAATCAAGGAAAAGCCCGAAAAGGTAGCCGTTCTTTCCGACAATCTGGCTGACATCATCTACTATCTGGGTTACAGCACCCAGATCTGTGCCATCAGCGATCAGTGTACTCAGCCCGAGCTTACAAAATACATCTCCTCCGTAGGTGACGAGTCAAACCCCGATGTGGACGCCATCATCAGAAGCGGAGCAAAAATCGTTCTCACCGACAAGGCTCTCTCCGACGAAACGGTGAAAAAGCTTAAGGAAAGTGACATCGAGACCATCAATATGATGGTTCCTCAGAATTTGGAGGAAGTTAAGACTGTCTACTGTACTCTCGGCAAGATCTTCGGCGGACAAAAGGCAGGTCTTGAAAATGCAAGTGCAATTTACAAGCGCCTTGTTGACAATCTCGGACTTGCTGAAAACGAGGTAGACACCTCATCCATCGTTAAAATATTCTGCTATCTCTATCTGGATGAAAACGGCAACCTCTGCTCCTTCAGCAGCGACACTACTGAAGGTATGCTCCTTGAATATCTGTGCGCAACCAACGTTGCAACCAATTCCACAGAGCCCAAAATCGAGCAGAGCATTCTGAGACTTTCAAATCCCGACTTCATCTTCTATGACAACGAAGAGGTTCTCAATACCCTTAAAAACGACAACACTCTCAAGGAGCTCAAGGCTCTCAAGAACAACCAGACCTATATGCTCAGCCTGCCCTCTCTCCAGCGTCAGGGCTTCAGTATGCTGAACACTCAGGTGTTTATGCTTTCAAAGATGTTCCCCGAGAGCATCAGCGAAAACACCGCAGATAGCCTTGCTGAGCTTTACGGAATCACCCTTGATGACCATATCTCCTTTAAGTTCGAAGATGACGATGAGCGCATTGTTATCCTCCAGCAGAGACTCATTGATCTTGGCTACCTCGATTTAGGAGAAGGCTATTCCCCCACCACCTACTTCGGCGAAAAGACCAAGGCCGCAGTCATAGCTTTCCAGACTGCCAACGGAATTGATCCCACAGGAGAAGCCACCAACGAGACCATCAAAGTGCTCTTCCTCTCAAACACACTCTCCACCGAGGGATTCGCTTTCATTCCCCAAAGCACCGCTCCTGAGACAACCGAGCCCACAGTGAACACTTCAGAGCCCTCCACAGAGAGCACAGCTCCCACACAGGGCACCACTCCTTCAGGCGAAGGCATGGATCTTTCCGATTACAAGACCTATGATATTCACAGCGAAAGCAGCGAGGACATCAGACTTCTCAACCAGAGACTCATTGACCTTGGATATCTTGATATGAGTGAAGCAACAGACGAGTTTGACTGGCGCACCTCAGAGGCAGTTTACGCCTTCCAGGAGGAAAACGGTCTCACCGCAACCGGCGGTGCTGACTACACCACTCTCAAGGCAATCTTCGGAGTAAACTGACAGAACTGAATAAAAGAACAAGGCACCCGAGACTTTAAGTTTCAGGTGCCTTTTTATATGTTTTTTATTGCGAGATTTCAGAAGAACATTTAAGCCTCTACCGTTATGTGTCTGTCAACTCTCACCGTTCTGTGCATATAGTCGGTGTAATAGTAGGAGATAACGTAGGTACCTTCCTTGTCGGTGGGAACCACGCCGTCAACCTCAATGCCGTTTGCGGTTACGTTTGAGCAGGTATCATAAGCCAGCACGCCTGCAAGAGGATTGAACTCCTCGCCCAGCTTTATGGTGATATCTTCAACACCCGTAAGCTTCGGCACAACATTCTTGTAGGGATTCTTTTTGGATGTGTCGGTGGGATCCCAGTCTGTGCTGATTGCTTCCTCGGAAATAATCATAGGCTCGGGAACAGGGAGCGGATTTATGCTTGAGGTTCTTACCATCACCATAGTTCCTTCGTCGCAATTCTCATATATCCACTGTGCATCTGCGCTTGAAAGCCACACATCTCCGTCGGTACAGTTTGTGCCGAGCTTGTTGTATTCCTCGTAAAGAAGGCTTGCTGCCGCCTTTTCCGAATAGGGTGTTGAGCAGAATCTCATACCTGATGAAAACTTGGTGGCGTACTGATAGCACCAGCCGTAATCGTCCTGATACCATCTTTCTTTGCTTTCAACAGAGTACTCTGTATCCTGAGTGATTCTGTTCGAATAGCTTAAGGAGCAGACCATCTCTCTCACAGCAACGTTATAGGTAATCTCGCCGTCAATAAGCTTTTGAGGATTATAGGTGTAGGCCACAACCGTGTTGTTTCTGGCATTGACGAGAAGGGCGTAAACCTTCCTTCCGTCCTGAGGATTATCTATATTTTTCTGAGCCTGCGCTTCATTTCCGATGCTTGCCGTACTCCCGCTGAGAGTCACCTCTGAAGCCGGGGTTACAGTAAGGTTATAGCTTACCTCTGACTGTGTGGCAACTGCAGAAATAGTAACTGTTCCCTCTTTCAGGGCATCCACTCTGCCGCGGCTGTCCACGACGGCAATTTCGGGGTCGGAGGAAACCCATTTGTAGATGGGCTTTGCATTAAGTTCAAGAGTGGTGGCTGTTACGGTGAAAAGCGCATACTCGCCTACCTTGAGCTCACTCACATGCTTTCCTGTGTAAACTCTTGTGGCATCTGCTTCGTCTGCGGTTGCCGTATTTCTTTCAACGGGAACCTTCAGAGCACAGCCTCCGAAAGAGGCAATCAGAACCAAAGCAAGAAGGAAGCTTATCCATATTTTAATCTTTTTCAATGCTCTGACCTCCAGTCACGCAATGATATTATTTTTCATTATATACCATTTATTGTTTTCTATCAAGTTTTTTATTCACTATTCCATTGCGTGTCGATTTATGATATAATAAGACGATGTAATGATGGTTTTATTGATGCAGAAAGGACAGGTGATGAATATGAACGAGAACTCCTACTGCGCTGTCAGAAAAAAGTGCAGCGGATGTCAGCTCTCAAACCTTGACTATGATAGTCAGCTCAGATACAAGCAAAAGCAGCTGAGACTCCGATTCTCGAAGATTTGTCCCGTTGAAAAGATCCTGCCTTCACCCTCAAGCCTTCATTACAGAAACAAAGCACAGTTTGTTTTTAAATCCGACAAAAGGCAGGGCTTTTTCGGAGGAATATACCAATCCGCCGACAGAACCGTAATAAAATGCGAAAACTGCGCCCTTCACACGCAAAAACAGAACGAGGTGCTCAAAGCCCTTGTGGAGCTGATTCCTCAGTTTCACATCAAGCCCTATGACCTTTGGAAAGAAAAGGGACTGCTGAAAAACGTCATTGTAAGAGAGAGCAAAAAAACGGGAGAGCTTATGGTTATCCTTGTCTGCTCAAGAAAAACCGCTTTCCCCGAAAAGAAGAAATTCGCCGAAGTCCTTTCAAATAAGGTGTCTCAAATCAGCAGTATCATCCTGACAGAAAGCGACGGACCCTTGCTCTCTCAGGGAAATTCCCCGGAGGTCATCTTCGGCAAAGAGAAGCTCATTGACAGCATCTCGGGGCTTGATTTCATGATAAGCTACAATTCCTTCTTTCAGATAAACCGGGACCAGACAGAGCAGCTTTACAATCTCGCCATCGAAGAAGCAAAGCTTACAAGCGAGGACGTTGTGCTCGATGCCTACTGCGGTACGGGCACTATCGGAATTCTCGCATCAAGACACTGTAAAAAGGTCTATGCGGTGGAGCAGGTTGAAAATGCCATAAAAGACGCAAAAGAAAACGCTGCTCTCAACAACATAGAAAACATTGAATTCACCTGCGACGATTCGGGGAAATACATGGCCAAGCTCAGAAAGGAAAAGACTCCTCTCACAGCGGTTTTCCTCGACCCGCCCAGAGCAGGCTGTGACATCCGTTTTCTCTCAAGCCTTATCAAAACCGCACCCCGACGCATCGTCTACATTTCCTGCAACATCGACACCCAGCTTCGTGACATCCGTTTCCTTATTAAGAACGGCTACAAAGCGGTGAAGGTACGGGGCGTTGATATGTTCCCCTACACAAAGCACATCGAAAGCGTTATGCTCCTTGAGCACATATAATATTGTTTTTAAACGCCCCCTTAGAGGTGACAACTATGAAAAAAAACAAGCCTTCGGGTCCTGCACTAATAATGTATGGTATCATCGGTGTCTCTGCCGTTTTGGCCCTTTTGTGCCTGACTCTTTATTACTCCGGTGTTTCTCCCTCTTCGGCAATTCTCTGGACAGGCATCGTATTTATGACCATTTATTACCACCTGCAGCTGAGACTTCTGATGGGCAACGTAACAAAGCTAATTAAATTTAGTCCCGAAAGCTTTTTCTTCAGAGAAAAGCCCTTTGAGAAAAAGCTCTACAAGTTCCTCAAAGTCAAGAAATGGAAGGGCAAGGCTCTCACCTATAATCCTGAGCTCTATGACGTGAGCACACGCACCCCTCTTCAGATTACAAATGCCACACTCAAGGCGGAGGCTGACCACTGGATTAACATCCTCATCGCCTTTTCCACCGCCGTTTTCGGCATCATCTGGGGAAACCTGTGGATCTTTCTGCTGACCGCATTTCTTGCCTCCCTTTTTGACCTTCAGTTCATCTTTATTCAGAGATTCAACCGTCCGAGACTTCTGAAGCTTTCGAAGAGAACAAATAAGAAGGAGTCTCTTGGTTTATAAGAATTTGAGAGATTGCGTTTTTTTCTGTTGTATTCGGAATAACCTCGCAGTATAATTAAACTGTACACATAAGCAATTGGAGTTTTTTATGATAAACGCTATAAGACATTTCAGGACAATTACAAAGCACCGCCACAAGGTAATCGGTCACTGCATGAAGGCAGGCATCGGTTTTCAGGGGCTTTTCCACGATCTGTCCAAATATTCCCCAAAGGAGTTCATTTCGGGAGCCCGTTACTATCAGGGCACAAAAAGTCCCAACGAGGAGGAAAGAGCCCGATTCGGCTACTCAAAGGCGTGGATGCATCACAAGGGAAGAAACCGCCATCACTTTGAATACTGGACTGATTACAGCCCCAAAAGCCGTGTTGTAGAGCCTGTTGAGATGCCTTTCAATTACGTTGCGGAAATGTTCTGCGACAGACTTGCCGCCAGCAAGATTTACAACGGAAAGGCTTACAAGGACTCAGACCCTCTCAACTACTTCCTGCGCTCCAAAGCGACCAGATTTATCCATCCCAAAACCTCGGATGAGCTGGAAAATCTTCTCACCATGCTCTCAGAGAAGGGCGAAAAGGAAACCTTCAGCTACCTCAAAAAGAGAATGAAGGAATTCAGAAAAGAGAAAAAGGCAAAGCGTTGACAAAGCCCCTCTTTTCGGATAGAATATTGAGGTTTGAAACTAAAGGAGTGAATATTTATGAAATATATCCGCCGTATCTCTTCGGCGATTCTGTGTCTGCTGCTCTGCGCGCTGTTTGTGATTTCAGCCTCCGCAGAAAGCGTCTCATACACAATAGATGAACTGGGAATGACTCTCAGTCTCCCCTCTGAAATGGTGGTCACCACCAAAAAATCAGACTCGGGAAAGCTCGGTGTTAACACCTACCTTGAGGCAAAAATCCCCGACGATAATTTCAGCATCACAATCACTATGATTCAGGATGAAAACACCACCTCTATCGGTGAGATTTCAAGTCTCAGCACCTCTGCCCTGACGGATTTCAAGGAGCGTCTCGAGGCTGCTGAGGCTCAGGAAAACTCCCTGACCGAGGAGATAAGGAGTGCCCAGTACAACGGCAACCTTTACATCGATTTTTCTCAGAAGCAATACCTTGAAAACGACCTCATCAGCTACATCAGACAGAGTATGACCATCAAAAACGGAATGGGAATCTACATCACCTCCGTTTCTATGGGAGATGACTTCACCACCGAGGAGCTGAGCATAATCAGAGCCTGTCTTTCAAGCGTATCCTTCGAGACCATCAAAAGCCCCTCTAAAACTTCGTTTCTCACTGTTCTGCTGTGGATCCTTGCGGTGATTCTTATCCTTGTGCTTGCTTTCTTTGGCTTTGTTCTCTTCATGAGAGCGAAGAATCAGAAGCGCAGAAAGGCTCTAAATGAGCAAAGAGGCAGCGGCAAAGACTACCGCGCTCCGAGAAGATCCTCCTCGGGAGGCACAGTGGGCGGTTTCAAGACCAGCTCCGACTACTTCCTTGAAGGCTTTGACAGGGAAGAGGAAATCCCGGATAATTCCGAGAAAAAAAGCAGCGCTGCTCCTCGCAAGAACAAAGAGGGAGTTCTTAAGCGAACAGGCTATTTCTTTAAGAATCTCAGCCGCGAAATCAAGAAGAATAACAAGAGAAAATCCTCGAAATCTTCCAAGAAATCCCCTCGTCCACAGAGCAAAGATTACGATGTTTTCCGCGATAGATAAGAAAAACTTGTTGAAGCTGTCCAAAACTTTCGGACAGCTTCTTTTTTTCTCTCATTTTCCTTGACTATAATTTACCAAAGTAATATAATAAATCTTGGTTTTATTTAAATATTATTGCATAGTATGCAAAGAAAAAGCACTATGCACGAAAGGGTGTCAGTTATGTCAAGAGTTTACAATTTTTCTGCAGGTCCCTCAGTTCTTCCTGAGGCTGTCCTGAAGATTGCCGCTGATGAAATGCTGGATTACCAGGGCAGCGGTCAGTCTGTTATGGAAATGTCCCACCGCAGCAAGGTTTACGATGCCATCATCAAAGAGGCAGAGGCTCTCCTTCGCGAGGTAATGGAGATTCCCGATAATTACAAGGTTCTCTTCCTTCAGGGCGGAGCTTCCTCTCAGTTCGCTATGATTCCTTTAAACCTTATGACAAAGTCAGGCAAGGCTGACTACGTTGTTACAGGTCAGTGGGCTAAGAAGGCTGCTAAAGAGGCTTCCCGCTACGGCTCAGTCAACATCGTTGCTTCCTCTGAGGATAAGACTTTCTCTTACATTCCCAAGCTGGATAAGGCTACCTTTACTCCTGATGCAGACTACTTCCACATCTGCATGAACAACACAATCTACGGCACAGTTTACAACGAGCTTCCCGAGTGTGGCGATGTTCCCCTCGTTGCTGATATTTCTTCCTGCATTCTTTCCAGACCCATGGATGTAAGTAAGTTCGGCGTTCTCTATGCAGGTGCACAGAAGAACATGGCTCCCGCAGGTCTCACAGTAGTTATCATCCGTGAGGATCTCATCGGCAACGCTCAGGAGATCACTCCCACAATGTTCAACTATCAGACACACGCAGACAACGACTCCATGTTCAACACTCCTCCCTGCTACACCATCTACATGGCAAAGCTTGTGCTTGAGTGGATCAAGAACGAGGTAGGCGGTCTCGAGAAGATGTATGAGCTTAACCTCAAGAAGGCTAACCTCCTCTACGATTTCCTCGACAACTCCAAGCTCTTCAAGGGCACAGTTGTTCCCGAGGACCGTTCTCTCATGAACGTTCCCTTCGTTACAGGCGACGCTGATCTCGATGCTGAGTTCATCAAGGCTTGCACCGAGGCAGGCATCGTTAACATCAAGGGTCATCGCTCCGTTGGCGGTATGCGTGCTTCCATCTACAACGCTATGCCCATCGAAGGCGTAGAGAAGCTTATCGAAGTTATGAAGGAGTTCGAAGCAAATCATGTTTAATATTCTTACACTCAATAAAATTGCTGCTATCGGCACAGATCGTCTCGGTGACAACTACACCATCGGCGACAACGTAGAAAATCCCGACGCAGTTCTCGTCCGCTCCGCTTCCATGCACGACATGGAGATGCCCGAGAGCCTTCTCGCAATCGCAAGAGCCGGCGCAGGTACCAACAACATCCCCTGTGACAAGTGCGCAGAAGAGGGTATCGTAGTATTCAACACTCCCGGTGCTAACGCAAACGCAGTTAAGGAGCTTGTTATTGCAGGCCTCTTTATGGCAAGCCGTGACATCACAGGCGGTATCGACTGGGCAAAGGGTCTCAAGGGCAAGGGCGCTGAAGTCGGCAAGCTCGTTGAGAAAGGCAAGAGCCAGTTTGTAGGTCCCGAGATCATGGGCAAGAAGCTGGGCGTTATCGGCCTGGGCGCAATCGGTATTCTCGTTGCTAACACTGCTGTTCACCTCGGTATGGATGTTTACGGCTACGATCCCTTCCTCTCCGTTGATGCAGCATGGAAGCTCAACAAGAACATCGTTCACGCCGAGGGCATGGATGAGATCTTCAAAGAGTGCGACTACATCACAATTCACATTCCTCTTAACGATAAGACAAAGCACACAATCAACAAGGACACTCTTGCAATGTGCAAGGACGGCGTTCGCATCCTCAACTACTCCAGAGACGGTCTTGTTGATTCTCAGGCTCTTCTCGAGGCTGTAATGAGCGGCAAGGTAGCAAAGTACGTTACCGACTTCGCAACTGACGATATCCTCTGCGAGGAGAACATCATCTGCATGCCCCACCTCGGCGCATCCACTCCCGAGAGCGAAGACAACTGCGCAGTTATGGCAGCAGACGAAATCAAGGATTACCTTGAGAACGGTAACATCGTAAACTCCGTAAACTACCCCAACCTCAAAATGGCTCGTTCCACAGATACACGTATCTGCGTTCTCCACTACAACAAGCCCAATGTTATTGCTACTATCACCAGCACACTTGCTCAGCAGGGTGCTAACATTGAGAATATGGAGAGCAAGAGCCGCGGCGACTACGGCTACATGGTAATCGACGTTGTAGGCTCCAACCCCGCAGCCGTTAAGGCTACCGAGGAGCTCGAGGACGTTATCAGAGTAAGAGTTATCGAGTGATAATCTCAAAAATCTTATGTTTTCAAAGAACCTGTCCGGATATTCCGGGCAGGTTTTCTTTTTTTTACATCTTTTCTTCCGACTTGCTTTACACCCGCAAAAAATCAAAAATCAATTACAAAATAACTTTCCACACCTTGACAGTCTTTTTTATTTGGGTTAAAATTATTTGGTTAGGATATGCTGTTTTTATATAGCTTTCCGGCACATATTATTTTAATGAGAGGTGAAAGTTAATGGACGCAGGAAGTAGTACCGGCACAGTTCCCGGGCGAAGTTGCACTTACTTTATATACCGCAGTTTATCTGCGTACATTACCTTTGCACTTTAATCCTTGGAACCGTGTCTTTTACTTCCACCTATTAAACTTTAGGAGGAAAAGACTATGGAAAGGAACATTGTTACCATTGATGTAACTATCCAAAAGCTCCTTGACGAGAAAAAATACAAAACTCTCAGGGACATCCTCGGTACAATGAATGCTTATGACATCGCTGTGCTCTTTGAGGATATGCACGACTCAAAAATTCCTCTGCTGTTTCGAATGCTCCCCAAGGAGCTTGCAGCAGACGTGTTCGTTGAAATGGATGAGGAAACTCAGCAGTTTCTCATCAAGGGATTCTCTGACAGCGAGCTCAAGGCGGTTATCGACGAGCTTGCGGCAGACGACGCCGTTGACATCATTGAGGAGATGCCCGCAAACGTTGTAAAGAGAATTCTCCGTCAGGCTGACCCCGAAACAAGAAAAGAAATCAACGAACTCTTAAAGTATCCCGATGACTCGGCAGGCTCCATGATGACCACGGAGTTTGTGTCTCTGCGCCCTGATATGACCGTTGAGGAAGCTATAAAGCGAATCCGCAGAACGGGTGTTGACAAGGAGACAATTTACACCTGCTACGTTGTGGGACGAGACTCAAAACTTATAGGTATCACCACCATCAAGGCTCTGCTCCTTGCAGAGGAGGACGAGGTAATCGAGTCTCTGATGGAGACAAACGTTATCTCCGTGGGCACTCTCGACGACCAGGAGCTGGTTGCTCAGACCATCTCAAACTACGACTTCCTTGCCGTCCCCGTAGTTGATACCGAAGGAAGACTTGTTGGTATCGTCACCGTTGACGACGCTGTGGATGTTCTGGTTGAGGAGACAACCGAGGATATCCAGAAGATGGCGGCTATTGCCACCACTGACAAGCCCTACACCAGAACAGGTGTCTTTGAGACAGCCTGGCACAGAATGCCCTGGTTATTATTACTTATGATTTCCGCTACCTTCACGGGTATAATAATCTCAAGCTTTGAAGATAAACTGGCGGCATCCATTGCCCTGACTGCCTTTATCCCCATGCTCATGGGTACAGGCGGTAACGCAGGAAGCCAGTCCTCTGTTACCATTATCCGAAGCCTCTCCCTTGAGGAAATCGAATTCAAGGATATTTTCTGGGTTCTCTTCAAGGAGTGCCGTGTTTCCATTATCTGCGGCATTGTCCTCGGAGTGGTAAACTTCGGAAAGATTCTCCTGATTGACGGCTGGATGATGCACAACCCCAGCATCACCGTCTCGGTCTCTATGGTAGTCAGCCTCACCCTTGTGGTGACAATTATAGTGGCAAAACTTCTGGGCTGTTCACTGCCCATGATTGCCAAGAAAATCGGTGCTGACCCTGCTGTTATGGCCAGCCCCTTTATCACAACTTTGGTGGACATCGTTTCTCTGCTGGTTTATTTTTTCATTGCTACGAAAATTTTACCAATCTGAGAAGGTCGCAACCGTGAAACATAAAAAGAAATCTATGATTCTTGCCGCAGTGACTTTAGCTTTGAGTCTCTGCGGTTTTTTTCTTTCGGAAATTGAAAGCAGATACAGCGCAGTTTTCTCCGAAAAAGTTATTGCTTCTGAACACGAAGACTTCAGCCTCCGTAAAGCAAAGAGCCTTCTGAGCCTTTGCAGTGTAGCCCATTTCCCCGAGAGTCTTGAGGCGCTGATGAAGGAGGAATCCCTCTCCTCTTTTAAATACTTTGAGCGGGAGCAGGAGGGAATCTTCGGCAGCGGAATCGCTCTGGGTGTAGCACACACAAAGGAAAGCTCAGGGCTTTACAACGTGACTGTGGTGCTCAGAGGCACCGACGGGGATGAGTGGTACTCAAACTTTTCTGTGGGGAACGGCACCCTTCATGCAGGCTTCGAGTCAGCATCAAAATTTGCCGGTGAATGTGTGGACTCTTATCTTGATAGTCACGGCATCAGCAAAAATTGCGCAAGGCTCACCCTGACGGGGCATTCCCGAGGAGGAGCTGTGGCAAATCTTCTGGCAAGGGATCTTCTTCTGAGCGGTGACGCTTTGTCCGTCTGCGCCTACACCTTTGCAGCTCCCAATACCACTACGGACAAAAGAGCCTCTGACATCTCTTATCGAAGCATTTATAATTTTCAGAATCCCGAGGACTTCATCTGCTACATTCCTTTGGAAAGCTGGGGATACACAAAGTACGGGATAAACCTCTCCTTTCCCGAGGATATTCTCTCTGAAAACGAAGAGGATTATAAGAATATGAAGGAAAGCTTTTATAACTGTGCAGGGTTTCCTCACAAGGGCTACGAAAACGGGCACCGGGATATCGAGTGTCTGCTTCAAAGCTTCTCTGACCTCTGCCCCACCACGGAGGATTTTGAAAAAAAGAACATCTCTTCTCCTGTGGGCAGTATCACCCTGAGGGAGTTTATGGAGAGAGTTTCCTGCGTGCTTTCGGGAGAAAACCCTATCGGCGGCGGACTTTTCATTCTCTCCTGTCTTGAGGATTCTCAGCTTTCTCCTCTAACCGCCCTTTTACTGGAGGGAATTTCCTTCGATGATATTTCTTCGGATGAAGCGGTGACCGAAGGGGCGATTTACTCCTCTCATATCTGTGAATGCTACGAAGCGTGGCTCTCTGTCCTTGGGGAGGATTACTTTCTTCAGAAGATAAACGAACAGCTCTGCGCATAAACCTCGGGGAATCAGGGAACACTACAAAAAATGTTTTGGAGGAATAGCATGACTCACAACAGAAAGGTCGTACTGGTAGGCGCAGGAATGGTGGGTATGAGCTTTGCATACAGCGCACTCAATCAGAATCTCTGCGATGAACTTCACATTATTGATATTGACAGAAAGCGTGCCGAGGGCGAGGCTATGGACCTCTGTCACGGACTTGCATTTTCAGGCTCCTCAATGAAAATCTACGCTTCGGATTACTCCGCCTGCCGTGACGCTTCGGTGGTGGTTATCTGTGCAGGAGTGAATCAGAAAGAGGGAGAGTCAAGGCTTGCCCTTCTTGAGAGAAATACCGAGGTCTTTAAAAACGTAACAGACTCGGTGCTTCTCAGCGGTTTTGACGGCATCTTCCTTGTTGCCACAAACCCCGTTGACATTATGACAAGAGTCACTCAGGCTCTCACCTCTTTCCCGAGAACCAGGGTTATCGGCACAGGTACCACCCTTGATACCGCAAGGCTTCGTTACCTTCTGGGTGAATATTTCAGCATTGATCCCAGAAACGTCCACGCCTACGTTATGGGCGAGCATGGGGACTCTGAGTTTGTGCCCTGGTCCCAGGCGCTTCTTTCCACTAAGCCGGTGCTCAATGTGCTGAAGACAAATCCCTCTTTGTTTTCAAAAAGTGACCTTGAAGATATTGCTTTCGAGGTAAAGACTGCGGCACAAAAGATAATCAGCGCCAAACGCGCCACCTACTACGGAATCGGAATGGCGATCACCAGAATCGTCAGAGCCATCCTCTCTGACGAGCAGAGTGTTCTGACGGTTTCCTCGGAGCTTCTGGGGGAATACGGCAGAAAAGGCACCTTCGTAGGAACTCCCTGTATTGTCGGTAAAAACGGAGTAAACAGAACTATTGAGCTTTCCCTTGAGAAGGAAGAGCTTGCCGCATTACACGCCTCCTGCAATATTCTCGACGAAAACTTCAATGAGCTCAGAATCATATAAGTAAAGCCTTGAGGACTCCGTTGTCTTCAAGGCTTTTGTTAACATTTTATTTACTCTTTTATGTTGTTTTCGTCATAGGAGAGTGATATAATGGTTCATATATAATCATGCAACAAGAAGGCTTATTATGAACAATTTCGCAGAAAAAATTCACAGATTTATGGTTGACAGAAACGGTGCCGACCGTCTCTGTCGCTTCATTCTTTTTATATACATCCTGCTGATCATTGTGAACATCTTTGTAAATTCCCTGATAATCACTCTGATCACTCTGGCACTTGCGTTCTGGTGCTTTTTCAGAATGTTCTCAAGAAATCTCTATAAAAGACAGAAGGAGAATCTTTTCTACTTAAAGTATGCCGATAAGGTGAAAAGCTTTTTCCTGAGACAGAAAAACCGCTTTCGGGACAGAAAGACTCACAAATACATAAAATGCACCTACTGCAAATCCTTTCTCAGAGTAAAGAAAATCAAAGGAAAACACACGGTACGCTGTCCGAAATGCAGTAAAACCTTTGATACAAAAATTTAAATCTCGTTTAGTTCCACTCGGTACAGAAAAGCTCCGCAAACTTCGGTTTACGGAGCTTTGTTTTTTCATTATGCTGCACAGGCATTGAGAAGCAGATATGCGGTATATGCCACATATCCGAGCACACATACGGCACCTGTTTTTCTGCCCATTCTCTTCTTTATAAAGCAAGGCAGAAAAACTATGGCTGTTGCAGCTGTCATAACAATGACGTTGATAATTGCACTTGCATCTACGGGAATATCTGAGAGAGAGGATGAAAGACCCAGAATCAGGAGTATGTTAAAAATATTGGAGCCGATAACATTTCCAAGTGCCAGACCGCTCTCGCCCTTCTTCGCCGCAACAATACTGGTTACAAGCTCAGGGAGACTTGTGCCGATGGCGATAATGGTAAGTCCGATGAAGGTCTCGGAAAGTCCCAGCGCCTTAGCAATGGTGGTTGCATTGTTTACAACAAGATTTCCGCC
>JAZSME010000027.1:0-33253 GCA_045535715.1 Ruminococcus sp. | reverse complement strand
TAACGACATGGCTGTTACATTTGAAAGCATGGACAGAAGAATGCCCAAAATCAATGCTTGCATGGCTGAGTATGGCATCAAGGATCTTGAAGAGGCAAGAGCTATCTGTCTTGAGAAGGGCTTTGACCCTGATGAAATCGTAAAGGGCGTTCAGCCCATCGCATTCGAGAACGCTTCCTGGGCATATACTCTCGGTTGCGCAGTTGCAATCAAGAAGGGCTGCACAACAGCCGCAGATGCTGCTGAGGCAATCGGTATCGGCCTCGAGGCATTCTGTATCCCCGGCTCTGTTGCAGAGCAGAGAAACGTTGGTCTCGGCCACGGTAACCTGGGCGCAATGCTCCTTCGTGACGAGACAAAGTGCTTCGCATTCCTTGCAGGTCACGAGTCCTTCGCAGCTGCTGAAGGCGCTATCGGTATCGCAAGAAACGCTAACAAAGCTCGTAAAGAGCCCCTCCGCGTAATTCTTAACGGTCTCGGTAAGGACGCAGCTTACATTATCTCCAGAATCAACGGCTTCACATACGTTGAGACAGAGTTTGATTACTTCACAGGCGAGCTCAAGATAGTAGAGGAGAAGGCTTTCTCCGACGGCGAGAGAGCAGCAGTTCGTTGCTACGGCGCAGACGATGTTCGTGAAGGCGTAGCTATCATGCAGTTCGAGAACGTTGGCGTTTCCATCACAGGTAACTCCACTAACCCCACAAGATTCCAGCACCTGGTTGCAGGTACTTACAAGAAGTGGGCTATCGAGAACGGCGTTCAGTACTTCTCCGTTGCTTCCGGCGGCGGCACAGGCAGAACACTTCATCCCGATAACATGGGCGCAGGTCCTGCTTCCTACGGTCTCACAGACTCCATGGGCCGTATGCACGGCGACGCTCAGTTTGCAGGTTCTTCTTCCGTTCCTGCTCACGTTGAGATGATGGGCCTTATCGGTATGGGTAACAACCCCATGGTTGGTGCAACAGTTGCTTGCGCAGTTGCAGTTTACAACGCAATGAAATAATTTTACCGCAAGGTATAGTAAAAGGCTTCCGATTTTACTCGGAAGCCTTTTTGCTGTGTGGATTTGTTTTTGTGTGTAAGAATTGCAAATATACTGAGACATACACTTATTTAATGTATGAATAAAAGTAGTAACCTTGTTGTACGTTAGATGTAAGGTAAAGGTCCAACTCGGGATCGTAAGGCATATTGCTAAAAACGCTTGACTTGAAAATTAAGTTTCCGTCTTCATCATACATATACCGTACTATATGAGAATATTGCATTTTGTGTTGAAAAGATTTTCCTTTCATTTTTGATTCTATAACACGACCATTATCGTCATAATAGTGGACATACTCATATTTAGACGATTTTTCACCATTGATATATTTGGTTTCTGTTTTGATGGTGCCGTCTTCGTTATATTCGTATTCGTACTTGTATTTTTCAACCTCGCCATCATCAAACCTCCGGTTTTCGGGAGAACGATAGGTTGTGGTGCGGGTTTCTTCGTCACCGTGAGAATTATAAGTTTTTTTGACGGTAGCAATACAACCCTCGTCAGAACACCAATCATACTCGTATTCTGAATATGCAAGATTGCCGTTGTCGTCGTAAGTGTATTTATGTATGTCGTAAGAAGGCAGTTTTGTCATTTTGCTTATTTGCATTTTGCTGTTATATAAATAAAATTCGCTATAGGCGTTGTTGAAGATATCATTAATATATGATAATGTAACGGTTTCTTCTAACATAGGTATGCAAGGTTTAATAGAGTTTGTGTCTAGATACCAATACGCATTACTAGTCGTGTCAAATCCTTCGCTGGTTAGTGTAACTTCATAAAGAACATTACTTATATAATAAGAACAAGTGACGTCAATTCCGCTCATAAGAAGTTGAAAAATAATGTTGCTGTGGTTAGATTCTTTAAGGACGATAAAAGAATAGCTGTATTTATCGACATAAATAGCGGGCAGGTTGTCGGAGTATTCGTATGCAGAAATTTTCAATTCGGTGTCTTCTGTATAGGAGCCCAAGGCACCGTCAGGTCCGATAACAGCTTCGGACATAAAGTCCTCAAAAGACGCATCGGGATCACCGGATTTGTAGATAACAAACATCGAGTCGTATGGTGATGATCCGCGGAGCGCTGCATAGCCGTGCCATTTTTCGTTAGTGGTGGGTTTGATGCCGGTAATTTTAATAGCAATATCCTCATGCTCGGAAGAGTCTGAGGTAAACCATTGAGGTTGAGTTTCTGTAGGTTCTGTTGCGTTTTGGAATTCTGAAATGGTAGAGGATGTTTGTGTTTTTTTGTTTCCACAAGCACAAAAAGATAAACTTAACACAAGTACCAATGCAAAAGATACGATTTTTTTCAATATATACCCTTCTTTCCTAAAAAATTAAGGTTGAGTTACAACTTCAGTATATCACAGGAAAAACCACAACACAATAAAAAGGATTATTTTGAGCAGATAAATCCACTCTTAATTTCTATTATTTATGAGTAAAGTTTTTCTACATAACTTTTTTGAAATCTGTAGAAAATAAAATTTTCAACATTTTTCTACATGATTCCGGGACTGATAGGGACAAATAAGGATTCGGAATTATAAAAACACTCCAAAAACACCGATTTTGGGGGTAAAAAAGGCTATGAGGAAGGAAAAACCATGTTTTGATTAAGTGGGTAACAACCCCGAGGTTTTGGCAACAGTTGCCCCAGCAGTTGCAGTTTTGGGCGCAATGAAATAATTTTACCTTTGGTAAATAATCATCCCCTGTCTGAAAAGGCAGGGGATTTTTGTGTCCTGTTATTGCAAACTTTTATTGAATGTGGTAAGATAAGGGTGCTACACAAAATTGGATTGTTTTATACGCAGTGGGGAAGAATACCTTGGTAAAAGGTGTTCTCCTCTTATTTCCCCCTGCGTGGAAATCCGGTTTGTGTAGCAACTTACCGAGGGAACACTTTTTCGGCACATCCTTCGGGGTGTGCTTTTTTTATTGAGGTAGTTTTATGAAAAAACTCCCCGTCAAAAGAGTTGTAATTGCAGGCTGCAGAGATTACCGCAACTATGAGGAGGCTCGAGCCTTCATAGACCATTGTCTGTCACGAATCATAGAAGAGAATGAGATTATAATCCTCTCGGGCGGTGCCTCGGGTGCAGATGCTTTGGGAGAAAGATACGCCGCCGAAAACGGTTTTGTGGTGGAGCGATATCCTGCACAGTGGGATAAATACGGAAAAAGCGCAGGGCCGAGAAGAAACAAACAAATGGCAGAGGCTTGCGACTTTGTCATCTGCTTCTGGGACGGCAAAAGCCGAGGCACAAAGTCCATGATAGAATATGCAAAGCTTTATAATAAACCCTCCGAATAAAACATTTCGTGAATTCCTGATCTGGGTAGTTGACAGGCACATCACCCCTTGCTATAATACGAAATCTAAAAGGAGGTAATCAAATGGAAACTCGTAAAACAAAGCTTTCAAAAATCGCAAACAACACACTCACAGTAATTGATATCGTTCTCGGAGCCGCCCCGATTCTGTTCTTGCTTTCTCTCTTTTTTCAGCTCGGCTTCCATTCCGCCGAGATCTGGCTCTTATATCCGTTCTTCCTCTTTTCACTTGCTTTCTTTACAAAAAACATCCTGGCAATTTTCGGTGCTCTGATCCACTCTTTCGTATTGATAGTTTGCTTTTCTGCGAAGCATATTGCAGGCTATGCCGAAAGGGGCTGGAACACTCCTGTAGCACTCTTTGTTTTCTTCTATTTATTCCTGACGGCAGGTGTGGTACTCTCCACCTTTGTGCTTATAATGGCTTATAAAAAAGCAAAGGAACCACTCATCAAAAAGCTTTCTTTTGTCCCGTCTATACTGTTTTTCCTTTGCTGTGCCATTCTTGAGATATCCTTTTGTTTCTTACCTGACCACTTTAACCAATTCAAAACACATCTTCCTTTGGCTATTATTTACCTTATAATCGCTCCTCTTTTCTATCTCATTCCCAGAAGTGTCTTTGTTCTCTATAAGAGAGAGGAAAAATAATAAACGCATCGAAGAAAAGGCTTCCGAGATCGGATGCCTTTTCTTTATATAACCGGGAAGAGACCTCGAAGAACGCACCACATCAGAAAGCACAACTTATCATTTTCAGGATTTTCTTGTCATTTAATGATTGGTGTGTTACAATTAAACCGCACGTTTTATTTAATCGTGAATCATTATTTAAGGAGATGAACTCGATGTATTTTAACTCTTATCTGTTTATTCTATTGTTCTTCCCCGTTTTGCTTGCAGGCTATTACCTTCTGAACAGATTCACAAACCATACGCTCGGAAAGGTCTGGCTTCTGCTCGGCTCCGCTGTTTTCTATCTTTGCTACGGACTCGAGGTAAGCTGGGTGATCCTGCTCAGTATGATTATCAACTACTCATCCTATCTGCTGATAAGAAAAAACCAGACAAAATCCAACCAAAAAGCAGTTAACACCATCCGTAACCTTGCTGTTACCGCAAACATTCTTCTGCTGGGCGTATTCAAATACGCAATGTGGCTCGGTACCGTTTGTGGAACTCTTTTCAACAACAACTTCAATATGATACATATCATTGCGCCCATCGGTATCAGCTTCTTTACCTTCACGCAGATCAGCTTTATTATGGATGTTGCAAAAGATGACGACAGCAATTACAGTCTGCTTGACTACACCCTTTTCACTCTGTTTTTTGCAAAGATCCTTTCTGGTCCCATTGTGACCGCCCGCAGTCTTATCCCTCAGTTCAACGACAAGGAAAGAAAGTCTCTGAACTTCGAGAATTTCTCCAAAGGTCTCTATGCTTTTTCTTTCGGTCTTGCTAAGAAAGTTCTTCTTGCCGACTTCTTTGCAATCATCGTTGACTTCTCCTATGCAGATGTTTCCGCGGTAAACTCAACCATGGCCCTTTTCACCATCTTCGCTTTTGCACTGCAGCTCTACTTCGATTTCTCAGGTTACAGCGACATGGCACGCGGTGTGGGATATATGCTCAATATGGATATTATGAAGAATTTCAACTCACCCTACAAGGCAGTTGATATCATCGATTTCTGGAAGCGTTGGCACATCTCTCTCACCACATTCCTCACAACCTATCTTTACTTCCCCTTAGGTGGTAACAGAAAAGGCAAAGGTCGCCAGTACCTTAACATTATGATAGTTTTCCTTGTGAGCGGTTTGTGGCACGGAGCAGGTCTTACCTTCATTATCTGGGGCGGACTCCACGGACTCTTTAACATTCTCACAAGATTTGTTCAGCCCGTTCTCAAAAAAATTCCCGCTTTCATCTGCAGAATTTTTACATTCCTTCTGGTAACCGTTCTGTGGGTATTCTTCAGGGCATCCTCCTTTACAGACGCACTGCTCATGCTCAGAAAGCCCTTTGAAGGCAACTTCGGAAAGCTTGACGACTCTCTTGTTGAGAGTTTATTGCAGCCTACTCTCTTCAACATCACAACACAGGTTGCTCCTTTCCTCATCTCCCTCAGCGCAGTATTTGTACTGAGCATTTTAAGCGTTATGTTCCTCAAAAACACCGACGAGAAGGTAGCTTCCTTCAAGCCCACCTTCCTCAGATCTCTCATTTCAATTGCGTTGATTTCTCTGTCCGTCTTATCCTTAACAGGATTTACATCCTTTGTTTATGCGGGTTTTTAAGAGGTGAAGATTATGAAATTCAAATCATGGACAATAATGACCGTTACCTCCATCGTTCTGATTCTTGCCATCTTTGCAGGAGTTATGTTTATCGCTGACCCCCTGCTGGTTTTCAGAAAAGAGTCGGATGTTTTCTCTTACTGGCATTACAATCAGGTTTACGCAAACCCCGGAATAGCCAGAAACTATGAATACGACACCGTTCTGACAGGCTCCAGCATGATGTCTGCAGTTGACACCACAGACGTGGACGAAATCTTCGGCGGCGACTCGGTAAGACTTAACTTTAACAGCGCAACCATCTACAACTGTAAACAGATTCTTGATATCTGCTTCGAGGCAAATCCCGACTTAAAAAGAGTTATTCTCAGTCTGGACGCTTTTGCCTCCACCGGGCCTTGGGACGAAACAGCGTTTCCGCTTCCCGAGTATCTCTATGAGATTTCCGCAGAGACCTATCCCAGCTATCTTTTGAGTCTGGACATCTTTTATCATCAGATCCCCGAAAATCTCATCAACACTCTCAGAGGTCGGGAGAAGCCCATTATGGATCCCGCACCTGCTGATTGGGTCTGCGGAAGCGATGTAGTTCTCAAAAAATACGCGCCTATTGACGGCTCCAAAGTTAAGCCTGTAAACACCGACGACTACATTCAGAACGCTTACGACAACCTCGAGTACAACCTCAAGCCCCTGTTTGAGGAACATCCCGACACAGAGTTCATCCTCTTCACACCTCCGTACTGTGTTCTCAATTGGGACGGAAAGCGCTATGACGGCAGATTCGAAGCAATGATGGATGTGCTTGAAATTATGGTTGACGGCTGTGATGATTACGAAAACGTACGCATATACTCCTATATGTGCGAAGAGGAATACATCACCAATCTCGACCACTACTATGACACATGGCATTATTCTCCTGAGCTGGCAAAAGAACTCCTTCAGAGAATGTCTGAGGACGACGGCAGAGTAACCGCAGAAAGCTTCAGCAAGGAGATTGAATCCTTCAGAGAGTTCATCAGAAACTTTGACTATGTGGCTTTTTATAACTCCTACAAAAACGGAGAAAGATGATTTTGTTATAATACTCCTCACACCCCGAGATTTCTCTCGGGGTTTCTTTTATTTTTTCGGCGGTAAAATAAACCGCGTTATCCGAAAAATGCAATCAATATAAAAAAATCATCTGCTTTAGCAAAAATAACTTGATATTGAAAATCCCGCTATGTATAATGAAATTATGATAATGGGTTGGTGTCTCCATTCTTTCGTGAAGTCATCTTCTTGTATTTATGGCATTCAAATCAGGATATTGCAAAAGCTGTACGTTTTTTCTTTGCTTTTGTGCATATAAATTTACTTTTAAAGGAGGTAAAACAATGAAAAAAATCTTGTCATTTCTTTTGACAATGCTTATGCTTGTGGGCGTGCTTATGGCAGCACCCGTAAGCGTAGGCGCAGAATCAAACCTCATCACTGTGTACTTTGAAAACAACTGGCTTTGGTCAGATGTTTTCTATCACACATGGGGCAGCAGTTATTTCCCCGATACTGAGTGGAAAAAAGGCAAGGTTGAGTATGTAGGCACGTCCGTTAACGGCAACGAAGTCTATAAAGCAACCATGGGCATTGATGCTACCGGTGTTCTTTTTGCCGGTACCAAGGATGACGGCACAGGCTCAATCGACCAGACTCCCGACATCTATGAGGGCTTCTACGATGGCGCTTGCTACTCCATGACATGGGATATGGGCAACGCAGTTGTAGTAAACGACATCGCCGATATTTGCCCCGACTATGATTTCAGCGAAGAGGATCCCACTCCCGATCCCGAGCCCGATCCCACAGACGGCTACACCTTCTACTTTGTTGACTATGCGGACAACTTCACCGAGGTTTACGCACAAGTATGGACTGAAGCCGCAGACTCAACCAACGATGAATCTGAAATCGTAAAAATGGAGCCCACAGGTGAGGTTCTCTCCGAAAACGCAGATCAGGCAGGCGGTCTTGTTTATTCCGTAACCTTTGACAAATATTACAACCAAATTAAGTTCAGTGGAAAGAACGAAGTTGGCGGGGAAGTCTCCGGCGAGACAGCTATCCAGTCTTTCACATCCGGCATAGGCAAGTACCTCTACTGGGGCGATGAGTGGTGGTACAACAGCCTTGAGGAACTCGAGGAATCACATCCCTATCAGGAGCCTTCCGATGAGCCCGAAGGGGAATTCGTCACTGTTTACTTCCAGAACAACTGGCTGTGGAGCGATGTTCGTTGCTACTTTGAGGGCAGCGCATACGCCGAGTGTGACACATGGCCCGGCACACCTATGGAGTTCTTTGACAACGACGGCAATTACGACGTTTACTTCGCAGTAGTGCCCGCAGATGCTTCCTTCATTATCTTCAACGGCATCAAGGACGACGGCTCAGGACAGAGAGACCAGACTCCCAATATCGAAAGCTTCTCTAACAACGACTGCTACTATATGACGTGGGATAACGGCAACGCCGTACGCTCTGAAGATATTTCTGTATTCTTCCCCGACTATGATTTCAGCGAAGAGGAAGAAACAAAAGCTGAATTTGTCGGCACCTCCGCAGATCTTGAGGGCAACATCACCTTCAAGCTTTATTTCGATATTACAGACGATGTTTTTTACGATCCCGATGCAAAGGTAGTTATCACTACTCACGAGGGTACCATAGAGTATGCTGCTTCCGAGGGCGTCTGGAACGATGAAACTGTTTATTCATATTCTGTTTCCGTTCCCGCAAAGAATATGACATCCACCATCACCGCACAGGTTGTTACAGACCTTGTTGAGACAGAGGCCGCAGAAACCTCTGTCCAGAAGTATCTTGTAGCAATCCTTAGTCTTCCCGGTGAGTACGCAGCAGAGCAGGATATTGCAAAGGCTATGCTCAACTACGGTACAGCCGCACAGCTCTACTTTGACTACAATACCGATAAGCTTGCTAACGATACAGAGTATATGACAGAAGAGGAAAAGACAGCTAAGACAGCTGACCTTTCTGCTTACGCACCCAATATTGAGGGCACAAATGACGGCGCAGTTCAGTTCTACGGCGCAACTCTTACTCTCAAATCCGAGACAACTCTCAAGCTCTATTTCAAAGTAGAGAACTCTGATGAGCATGATAATATTGCTATTCAGCTCAATGGTTTTACCGCATGGCTTGCACCTAACGGCAACCTCTACGAAATTTGTATCCCCGAGCTTTATGCTCAGCATCTTAATGATCCCTATACAGCAGCAACAGACTGCGTTTCTGTTGATTACAGCGCTCTGAGCTACGCCTATCTTGCACAGCAGAGCTCTAACCCTGAGCTTGTAAACCTTGCAAACGCTCTTGCAGACTACCACAGCGCTGCTTGCGATTATCTCGGTTTACCATATTGAGGTGCATAATGGACAGACAAAATTATCAGGTTCCTTATATCGAAATCAAGAGATTTTCTTCGGATGAGATCATCACCGCAAGTGCTCCTGTCACAACAAGGGACCCTAACAAACCCATTGAATTACCCTTTGTTCCTGCAGAAATAAAATAAAAAAGGTGATTAAAATGAAAATGATTTATGAGACAGCAGAAATCACCGTTGTCATCTTTGACAAGCGTGATGTTATCACAGCAAGCAGTCAGGAAGGCGATTTCGTACCTTCTTACAGCAGAGACGACGACGAAACCGAGATTCTCTGATTAACTCAGAGTTCAAAAGGGGCTTACTCCTAAGGGTAGGTCCCTTTTTCCTATTGCGCTGAGATTGCTCCCATGCTATAATATCTGTATAATTTGAAAGGTAGTGACATAATATGAAGCGCATATTTGCTTTTCTTCTTATGATATCTGTGCTGATTGCAGTCTTCGCAGGCTGTTCCCAAAAAACCGAAGAGATCCCTCAGCCGACAAAAACAGAGACCTCCTCGTCTTCCCTTGAGACTTCCTCCTCCGCTGCCGAAAACGCCGCTTCTGACTCAAGCTCGACCCCTTCAGATCCGGACGTGACCTTCTCCGAGGCTTTCACTCAGGACGAAGATGAGCTGGAGATATTGACATTCCCCATTGACGACCCCGACACTCCCACAGAGGTTGAAATCACAGAAGGCGCTCCCGGAGGAACCCTCACCGAGGAAGAGGCTGTCACAGAGCCGACACTCCCCGCTTACAGCGGAGAAAAGATTGAGCTCCCCTTTGTCCCCGCAAGTTAATCTGACGCATTAAACACACAAGCACTGCCGACTCTTTAGGCGGTGCTTTTTGTTTTATGACAAAAATCCCCGCAGCCAGAGCCGCGGGGAAACTTTTTCAGATTATCTTTTTGCTTTTCCGGTTCCGTTACAGGCAGTACATACTCCGAAGGTGTAGGGATCCTGACCGTCAAGATACGCCTGAAGGTCGCTGTCTCCGTAATAGTACTTGACGCTTCCCGTTCCGTTGCAGATACTGCACTTTCCTCCCGGGAGACTTCCTGACGAGCCTCCTGAAGACGAAGAGCCGGAGGCATTGACTTTTGATACATAATAGGTGTAACCGTTAAGCCTTGATCCGTTTACTATCACGTTAATGGCATCGTTGTAATCTGTGTTGGTATGTGATAAGCTGTATTTCTTTCCATCTACACTGATATCCGTTCCTATGAGCAGACTGCCTACTTTTGCAAGAGTGAACTCAGCCATTGTCCTGTCAGTATATGCTTCAGATTTTGCAGTAATGTGCCAGGTAACATCCACAACATACGAGCCGGATTCCTTACGGGTAACGTTATTGATGGTGTAGCTTATTTTTGTCACGGGAAAGCTGAAGGTGTCACTGTCAACGCTGCTTAAGAAATTGTCAAACACTTCCGATGCCTTCTGGAGTGCCAACTCTGAATAGTCCTCTTTTTTCTGACATGCACAAAGAGAGATGCTCATCACAAGAGCAAGGAATAAACAAATAACTCTTTTCATCATAAACTCCTTATTTCTCATCCTGTTTTTTATCGTCGAAGTGCATCCTCAATGCACTGCATACAGTACATTGCGTCGTAATCTATGTAACATCGGCAGGAAAGGCATTTCTGCGAGTGGGTTGCGCAGCTGTTTGAGTCACCACTGCTTACTATTTTATTTGTGCAACCGTCCACAGCACACTTTGTGTTTGGACTTCCGTATTTGTTTGTGAAGCTTTTATCCTGAGAGGAGGACACTCTTTTGTAATGGTCCTTGCAGTAATACTTATCCTCTTCTTTTCCGCCTCTGAACATTCCGCCGTCAGCAGGCTTTGAACAAATTGAGCAAACCTGCCCGGCGCTGAAATCTCCCGATTCAAAGCCTGTGCCGTAAAGATTATCGTACACAAAGAACATAACTACGCCTAAAGCCAAAGAAGCCAAAGCTATAATAATGGAGATAACGAACAGGCAAATATCTTCTGCGTCCCAGATGTATCTGTTTTTTGCAAACATAACGAGAGAGAAAACCATCAAAAAAGCAAGTATGGCTATTACCGCCACCACCAGACAAATCAGAAATATGGACTCTCCGGGTGAGTAATTCGGAAGCATCACCAGCGCCAGAAGCGCAGATAACCCCACAATTATCAGACCCATTATAATCACGGGCCCCAGGGTTATCAGGGCATTTAACAGTATATCCTTTCCTCTTGATGTTTTTTTCATCTTACCCCGCCTTTCTCCGAACGCTTACGGCATACACACCGCGCAAGGACTGTATCCCCACGAAATAATTTCCTCGCGGGTACCGCAGTAATCCTGTCTGTTGTGAGCTTTTATCCTGTCTGCGTGAGAACAGGAAGGATAGTGAAATTTATTGGTGTTGGTATTGAGAACGTAATCGCGACCGCTTTTCTCAGTAACTACGGGCGTGAGTTCATCGGACACATATCCGTCGTCGTACGAAGCCTCTGTCTGTAAAGTTTCTGTCTGAGGTTCTGTCTGCGGTTCTGTGGGAACGGTTTCTGCTAAAGTCGTAACCTCTGTTTGAGTCTCTGTCTCAGCTTGAGTTTGGAAAAGCTCTGTCTGAGTCTTTGTGTCTGGAGTTCTTCTTTCTTCTCCCTCCTCGCAGGCCGTCATCACAAAAACCAAAGATATCATCAGCACCGCAAGACAAAGTATTGACAATAGTCTCCTCATCCGCATTTCCTCTTCACTCCTCATTTTAGGTAAATCGAATACCATTTTGTAATATTATATCACCTCTTTTATGCGTTTGTCAACGAAATACACCCCTTCTCCCGAAAAACCCCGCAACCCTCTCTGTGCCTTTACCTAAGCTCTCGATTTCTTTTGACATTATCTGCTTTCTATGATAAAATAAATATTATTATGGGTTATTGTCGGCCGTTATTTTTTACACTGCTTCCATGGAGGAGAATGGTTATGAGTTTTAAGTCCAAACTTCGTACTACGCTCAAGAAAAATGATTTTTTGAAAGGCATCTGGAGATTCCTGCATCGTGTGAATATCACCTGGCAGGGTCTTATCTACTCTGATGAAGCCTACTTTAAAAAAGCCTACAAGCAAAAGAACGGGGAAGAGCTTGATTTTGAAAATCCCCGCACCTTTGACGCAAAGCAGCTCTGGCTGAAGATGTATTACAGAGATCCTCTGTGTGTCACCTGCGCCGACAAATACAAGGTAAGAGAATACGTAGAGAGCAAGGGTCTTGGTCACATTCTCAATCCCGTCTACGGCGTTTATGACAAAACCGAAGACATCCGTTGGGATAAGCTTCCCCGTCAGTTTTATATGAAATGCAACCACATGAGCGGCTCTAACGTCCGTTGCAATAACCTTGAAACCTTTGATAAAAAGAGAGCGGAAAAAATCCTTAATCGCGGACTGAAGGAGGACTACTCCAAAAACTCCAGAGAATGGGTTTACCGCGATATCGAAAGAAAAATAATCGTTGAAGCAATTATTGAAAGCAAGGACAAGGCACCCTTGGTGGATTACAGATTCCTCTGCTCCAACGGCAAGTGTGAGTATATGTTCATCGATATCGACACCGCAGGAGATGACGGCAGCCATCTCGCAGGTGCCAAAAGAAATGTCTACGACAGAGATATGAACCTTCTTGACGTAACCGTTTCTCGTCCCAGATTCGATGCCTCCCTTGTGAAAAAGCCCGAAAACTTCGCAACTATGGTCGAATACGCAGAAAAGCTTTCCGGCGACTTCCCCTTCTGCAGAGTTGACCTCTACAATATTGACGGAAATATCCTTTTTGGTGAGATCACCTTCTTCCACGCAGGCGGTCTCAGCAAGATCACTCCTGACGAGTGGAGATACACTCTGGGTGACAGCATTGATCTTTCCTGCGCAAAAAAGGAATACATTAAAGAAAAATAATCCGGAAACACGATTGGGGGCTCGGTATGAATACAAAATATAATTATGTTTTTTTCAATGTCAGCGACCCCTGTTATGACCCCGTATTGTGGCCGTTGGAAAAACATTCCTTTGTAAAGGTGTATAAATACGCCATTGATTCCAGTCCGCTTATCAACAAGCTTTTCTTTCTCCATTGGTCAAAAAAGATTAACAAAAAAATTAAACTTCCCTTTAAAAAAGCATGGTTTAAGCGTATCATACAGCAGCCTTTCGAAAACGACAAACCCTGTTGTTACGTTTTCCTCGGGGGCAAGTATCTCTGTGAAGAGACAGCTCTTTACCGATACATAAAGAGTCTCAATCCGCAAAACAAGGCGGTTGTGCTCTGCGGAGACCTTATATCCAAGAAAAACTGGGATATGGAAAAGGTGCGCTCCTGCTGTGATATGATCCTTACATACGATGAGGGAGAGTCAAAAACCTATGGTGCCAACTACTATCCCTGGCTTAATATCTACGGCGCACGCGATGAAGTGACCACCCCCGACACCTTCGAAAATGACGTTTACTTTATCGGCTTTGCCAAGGACCGTCTTTCTCAGATTCACAGCGCTTTCAAAGCTCTCTCCGAAAAAAAACTCAAGTGCAAATTCATTGTCTGCGGTACCGACGAAAAGGACCGCATCTGCGCCGAAGGTCTCACTTATTCCTCTCCGCTAAGCTACAAAGAGAACGTCAAGAACATCCAGAACAGCCGATGTATTCTTGAAATCCTTCAGGGCGGAGGAAGTTCTCCCACTTTGAGACTCTACGAAGCAGTAACCTACAAAAGAAAGCTTATCACCAACAATATTCATCCCTCATACAAAGAACAGCTCAGCCCCTCGAATCTTCTGATTTATCAGAACCCGGAAGAGATCTCCGAAGCCTTTGCCACCGAAAGTGTGGACTACGACGGCTTCACCTCAGGAGCAGAGAACCCTCTTAAATTCATAAGCTACTTCGAAGAAAACCTATAACACCAAACACCCCCGTGCACAAAACACGGGGGTTTCTTATGCTGATGGGGCAATGTCCTCGTTATTTCCGACACATTTTGTAAAATTTTCTGAACCAAGCTCCTCTCTGTGTCGTATATATAATAGGAAGCTAAACGAAAGGAAGCGAGAGTTCCTTTTACAGAAGCTTACTCACATTATATAATTACAGGAGGAGTTTAAAAATGCTCAAAAAAACACTTTGTATTCTGCTGGTTATTATCAGCGTGCTCAGTCTAAGTATCACAGCCTTCGCTGCAGAAACAGACATCGCCCCCACAGGAGCCGACACAAAAATCTATTTTGAAGTACCCGAAGATTGGGGAAGCAATTACAGTTACGTGTATTGCTACATATGGGACCTTGAATCAGGCGAAGTGCTTGTAAACTTTATGTCGAAAAAGGGCAAGTGTACCCTTGAGGATGACGGCAGATATTCCTTTGACGTCAGCAAGCTTAAGAATCTGGACAGCAGCAAGACTTACGGAATTCTTTTTGTTCTTGACATTCAGATCCAGACCTACGATGCCATTTTCACCGTTGATTGCATTGGAGACACTCTCTACTGTAACAACACCATATACGAAAATCCCACCGACAGCAACAAAACCTGCCGTGCCGCCTTCTGGAAAAATCAGGATGCTTCTAAGTACGGCCCCATAATGCAGCTCACCTCAATCGGAAATCTTATCGGTACCTGTCTGCCTCCCGGAGCAACCGCTGAGTCAATGTTCACAAAGTTCCTTGAGGAAAAGCTCGACAACGCCCGTCAGTATTCGGGAAAGAACGATCAGGACATCATCGACGATATGGCTCAGGGTCTCGGTCTTTCTCAGGATCAGATAGAGTCCATAATAAAAGCCTCCGGACTTGACGTTAGTTGGGAAAAGACAAAATCAGACGCCCCCACCACAGAGAAACCCATAACCCCCTCAAGCCCCAACGCAACCGCAACCGGACAGGATACAACCTATGTGTATGTCGGACTTGCTCTTATGGCGCTTTCCCTTGGCACCGCTGTTATTATCAGAAAAAAACGCTCACTTAACAAATAACCCCTCATTACCCTCTGAGAAAGGAGGCAGGCCGTGAAAACAAAAAACGCAGAACTCATCGAAAAGTATTCTCCGGAGCTTTCACGGCTTTGCTCCTCTCTCTGCACTTGCCGACAAGATGCCGAGGATCTTTTTCAGACAACCTGGGAAAAGGTCCTCAGAAACCTGAGAAAGTACGATGAAGAGAAACCCTTTGACAAATGGCTGTGGCGAATCTGCATAAACGCCCACAAGGATATGATGAAAAACCCCTTCAGAAAACGCAGAGCCACCTTCCGAAACGAGGAAGAGGAGGAGCAGTTTCTCGCATCGTTCTGTAAAGACGACGACAGACGGGACGAAATCCTGAGTCTTCACAGAGCAATAAATCGTCTGGACGTCAAAAGTCGTCAGGTAATAACCCTCTACTATTTCAGAGACTTTTCAACTCACGAGCTCTCGGAGCTTCTCAGTATCCCCGAGGGCACCGTCAAATCACGGCTTCACAAAGCCCGGGAAGAAATCAGAAAGGAGATGCGCTATGAATAAAAATGATTCCATGGATAAACTCATGCGAGACTATTTTTCCAGAGAAGAAGAGCCCTTTGTTTACAAAGCAAAAGCCAGAAAACCTCTTAACTTCCCTGCAATTGCCGCAGCGCTCCTTGTTCTTATGCTTGTCGTTTCCTTTTTGGTGAAGCCCGAAGAGTCCTCAGTCAAAACCGAGACAAATAAAGATGTCGGCTCAGAAAACTCCGTAAACATCGTTGCCGCAACAGCGGTGATAGAAAAACCTCTTTCAGCATCACCTCAGAGTGATTCCACCAATTCCGTCACAAACCCCGACAATCACGTAAACAGCTCTGAAAAAGAAGCAAAAAAGGTGGGCATTTTTGTTATTGACGGAAGCAATCTCTATGGACTCAAAAGCAGATCTCTTTATCAGGATTCCACCTTCTTCCGCATCAGAAACTCCGACCTCAAGCAAAACTGGCGCCTTGAGTGGGACTCATACACAGACCTGAACAGCGAGTTTTTTGCCCACGAAAATATCATTTACCCCTCAGACACCTTTGCAACCGTAGATGAAAACGGCTATTACAAATGGGTTGTCGAAGAGGAAGCCACAGAGCGCATAGCTCTGGCGTATGCCCCCGAGCAAAACCTCAACGACGTTGTGGAAACTATTATCTACTTCAACGACGGAAGCTATGTCCGCAAGGTTTATGACATCAGCTATGAGGGAGGAACTATGATGATTTACGAAAGCTCTGCTACCATAGAAGGCTATAATAGCATTCCATAAAGGACTACTACTCAAATTTTGAATATTGGAAATCTCACAATGGTCGCCTCGAAGATTCCTTCGGGGCGATCATTGTTTTTTCATTTTTCGCCATAATAACCATAAATTGATCATTTACCCTGCTTCTGTTTATCCACGTGAAACCTTGATTATAGCCACGTTTTGTAGTAAAATGTTATATTGAGGTTGAAAATTTTTACGAGGTGTTTTTATGTGTAATTGCAATCATTCACCCAGCGACCTTACTCTTCTTGAAAGCGTTCTCGAAAAATACGCTTCCCAGAGGGGCTCGCTGATTACAATCTTACAGAAAGCTCAGGACATCTATGGTTATCTTCCCACAGATGTCATCTATCATATTGCCGAGAGAACAGGTAATACCCCCGCAAAGGTTATGGGTGTTGCCACCTTCTACACTCAGTTCAGACTCACTCCCGTAGGCAAGTATCTCATTATGCTTTGTCAAGGTACCGCCTGCCACGTTAACGGCAGCGAGAGAATCGCCGCCGCACTGGAGGAGGAGCTGGGTATTACCGACGGAGGCACCACCGAGGACGGTCTTTTCTCCCTTAAGTGTGTTGCTTGCCTTGGTTGCTGTTCTCTTTCTCCCGTTATGATGATTAACGAGGACTCTTACGGCTCCCTCACTCCCGAGAAGGCGGTAAGTATCATCAGAGATATCCGAGCAAAGGAGGACAAATAAGATGAGAATTGCTGTCGGTCAGGGTTCCTGCGGTATCGCTGCAGGTGCTTCTAAGGTTTATTCCGCTCTTGAGGTTGCTCTTTCTGACTCCTCTGCCTCACTTTCCTCAGTTGGCTGTATCGGTATGTGCTACCTTGAGCCTATCGTTGATATCTATGAAGAGGACACTCTTCTTTATCGTCTTGTAAAAGTATCTCCCGAGGACGCAGAGTCCATTGCCCACGCCGTTAAAAGTGGCGATTTCTCAGGCATTTCCAAGCTCGTCATCTCAGAAGACGACGAAAACTTCCTCAAAAAGCAAACACGAATCGCTCTTCGCAACTGCGGTATCATTAACCCCGATTCCATCCAAAGCTACATTGAAAAGGGTGGCTACGAGGCGCTGAGAAAAGTTCTCTCATCCCTTTCTCAGGAGGATGTTATTGAGGTTATCAAGACCTCAGGTCTTGCGGGAAGAGGCGGCGCAGGCTTCCCCACATGGTTTAAGTGGAACGCCGCAAAGAATTCCGCAGGCGAGGAAAAATATCTTATTTGTAATGCTGACGAGGGCGACCCCGGCGCATTTATGGACAGAGCTGTTATAGAAAGTGACCCCCACAATCTCATTGAAGGTATGCTCATCGGAGCCTTTGCAATTGGCGCAAAGGAAGCTATCGTCTATGTCCGCGCCGAGTATCCTCTTGCCATCAAAAGACTCGAGAAGGCTATCAAGGACGCCACCGAGATGGGCTTCCTCGGAGAAAACATTCTCGGCAGTAACTTCTCCTGCACCATGAGAATAAAGGCGGGTGCAGGTGCCTTTGTCTGCGGTGAGGAAACCGCTCTTATCGAATCTCTGGAGGGAAGTCGCGGTATGCCCCGACTCAAGCCTCCTTTCCCTGCACAGAAGGGTTACTTCTCCAACCCCTCAAATATAAACAACGTTGAGACCTTTGCAAATGTTCCCTGGATCCTCAGAAACGGCGGCGAAGCCTTTGCCGCAATGGGCACCGAAGCAAGCAAGGGCACCAAGGTTTTCGCTCTCACAGGTAAGATCCGCAAGGGCGGTCTCGTAGAGATTCCCATGGGAATGACCCTCAGAGAGGTTATTTACGATATCGGCGGAGGAATCCGCGACAACGCCGAGTTCAAAGCGGTTCAGCTGGGCGGTCCCTCAGGCGGATGTATTCCCGAGGAGCTCCTCGACACCGTTATCGACTACAAGGCTCTTTCTGCCACCGGCGCAATCATGGGCTCTGGCGGAATGGTTGTTATGGACAAGAGCACCTGTATGGTTGCAATGGCAAAGTTCTTCCTTGACTTTACCGCTAAGGAAAGTTGCGGAAAGTGCGTTCCCTGCCGAATCGGTACCAAAAGAATGCTTGAAATTCTCACCCGCATCACCGAAGGAAAGGGAAAAGAGGGAGACATCGAGCTTCTCAAAGAGCTCTGCGAAGCCATCAAGGACGGCGCACTCTGCGGTCTCGGTCAGACTGCTCCCAACCCCGTTCTTACCACCATCCGTTACTTCGAGGATGAATACAGAGCTCACATAGAAGAGAAAAAGTGTCCTGCAGGTGAGTGCGTGGAGCTTATCACCTATTCCATCGATAAGGACCTTTGCAGAGGCTGTACCCTTTGCGCCAAAAAGTGTCCCGCAGGTGCCATTGAGGGAAGCCTTAAGAATCCCCACACCATCAACCCCGACAAGTGTATCAAATGCTCCCAGTGCCGCAGTGTATGTAAGTTCGGCGCTGTTAAAACTCTTTAAGGAGGTGTACCCCTGTGAAAGAATTTACTCTTATTATCAATAATACCGAGGTCAAGGCTTTTGAGGGCGACACCATCCTTGACTGCGCAAAACGTGCAGGTATTGAAATTCCCACCCTTTGTCATCACGAAAGTGTCAAAGCCTATGGCGCTTGCTCTCTCTGTGTTGTTGAAGCCGAAGGGATCCCTAAGCTTCTCAGAGCCTGCAGCACCGTCGCTTCAGAGGGTATGGTCATCAACACCGAAAGCGACAGAGTAGTAAAAGTCAGAAAGACCGTTCTTGAGCTTCTTATGAGCGACCACACCGGCGACTGCGTTGCTCCCTGCTCCCTTAACTGTCCTGCAGGCACAGACTGTCAGGGCTACATCAAGAAAATCGCCGAGGGCGACAACAAGGGTGCTGTTGAAATAATCAAAGAAAAACTTCCTCTGCCTGCATCCATCGGCAGAGTATGTCCCCATCCCTGCGAGAGCGCTTGCCGCAGAAGCCTTGTGGAAGAGCCTATGTCCATTGCTTTTCTCAAGTACTTCGCCGCAGACGATGACCTTTCATCCGAGGCGCCCTTCACTCCCGAAATCGAAAAAGAAACCGGTAAGAAGGTTGCTGTTATCGGCGGCGGCCCCGCAGGTCTTACTGCCGCATACTTTCTGAGAAAGAAAGGCCACTTCGTCACCATTTTCGATGCTATGCCCAAAATGGGCGGAATGCTTCGCTACGGTATCCCCGAGTACAGACTTCCGAAGAAGGTTCTCGACAAGGAAATAGCCCTTATCGAAAATATGGGTGTTACCCTTAAAAACAACGTAAAAATCGGCAAGGATATTTCTTTTGAGGAAATAAGAGCCGAGTTTGATGCAACTCTCGTTGCCATCGGCGCATGGAGCTCAATGTCCACCCGCACAAAGGGAGAGGATCTCCGAGGCGTTATGGGCGGTATCGACTTCCTCAGAAAGGTTTCTCTGGGAGAAAAGGTAGAAATCGGTAACTCCGTTGCTGTTGTCGGCGGCGGAAACACTGCCATGGACGCTTGCCGTACCGCTGTAAGACTGGGTGCTGAGAATGTCTATGTCATTTACAGAAGAACAAGAGACGAAATGCCTGCTGAGGACATTGAAATCGAGGAAGCAATGGAGGAGGGCGTAAAGTTCCTTTTCCTCACAAATCCCGATGAATATGTTGGCGAAAACGGAAGGGTTAAGACCGTTAAGCTTCAGGTGATGGAGCTGGGAGAGCCTGACGCTTCGGGCAGACGTGCTCCCGTCCCCGTTGAAGGCAAGTTCGAATATCTCGAAGTTGACACCGTTATTGCCGCCATCGGTCAGAAGGTTGACCCTCGGGGCTTTGAAGCGCTCACTCTCAATCAGAGAGGCATCATTTCCGCCGATGAATACACCTTCCGCACCAATCTTCCCGATGTTTTTGCTGTTGGTGACGCCACAAACCGAGGTGCATCCATTGCCATTGCCGCCATCGGCGAAGCAAATAAGGCAAGCGCAGTAATCGACAGCTTCCTCAAAGGCGACTGTGTGCCTTACATCGCACCCTATCTCAGCAAAAAAGAGGTCACCAAAGAGGAGCTTTCTCACAAAGAAAAGCTTCCCCGAGCAAAAATGCCCCACAGAAGTGCTGATGAAAGAAAGCACGATTTCAAAGAAATCAACCTCGGCTTTGACAGAGACACCGCTATTAAGGAAGCAAAGAGATGCCTTGAGTGCGGTTGTCACGATTACAAGGACTGCTCTCTTATCCGCCACGCTAACAGATACACACTCGCACCTCTTCGCTTTGAGGGCGTGCACCACATCGGATTTGAGGAAAACACCATCTCCTGCATTGAGAGAAATCAGCACAAGTGCATTCTCTGCAATCTCTGTGTCAGAGCTTGCGACGAAGCAGCGCAGAAAGGTATTCTCGGCCTTGTGGGCAGAGGTTTTGATACCGTCATCAAACCTGAATTCAGAGACAGCTCCGTTATTGCGGACTGCGTAAACTGCAGAATGTGTGTTGACGTTTGCCCCACAGGCGCCTTAAAGTTCGTAAAATAAACTTCTTATAAACGCAAAAACTCCACAGCTTTGGCTGTGGAGTTTATTTTTTATGTATTTATCAGACGTCGTAGGTCTTGTCAAGCTTCTTGAGCTCTGCGTAGGTGTCGATCTCGATGATATCATCGAAGCTGCACTCTCTAACGTGCACCTTGTAGGAATCCTTGTAATACTCAAGGGCAACCTGATCCCAGTATCTCTCCTTACCGCCGGGAGACTGGAATACGCTCTTGATATGACCCACAAGCTTTGCGCCGTCCTCTTCGTTCCAATAGGAAATGCCAAACATGTGGTGACAGTTTGTGCCACCAACAAGGAGCTTCTTGATTACACCGCCCTCGCCGGTCTCAAAGCACCAGTCATCTGTCTTTTCAACGGGGACGCCCAGATAATTTGAGCTGTACTGATACTTTGTGATAAGGTCGGGATTGTAGAGCACAAGGTCGGCTTCGAGAACGTAAGCGTTCTTGAGAAGATAACTTGCACAAACCGCAGAGGAAATATTGTTTGCCTCGTTGTACTGAGGGTTCTCAATAAACCTGATCATGGGATAATCATAGAGAAGCTGATCAAACTGCTCTGAGAGATATCCTCTGACAATATAAATCTCTGTGATGCCTGCTCTGATAACGGCATCAAGCAAAGTTGTGATAATTCTCTTGCCGTTCACACGGATAAGAGGCTTGGGGGTATTGAGTGTAACGGGAACCATTCTTGAACCGAAACCTGCTGCGATGAACACAGCTCTCTTTACTCTGTAAGGCTCCAGAGCATCAAGACCCGTGGGGGTGATCATTCCGTTTTCCACAAGACCCTTTGCAGAAAGCTCTGTCATACACTTGTTGACGGTACCAACGGAAATCTTCGTGTTCTTTGCAATCTCTCTCTGAGGACAGTTCTTCTTTTTATCTGAAAGAAAAACCAGTATGTCAAACTGTTTTTTGCTAAGCATAACCATTCATTCCTTTCGGTTTTCTTATCTGAATTGAACGCTAAAAGGGAATTGATAATCTGTTTTTCGGCAAAACAAACCCTCTGGATTCTTCAGAGGGTTTTGTTTGTGAATTCTGAACGTAGGGCGAATTATCAGTTGTCCTTGTTCTCGCCGAAGGAGCCTGTCAGGTCAGCTTCCATTACCTTGTTCTGATTCTCATCAATGCCAAGCTTGTCGCTGATCTTCTTCTTTGCTCTGCGGAAATACACAGCAAGTGCTGTGCCTACGGAAACAACTACTGCTGCGCCTGCAGAGAATACCATTGTCATTGTTGCTGCGTCAATATAAGCTGTAAAATTCTGCATATTTATATCTCCTTTAATCTTTTTTGTTCATACGTGACCATTATAGTCCTACGTACGTTAATTGTCAATCTGCGAAAAGCTCTTATTTAAGCTTTCTTTTCCTTTTTTGCCTTCTTTGCAGGCTTTTTATTCTCTGCTCTTTCCTTCTGCTTCTCAACAAGTCTTGAGTAGATGTACTTTGCTCCTGCGAGACCGCTCTCTCCAACATTGAAAATGTTGCGCTCAAGAGCTTCTTTAATCTGCTTCTTGTACTTATCGGGATTGTCGAGAAGCTCAGCTACTACCTCGGGGATAGTGGAGAGTTTGTCTGTATCTACCGAAATACCAACCTCGTCCTTCCAAGAAATCTCGGTAGGAACAAGGGGAATCTTTGTGTAGTTGGGGTTTAAGACCTTCATGGGAGTGTTGATGAAGAGAGAGGGCTTCTTTGTTGCGTAGGAGAATTCGTAAGCAATACCGGACCAGTCTGTAATGATAAGGTCAGATTCCCATACTGTACGGTTAGAGGAGAAGTCTGTCTCAATAATGAGGTCCTCGTCTGCATCCTTGTATCTTGCAATGATAGCATCCATCTTCTGGGGATAACGCTTTACAAACTCGGGGTGGGGTCTGAGGATAACTCTGTTGCCTCTCTTAATAAGACCTTCCATAAGTTCATCAAGGCAATATTCGAGGATGTTGTCCTCCTGCCATGAGGGAGCAAGGAGAATCTGCTTCTTGTCGCTTTCCTTCTTCTCCATACTCTCATACATCTTGATGAGATTATCAATAAGACCAAATCCAACGGGAACAAGAGTTTTCTCGGGGAGTCCGTAAATCTCTTCTGTGGCGCGGAGCTCCTTGACCTGATGCTCACCTACGCAGAAGATTGTATCGAAGTGATCGTATGCACCCTCACGAACGCACATAGTTGTGGATGTAGGACCGTGGAAGGTGTAGATATACTCAACGTCTTTTCTGACAAGAGAACGCTTGATGTAATACTTCTCAAGGTCAGGTGTGGTCATCAGAACGATATCGGCATCCATCTTCATCATAAATGTGATGATTTTCTTAGGGCCGATGTAGTAAGCCTGAATTCTTTCGTTCTTCTCGGCTTTTTCGAAAATTGCGTCGTTGGGATCGTTTGTTACATAGTGAATTGTGAGCTGTGTGTTTTTGAGAAGCTCTTCAATTATGTTCTCAAAATACTTATAGAATCCGCTCTTCTCGGAGTAAATTGCAAGGTGCTTGTTAGCAATAGAGTAGAAACGCTTGTAATCAGCCTTTTCTCTCTTTGCGTTCTCGTCCTTTTTGAAGAGGCCCTTCTTCTCTGTTGTGTCCAGAGCCTCGATAGCCTTGAGCTCCTCACGGCTTGCTTCAAGTGCTTCGTAGTCAACGTGCTTCTTCGGAGGAATAAGCCAGTTAAGCAGCAGAAGCTGCAGAATTGCGATGATGTTACTTGCAACCCAATAGAGGGCAATGCCGATGGGAACACCGAAGCCGTGGTAAAGTGAAAGACCAACGGAAACGATCATTGTGCTCCAGCGGTTTGTGGCACCCTGCTCAGCCTGAAGAACATTAATCTTGTTCTGGATAAAGCAAAGAAGCCAGCTTGTAAAGCCCGCAATCAGGGGGGAGAGTATCATCAGCCAGTTTGTTGCTATGCTTTGGCTTGGCGTTGCGGAAAGGTCGAAGCCAAGGAAATCAAGCTTCAGATTGGTTGCGGCATCGAGAGCCTCTTTGCCGCCCTCCATAGCTGCAATATCAGCAAACTTTTCGGGATTATCTCTTACGGCGTTAATAGCCTGGATCTGAATCGAACTTGACTCAGGGTCTGCACCTGTAACCTCAACCGCTCTCTGCTCAATGCTTGTAACAACGGGCTCGGGTACTCGGAAAATATAATCAAGAGGATGATAGATAACCGCTACAACACCCAGAAGCAATACAATCTGTATTACGAGAGGCAGGATGGAAGCAAAGGGGTTGTACTTCTGCTTCTTGTGAAGCTTTGCGGTTTCTTCGCCGATTCTTTCAGCGTCTCCGTAAAACTTTGCCTTGATTCTGTTGATGGCAGGCTGAATCTCAACTATCTTGATGGCATTTTTGTGAACCCAGATTCCAACGGGAAGGATTATTACCTTGGAAATAAGGGTGAAAAAGATAATTGCCAGACCGTAGTCACGAAGGAAGTTGTAGCAGAACTGCATAATGTAGCCCAGCGGTACTCCCAGAACGGACACTAAAAAGTCATACATTCTTAATCTCCTCCATTTGGACATATTTTCTCATTGTATATTATTATACTCCCTGGTGAATAAGCTTGTCAATGTAAGTATTCTACCAACATAGACATGTTTTTTGTCAGGTTTTGTTGATTTCAGCATATCTTTGTAATATAATCAAATTAACAAACTATGAACGCGCAAGGAGTGTTGATTATGACAGGTATGAATTACGGCTACACAGACCCTACCCAGAGGAACTCAGTTTACCTCAAAGAATTTCTGAAGAAGCCCATGACCGTTATTCTTGCAATCGTTTATTCGATTCTCGGAATATTCGGGTTTATAAGCTTTATGGATTCAGCTGAGGTTTTTGACAAGTCAATGGAATTTATTGCCGAAGAGTCTGTATTGCTGGCTCTTTTGATGTATGTTATCAGATTCTCTCAGGTTTTGTTTCCCATTCTGCTGGCAATCGGCTTCTTCGTTATATTTGCTCAGAGCCAGAGCCGCGACAAAGACATCACGCCCAAAGCGGGTCTTAAGGCTTTTCTTTCGGGTGCCTTTACCGCCACGATCAGCTACATAACAACCGTCCTTCTTCTTTTGTATGTGGTATATGAGATCCTCGATACTATCAACAAGTTCAGCCGGGTTTCCTCCTCGCAGAGCGCAGAAATCACCGGTTTGATATTGGGAATACTCATCGGTGCCGGCCTTATTATCACCTATGCCACAAGCTTTACCGGCTTTGCTCTTTCCGTTTATCGCTCCGCTACAACTCCTCATCTTTATAAGAACGGCTCTGTGACCTTTGCTGTTATGAACTTCATTATAGCAACATTTTCTTTCTTCTCTCTGTCCTCTGCACAAGAGCAGCTCGGAGATTACGGCGCAGTTCTCTCCCAGAATTCAGAGCTTGATCTTATTACCCTTCTCACCATTGGATCCTATATTCTCTGCGGTATTTTCGCCCTTCTTTACAGATCCCACATCTCTGATGCAGGTCCCGATGGTGTAAACATCCCCGGACAGCTTCCTCAGATTCCCATTCAAAGCTATCCTGTCTATCCCGGATATCCGGGCGCTGCAAATCAACCTTACAATCCTTACGCACAGAACGGCTACGGCGCTCCCACATCCACACCTTACAACACCGCCCCCGCAAATAACCCTGTGTCTCCCACAACTTCCCAGGCTCAGGAAAACACCTCTTTGACAGATTCCTCTGTCAAAACCACAGTTGTGCCCGAATCTTCTGTTACAGATAATGCCATCTCCCACGAGAGCGAAACCGCTACTCCCGAACCCGTTGCTGTAAGAGAGGAAAGCCCTTCTGCGGAAACTCCCTTATCCGATGCTTCTGAGCCTGCTGTTTCCGAGCCTGCTGTGATAGCAGCTCCTTCAGAGCCGGAATCCTTCACAGCTGATACACCTGCTGAGCCCCTTGTTTCTCAGGTGACAGAGCCCGCTGTTTCAGAAGCTCCTGAGAAACCTGCGGTACCTGAGGCTACTATGCCTTCTGCTTCCGAAGCTTTGACCGCTCCTGCAGTAACCGCACCCGAGACTTCTGCGCCCTCCTTCTGCTTCAACTGCGGAAGCCCCGTTAAGGGAAACGGCAATTTCTGCGGAAAATGCGGAACAAAGCTCAGATAATCTGTAATTTTGTAACTTTTATGTTGTTGATTGCAGACGGCTTCTGTGATATATAAGAAGTATAACCAAATCTATCACTTTTCCGCATCAGGAGGTCTCTGCAGTGGACAACAAAAAGAATCTTCTGCTTTCCATAGGAGCAAGTGCAATTGCCCTTATATTTATAGTTTTTCTTGTGGTCGGTCTTTTCAAGGCTCCCGAGAAAAGCACAGATTTACCAAAAGAAAATACACCCTCCGTCAACACTGACACCAATCCCCCAAAGCCCTCTGCTCCTGCGCTTGCAAATAATATAGTCACTCTTTCCTTTATCGGCGACTGTATTCTCGGAAGCGACTCCGGCGAGGTGAATAAAGGCAACTTTTCATGGTATGCCGAAAACAAACCTCACTACTATTTTTTCTCTCAGGTTTACGAGGAGCTTTCCAAGGACTCTCTCACCTTTGCAAATATGGAGTGCGTGCTCTCTGACCGCAATCTCACAAAAACAGAAAAGGATTATGACCCTGCTTTCTGGTTTATCGCTCCGGCTGTAAACGCCGATATTCTTTCTCTTGGCTCCGTTGAGGTTGCAGGAGTTGTAAACAACCACACCAGAGACTACGGCGCTGAAGGCTACGAGGACACAATTAAAGCGCTTGAGGCTCAGGGCATCACCGTAGGCGAAGATTGCATCCCCTTGTATTTCGAGGAAAGCGGTCTGAAAATCGGCGTAGTTTACGCTCACCTTTGGTCTGACTATCATTTAAGCTACGTCATAGAAGCTCTCAACGAAATGGAAGGAAAGTGTGATTATCGCATTGTTTTCTTTCACGGAGGAGAAGAGGGAGTCCACGAGCCCGACAACTACAAGATCACCTGCCTGAGAAAACTTGCCAACGAAGGACTTTGCGATCTCATTGTAGGCAGTCACCCTCACGTTCTTCAGCCCATGGAGATAGTAAACGGAGTTCCCATTGTTTATTCCCTTGGCAACTTCTGCTACTCAGGATCAAATTATCCTGAAAACCGCACTATTATCTTTCAGGTGCTTCTTACTCAAAAAGAAGGCGAGATCTTCACATCCACCCGAATCGTTCCCTGTTACGTTTACACCGGAGACCGTAACAACTGGCAGCCCGCTATCGTTACAAATCCACAGGACAAGCAGGATATTATCGACTTTATGAACACACCTGTTGACTACAAAGCCGAGACAGAACCCTCTACGGAAAGCACCGCCGCAACGGAGACCCTTGCCTCTTCTTATGAAGAGCCCGAATATTCCGAGCCTTATGAAGAGGACTATAACTATGAGACTGTGCCGACACAGGCAGAGACTTCTCCCTATGAGGGATACGAGCCGGGGGATGAGTTTATCTACGGATAAATCACAAAATGCCCTCTGACCAAATCGTATTTATCCCTTAGAGGCTCAAATATTTCTCATCTTTTGAAAAAAAGTATTGAAATTCTTCAAACTTTGTGTTATTATAGTTTGGCACCTGAAAAAGAGTGCCGAACATTTGCTGATATAGCTCAGTCGGTAGAGCGCATCCTTGGTAAGGATGAGGTCACCGGTTCAAATCCGGTTATCAGCTCCACAAAAAGAGGACTTCCTTTGGGAAGTCCTCTTTTTGCGTGGGTTGTAGATACGGATTTGACTTTCCCGGGGCCCCCGAAATCTCTGATTTTGGGGAGAGGAGACGCAAACCGCTAAACTTTGAATTTGCCGACAGGTAAATTCAAAATCAAAAGGTTTTGCGGCGACGAGGTTATCAGCCCCGCAACCAATTCTCTCCCTTTGGAAGTCCTCTTTTTGCGTGTGTTGTAGATACGGATTTGACTTTCTCGGGGCCCCCGAAATCTCTGATTTTGGGGAGAGGAGACGCAAACCGCTAAACTTTGAATTTGCCGACAGGTAAATTCAAAATCAGAAGGTCTTGCGGCGACGAGGTTATCAGCTCCGCAACCAATTCTCGCCCTTTGGAAGTCCTCTTTTTGCGTGGGTTGTAGATACGGATTTGACTTTCCCGGGGCCCCCGAAATCTCTGATTTTGGGGAGAGGAGGCGCAAACCGCTAAACTTTGAATTTGCCGACAGGTAAATTCAAAATCAAAAGGTTTTGCGGCGACGAGGTTATCAGCTCCACAAGCAAATCTCTTCCCTTTGGAAGTCCTCTTTTTGTGTGGGTTGTAGATACGGATATTTACAATGTTTTACTTTATTTTGACAAAATAATGACCAAAAAGGCAAAATGATGACAATACTTTCATTTTTATTGCATTACTCAACCTTCCATGCTATAATGAACTATACCTTAAGGTAAATAATTTGTGAAAGTGGGCATCATGATGAAAAGATTTTTAGCACTCGTACTCGTTGTTATTTTTGCTCTGTCCCTCGTTGCATGTGGCGACAGCTCCTCAAAGAAATCCTCTAAGAAATCTTCCGGCGGTTCCTCCGCAGTTGTAACTACTGCACCTCAGGCAAAGACTGAGAAGGAAGAAGCAGAAGAAATTCTCGTTGGCTCCTGGTATGGCGTAGGCTTCCTCTCCGGCGAGGACTTCTATGGCGAAGATGAAATCAAGGGCGATTTCTATGCAGACTTCAATGCAAACGGCACAGGTAGCGTTACTATCGGCGAAGAGGACTTTGACATTGAGTGGGAATTCTATGAGGTTGACGAAGAGATTTACTACACTCTTGAGATCGACGGCGACTCTACTGTTATGCTCTACGACAAGACCGACAAGAATCTCGGTATTCTCTTCACAGAGGACTACTTCGTTTCCTACGAGAAGTACTGATAACAAACGAAATCAAGCGGAGCAGTTATGCTCCGCTTTTTCTTTTTGGTGGGTCTTATTATTTCTCTTTCTTTTCTGTAAGTTGACACTTTGTTTATATATGATATAATATATTAAGAATTTATTAACAGGTGATCCCTTTGAGTGAAAACAAAAAACGAATGACAATAATCAGAGAGGATGTTTCCTCTGCTGATAATAATACAAATTCCAAGAGCCAGTATCAGGTTCATCACAAGCACCGCAGCCAAAGAAGCAAAGAGGCTTACAAAAAGAAGCATCCCATTAAATTTTTCTTCCTCGGAAGCAAGGAAAGACGTTTGCGTACCGCTTTTTTCGGAATCGTTATTCTCCTTATCCTTTTAATTCTTGTATTGTATCCAAAACTCTTTGCTCCTTTTTCAAATAAATCCTCCTCGGAGGGAGCTATTTGTATGAGGACCGATTGCAACAAAGAAGTCTCTCGTACAGGAGACACCAGCTATTGCCCATCTCACTCCTCAAAATGTGAAGAATGCAACTGTTACATTGACCCCTATGCCCATTATTGCAGGGATTGCGACAGTCGCATCAACTCTCCCGAAACAGAATAAAAAAACAGCCACCCGATAAAAGTCTTGTCCTTTGTCGGGTGGCTTTTCTTATTTCTGATTATTTCTTGGGAACAAGCTTCTCTGTGCCGCCCATATAGGGTCTGAGGGCAACAGGAATATTTACGGAGCCGTCTGCGTTTAAGTTGTTCTCAAGGAATGCAATGAGCATTCTGGGAGGTGCGACTACTGTGTTGTTGAGTGTGTGTGCAAAGTACTTGCCGTTTTCCTTTGAATTTACGCGGATCTTGAGTCTTCTTGCCTGAGCATCACCGAGATTGGAGCAGCTGCCTACCTCGAAGTACTTCTGCTGTCTGGGAGACCATGCCTCAACGTCAACGGACTTCACCTTAAGATCTGCGAGATCGCCGGAGCAGCACTCCAGAGTTCTTACAGGAATATCAAGGCTTACAAACAGATCGACTGTGTTCTGCCAGAGCTTATCGAACCACATGGGGCTGTCCTCGGGCTTACAAACAACGATCATTTCCTGCTTTTCAAACTGGTGAATTCTGTAAACACCGCGCTCCTCAATACCGTGTGCACCCTTTTCTTTTCTGAAGCAGGGAGAGTAGCTGGTAAGTGTATAGGGAAGCTCCTCTTCCTTATTCATTGTATCAATGAACTTACCAATCATAGAATGCTCACTGGTGCCGATGAGATAAAGGTCTTCGCCCTCGATCTTGTACATCATGGCGTCCATCTCAGCAAAACTCATAACACCTGTTACAACCTCTGAACGAATCATAAAAGGAGGAACACAGTAGGTAAAGCCTCTGTCGATCATAAAATCACGAGCGTAGGAAATAACTGCGGAGTGAAGTCTTGCGATGTCGCCCATAAGATAGTAAAAGCCGTTGCCTGCTACCTTTCTTGCGCTCTCAAGGTCGATTCCTGCGAATCTTTCCATAATCTCTGTGTGATAGGGTACCTCAAACTCGGGAGTATAAGCCTCGCCGTAGCGCTTAACCTCAACGTTCTCGGAATCATCCTTGCCGATGGGAACAGAAGGATCGATAATGTTGGGGATTGTCATCATAATTGTCTTAACTTTCTCAGAAAGTTCAGCCTCAAGATTTTCAAGCTCCTGAAGTCTCTCTGCCTGCGCAGTTACAAGAGCCTTTACCTTCTCAGCCTCTTCTCGCTGACCCTTTGCCATCAAAGCACCGATCTCCTTGGAGTTCTTGTTGCGCTGGGATCTGAGGTCATCTGCCTCTTTCTTTGCAGCTCTGCTCTGCTGATCCAGCTCGATTACCTCGTCAACAAGGGGGAGCTTGCTGTCCTGAAACTTATTTCTGATATTCTGCTTTACGATTTCAGGGTTTTCTCTTAAGAATTTAATATCAATCATTTATTATACCTCTTCTCAAAGTTTCTTTATTAGTCTTTTTCTCCGAGACGATTTGCAAAGTCTCTGAGTTCCTCGTCGCTGTAAAACTCAAGGGTGATAACTCCGCCCTTTGAGCCTTTGAGCTTGGAAACAGTTACTTTTCTGCCCAAATTCTCTTTGAGAGCCATCTCAACCTCTGTGTAGAAGGTGGGCTTTGTCTCTGTTTTCTTCTCTCGGTTCTTCTTCTCACCCTTGGGCTTTGCAAGCTTTTCCGTTTCTCTTACCGAAAGGCCCTTGTCGATAATCTCCATTGCAAGCTTACAAATAAGCTCCGGATTTTCAATGGCCGAAAGTGCTCTTGCATGTCCTGCGGAGAGCTTTCCTTCGCTGACGAGCGCCTTGACTTCATCAGGAAGCTTAAGAAGTCTCAGAGCGTTTGCAACAGCCGGACGGGATTTTCCCACCGCAAGGGCGATATCCTCCTGAGTCATTGAGTAATTCTCTGCCAACGTGAGATAACCCTTTGCTTCTTCAATAGGATTAAGGTTTTCGCGCTGAAGATTTTCAATAAGCGCAATTTCCATGGTCTTCTCGTCGTTGAGATCCTTTATAATTGCAGGAATCTCTGAAAGTCCTGCCATCATTGAAGCTCTGTATCGTCTCTCTCCGGCTACTATCTGATAACCGCCGCCGAAAAGAGGACGGACAAGAATGGGCTGAAGCACACCGTTTTCCTTGATACTTTCAGAAAGGCTTAAAAGAGCATCTGCATCAAACTCTGTTCTGGGCTGTTTTCTGTTGGGCTCAATCTCGGAAAGCTTCAGAGAAGTGATGTTTGAGCCTTCCTCGCTGATGTTCTCAAGGAAAATCGAGTCAAGACCTCTTCCGAGCCCTTTTTTCATCTCTTTCATTACTCTCTCTCCTTTCTGAGAAGTTCCTTCGCAAGATCTCCGTAGGCTTTGGTACCCTTGGATCTCTTATCGTAATACATAACGGGTTTTCCGAAGCTGGGAGCTTCAGATACCCTGACCGCTCGAGGGATGGGTGTTGAAAACACCTTTCTGGGGAAATACTTCTTAACCTCTCCCACAACCTGCTGTGTAAGGTTAAGTCTTCCGTCAAACATTGTCAGCACTACGCCCTCTATATCCAGATGAGGATTGTAGAGTCTCTTTACTCTTCTGACGGTGTTCATCAGCTGTGCGAGGCCCTCCAGCGCGTAATACTCACACTGAATGGGAATAAGCACGGTATCGCTTAAGTTAAGAGCGTTTGTTGTAATAAGTCCCAAGGAAGGCGGACAATCGATGAATACATAGTCAAACTGTGCCTTTACGGGAAGAATTGCGTTCTTAAGAAGGGACTCTCTCTTCTCCATATCAACTATCTCCAGCTCCGCTGCTGCCAGATCCAGGCTCGAGGGAATTATGGAGAGGTTTTCAAATTCAGTTTTTATTATTGCCTCCGAAGCAGACGCACCATTTACAAGCAAATCGTAGGAGGTTACCTTTGCGTTTCTGCGGTCAACTCCAACTCCTGAGGTGGCATTTCCCTGAGGGTCAACGTCCACGAGGAGCACTTTTCTGCCTGCGGCACCAACTGCTGCTGCCAGATTTACTGCGGTTGTGGTTTTTCCGACTCCGCCTTTCTGGTTAGAGACAGCAATTATTTTAGTCAAACTCATCACCTTTTCTCAAATTGCTGCTGATTTTCGTAATCTGCCTTTAATTCTACCATATAATACACCAAAATAAAAGCGTTTTATAAAAAAACTTGAAACTTTCTCCCTGATGTTTCACGTGAAACTTTTATTTCCTGTATTCTGACTATGTGTTTCACCTAAAACTGCCTCGGTCTCTTCGTTTTGCTTTTGTTTCACGTGAAACCTTAAGGAATATACGCCGAAAGGCGCACAGCTTGATACTGTGCGCCTCTCAGCAAGGGGTTCAGATAAGGAAATGGGTATGAGTGGCGAATGCTTTCGCATTCGAGGGGAAAGCTTTTTCTCAACTTCCTTTCATAAAAAAGATATATGTAAACACGCTTTTGTTAAGCGGTTTTACCTGAAATAGCTTCGCATTTAGGAATTTTAACGGTGTATTCGATATATTCTTCGCTTTCTACACGCTTTGCAATGGCGTTAATTCCCGAAAGCCGCATGGTATCCACAGCCTTATTAATAGTATTTACGAAAATCCGCAAATCCTTTACAATAAACTTTCTGTCCTGCTTGCGGTCTTCAACGGTGTTGCGATGCAGAAAATCAGCAATAAATGCTTCTGCCTCCGTGGCATTTAAGCCGCTGCTAATAATATGGCTCAGGGTTTTCTTTCTCAGCTCTTCGTCGTCAATTCGCAAAAGTGCCCTTGCGTGTCGCTCTGAAAGACCTGCCTGAGTAATCCAATCCTGCTCTTCAAGCGTAAGCTTTAAAAGCCTAAGCTTGTT
>JAZSME010000133.1:0-8393 GCA_045535715.1 Ruminococcus sp. | reverse complement strand
GGCCTCCGACTTATCTCGATGTTCCTGCAGGCTTTGAAAACTGTAATGTTCTCTTCACAGACAACAGCGGCAATCAGCTTCCCTCATCAAACGAGCCCGGTTTTGAATACAAGGGCACTGCAATGATGTACAAGAACTCCTCATGGCAGCCCTCAGAGTATTACAATAATAACAACAATAACAATAATAACAATAATAACAATAACAACACTATCCCCACCGTTCCCTCAAAGCCCACAGAGCCTGATTACAACACTCCCGGAGTTTATGTGATTATGGGTGACGTTGACGAGAGTGGCTACGTAAATATCAAGGACGCTACAATCGTTCAGAAGGCGGTTACAGAGCTTGAGACTCTCTCCGAAAAAGCTATGTTTGCGGCAAATGTTGATTTCAGCAATGCCGTAAATGTTAAGGATGCAACAATCCTCCAGAAGTATGTTGCAAGCATCCCCACAGACTACAAAGTAGGCGAGAAGATGCTTTACAGCGGAAATGCTGATATTCCCGAAACTCCCACAGCTCCCGATACCCCCGTAGTGCCCGAGATTCCCGAGAAGGATGACAACACAACTGACCTTACAGCCCTCGGTTCAAAGGTTGTTGTTCTCAAGGGTACCGGTTATTCAAGCCCTTATGCTTACTCCTGGAGCTCAAACGGTCAGACCTCAATGTCCTGGCCGGGTGAAGCAATGAAGAAGCTTGGTGACTTCTACTACGCAGTTATTCCCGCAGGTGCAGACAAGATTATCTTCAGCAACAACGGCTCAAATCAGAGCGGAGATTTAAGCATTCCCGCAGACTATGCAATGTATGACGGCTCAAGCTGGAGCACAATTTCAAACGCTCAGAGCTTCCCTGTCTCAGGCGGAAACAACAATAATAATAACAATAACAACGTAAATGTGAGCAACGAGTACATTTACGTCAAAGACAACGCAAACTGGGGCAATGTATATTGCCACTCCTGGGGCGCTGACGGTGCCGGCACCAACTGGCCCGGCACTCAGATGGAAGCAGTAGGCGGCGGTCTCTTCCGCATTAAGCTTGATTCAAACCACACAAACGTTGTATTCAACAACGGAAACGGTGCTCAGACCTCTGACCTTCAGGTAAAGCTCGGTCAGGCATACAATAACCAGAGCGGTCAGTGGGAAAATGTAAACTAAATTCCTGAGAAACTCTCCATAAATATGAGGCGGACAGATTTTCATCTGTCCGCCTTTGCGTTGTGTCTGATTGATTTTCTAAAAAAAGAGGGGTATAATAATACGGAAATTTGAGAAACTTCAGGTGATACAATGTTTGAACTGATTAACCTCAAAAACAACACTTACTATATCTCAATGCCTACAAATGTGGGTATTTACCGTGTCAGCGAAGAAGAGGTTATCCTGATTGATACGGGTATTGACGAGAAATCAGGAAGAAGAATACTTTCCTTTCTTGAGAAAGAAAACTGGAAGATAAAGGCCATTATCCTCACTCATGCTCACACAGACCACGCAGGAGGATGCAGATTCCTTACGGATGAAACAGGCTCTACGGCCTACGCGAGTGATGCGGAGAGAATATTTGTTGAAGAAGCACACCTTGAGCCGGCGATGGTTTACGGTGCTTATCCATGCAAGGATTTTCGGGTGAGATTTATGAATACCACACCCTGCAAGGTGCGCCCTATCTCTGAGCTTGAGTTGCCTGACGGAATGGAAATTTTCTCCCTCCCCGGACACTTTGCTCAGATGATAGGGGTAAAGACCCCCGATGATGTCTATTTTGTAGCGGACAGCGTCATAGCTGAGGAGACCCTTGAAAAAACACACATAAGCTATATTTTTGATCTTGAGAGTCACCTTGACACGCTTGAGAATATCAAGAGGCTTCAGGGTAAGCTTTGTGTGCCTTCTCACGCTTTACCTACGGAGAATATAGCGGAGCTTGCAGAGGTGAATATAAAGAATATTCATAAGGTAAATGAGATTCTGCTTGATATGCTCTCAACACCTTTAAGTCTTGAGGATCTTGTGGTAAAGGTATCCTCTCTTTGGAGCTTTCCGGATACCTACCCACAGTTTGTAATGACTATTTCTGAGTTTCGAACACATTTGACATATCTCAGGCACAGGGGGCTTGTGGACTATGAGTTCAGAGACTATCGTATGCTCTGGAAAAAGGCGTGATACGCCCCTTTGGAAAATTTTTAAAAAATACTGGACTTTTGGGAAACGCTGTGATATAATCAGGGAGCTGTCGCAAGTTACGTGGGTGTAGCTCAGCTGGTTAGAGTACTTGCTTGACATGCAAGGGGTCGATGGTTCAAGTCCATTCATCCACACCAATATGGGAGCATAGCTCAGCTGGGAGAGCATCTGCCTTACAAGCAGAGGGTCACAGGTTCGAGCCCTGTTGTTCCCACCAAAAAAGAGAGTACCGAAAACGGTACTCTCTTTTTTAATACAGATTCAGGGCTCGAACCTTGAGAAGGTGAGTGCCGTTAAGAAAACAGTCCTGTGGACTATTTTCAGGCACGAAGCCCGTAGGCGGGTACCGAAAGCCGAAAGGCTTTGGGTCGCCAAGGGTGAAAGACTTAGGCGTATCTAAGTCTTTGCCCTGTTGTTCCCACCAAAAAAGAGAGTACCGAAAACGGTACTCTCTTTTTTAATACAGATTCAGGGGCGTATGCTTATTTATTCACAAGTGAAATTGTTGAATCTTTCAAGAGTTTATGCTAAAATTTATTAACCGATTTACGATTCTACTTTTGATGGGTTTGTGGGCCTGTATTTTGAAGATATACTATATTCCGAAAGGAGTAGTGTTATGAATCAAGCTGATATAGGAAAGTTTATTGCAAAGTGTCGCAAGGAAAAAAACATGACGCAAGTTCAACTTGCTGAAGCCTTAAGCATAACGAATAAATCTGTTTCAAAATGGGAAAATGGGATTTGCTTGCCTGATTCGTCTTTGTTCGAACCTTTATGTGACATATTGGGTATAACAATAAATGAATTATTTGCAGGCCGAAGAATTGCAGATGAGGATTATAAAAAAGTAGCAGATGCCAATTTGTTGCAGATGTTAAAATACAAACTATACTGTATGTCAGATAAGAGTGTAACTTTTATTGAATTCAGTAATGCATTAACCAGAATGGCAGAAACATCAATCTTGCTGAAGTCTTTTGAAAGCAAAGATAAGGCAGTTGAGCATTTGGTGAAAGAAACAAAACTGCCCGAGGAAGAGTGTAAAAAAGCATACGATTATTATGAACGCTTGTTTACTATGTTTGAATTATAGAATTCCCGATTAAGGAGGCCTCGCTTTGAACATAATACAAAACTTTTATGACAGTTTAGCATCGCAGTATGATAAGCTTTTTCTCGACTGGCAGAAAGAGACCTCACAGCAGGCTCAGATCCTCAAAAAGCTCTTTGAGGATAACGGCTTTTCCTGTGATGCCGAGATCTTTGACTGTGCCTGCGGAATAGGCACTCAGGCTATTGGACTTGCCTTGTCGGGCTATAACGTAACTGCCTCTGACATAAGTGAGGAGGAGCTTAAAGAGGCGAAAAAAAGAGCGGAAGCTAACAACGTATCCATCCGCTTTGAGAAAGCAGATTTCCGTACTCTTGATGATGCTTTTTCTAAAGAGTTTGATATCGTTATTGCTATGGATAATGCCCTGCCACATATGCTTACGGCAGAGGATCTTGAGAGAGCCCTGGAGAGCATCACAAAGAGGCTAAAAAAGGGCGGAATATTTGTGGCAAGCATCAGAGACTATGATGCCCTCCTTGAGAGCAAACCTCCTTATTCACCACCCTATATCCACAAGACCGCAAAGGGTCAGAGGGTGTCCTTTCAGACATGGCAGTGGAGCGGCGATAATTACAGACTTACCCAGTATATTATTGATGACGAGGATAAACTCTCCGTTAGTAAGTTTGAGTGTGAGTACAGAGCGACAAAGAGAGCTGAGATCACAAGGTTTCTTATAAAAAACGGATGCAGCAAGGTAGAATGGAAATTTCCCGAGGAGACAGGTTTCTATCAGCCTGTGGTAGTTGCAAGGAAATAAGTATGTGCGAAAGTTTTAAGGACAAGATAGCCAAATATAGTATATAAAATCCTCCTGCTCATATTGGGGCAGGAGGATTTTGTGTCATAAAAGGGGAAAGCTTCGGTGTATTCAGAAAAATTGTGTCGGCTAGTGAAAAATTCACAAAACCTCTTGAAAAGCTTAGTGAAATATCTACATTGCAAAAAACTCGGTTTTATTGACTTGACGCTATGATAATGGTATAATTACGGTGTTGTAATGTTTTCTGTAACTGGCGGATTCGTGGGGCACCACATGGGAGCAGAAAACTCCTTCAGCCGACCGCCTGGGCAGACCGTAGCATTACTGCGGGTCTGTCCTTTTTTAGTTTCAGAAGATTTAGAGATTGGAGGAAGTAATATGAGAAAAGTAGCAGTAATTATGGGTAGTGATTCAGATCTTCCCGTAGTACAGAAGGCTGTGGATATCCTCAAGGAGTTTGAGGTGCCTTTTGAGGTGAGAGTGCTTTCCGCACACAGAACTCCTCTCGAAGCTTCAGAGTTTGCAAAGGGTGCAAGAGACGCAGGCTTCGGTGTGATTATCTGTGCTGCAGGTATGGCTGCTCATCTTGCAGGTGCTTTTGCTGCAAACACATCCCTGCCCGTAATCGGAATTCCTGTTAAATCAAAGTATCTCGACGGTGTTGATGCGCTTCTCTCAACTGTACAGATGCCTACCGGCATGCCTGTTGCCACAGTTGCTATTGACGGAGCTGCCAACGCCGCCTTGTTGTCTATTCAGATGCTCGCAATTTATGACGACGAGCTGAGAGCTAAGTACGACGCTTACAGAGCTAAGGCAACAGCTAAGGTTCTCGAGAAGGACGAAGCAATCAGAGCACAGTTCTCTGTTTGATTATATATTTCACCAAGTTTATTATTTTATTTTTATAAAAGAGAGGTAACAAATTATGAAAGAGCTCGTTTACAGAGGTAAAACAAAGGACGTATTTGCACTTGAAACAGGTAACTATGAACTTAAGTTCAAGGATGACTGCACAGGCAAAGACGGTGTATTTGATCCCGGTGAGAATTCAGTAGGTCTTACCATTGAGGGTGTCGGAAAAGTTAATCTCGAAATGTCCGTATATTTCTTCGAGCTTTGCAAGGCTGCAGGCATCAAGACTCACTATGTATCCGCAAACCTTGATGACGTAACAATGGAAGTACTTCCTGCAAAGCCTTTCGGCAAGGGTCTTGAGGTTATCTGCAGAAAGAAGGCAGTAGGCTCCTTCCTTCGCCGCTACGGTGAGTATGTAGAAGAGGGCGCAGACCTTCCCAACTATGTTGAGATGACATTCAAGAACGACGCTAAGGGCGATCCCCTTGTTACTCCCGATGGCCTTGAGGTTCTCGGTGTTATGACTCCTGCTCAGTACGCAGCAGTTAAGGAAATGACACAGAAGATTACAGATATCGTTGACGATGAGATGAAGAAGAGAGGCATGAACCTCTACGACATCAAGTTCGAGTTCGGTTATGTTGGTGACGAGGTATTCCTCATTGACGAGATTGCATCCGGTAACATGAGAGTTTACAAGAACGGTGAGTACATCGATCCCATGACACTCTCCAAGCTTTTCTTCGCTTGATCTGTCAGGCAACAATTGTTTAATCTCGGAGGTGCTCTTTAATGGGCGGATTTTTCGGTGCGGTTTCCAAGAGAGACTGTATTTTAGATGTTTTCTTCGGTGTTGACTATCACTCACATCTGGGAACAGCCAGAGCGGGTATGGCGACATACAGCGAAGAAAGCGGTTTTCAGAGACACATTCACAATATCGAGAACACACCCTTCCGTACAAAATTTGAGGGTGATCTTGAGAAGATGGATGGAAAAGTTTGCATCGGCTGTATCAGTGACAAAGATCCCCAGCCCTTGCTTATTTACTCCCACAACGGAATGTATGCCATCACAATAGTGGGTGCTATCAACAACTCTCAGGAGCTTGCAAAGGAGCTTCTGGACAGCGGTAAGGTTCACTTCGGCGCCATGGGCGGCGGCAGAATCAACTCCACAGAGCTGGTTGCAACCCTTATTGACCAGAAGCAGGACTTCCTTGAGGGCATTGCTTATGCTCAGAGCAGAATTAAGGGTTCTCTCTCAATTCTTGTTATGACCGCTAATCACGAGCTTATTGTTGCCCGTGATTCTATGGGAAGACTTCCCGTAGTTATCGGTCAGGATGAGGACGGCTACTGTGTAAGCTTTGAGTCCTTTGCTTTCAGAAAGCTTGGATATCAGACTCTCCGAGAGCTGGGACCGGGCGAAATCGTAAAGCTTACCGCAGAGAGAGAAGAGGTGCTCAAGGCTCCTACGAAGCAGATGAAGATCTGTTCCTTCCTCTGGACATATTACGGATATCCCAACTCAACCTACGAGGGTGTCAATGTTGAGGTTATGCGTAACAGAAACGGTGAGATCATGGCGCGTGATGAAATGGCAAACGGCACATATCCTGATGTTGATTTTGTCTGCGGTGTTCCCGATTCGGGTATTCCTCACGCCATGGGATATGCAAACCACTCAAAGAAAACCTTTGCGCGACCCTTTATCAAATATACACCTACCTGGCCGAGAAGCTTTATGCCCAAGAATCAGAAAATCCGCAATCAGGTAGCGAAAATGAAGATGATACCCGTAGAGGAGCTCATAAAGGGCAAAAAACTTCTTTTTGTCGACGACAGCATCGTTCGCGGTACACAGCTTCAGGGAACCGTTGATTTTCTTTATGACAACGGTGCCGAGGAAGTCCACATGCGTTCTGCTTGTCCTCCCATTATGTATGGCTGTAAGTATCTGAACTTCTCTACAAGCAAATCAGAAATGGATCTTCTCTGCCGCAAGATCATTATGGAGCTTGAGGGCGAGGAAGGCACAAACCACATAGATGAATATGCTGATTCAAATACAGAGCGAGGAAAGAATATGCGCGGATGTATTTGTGATAAGCTGGGCTTTAAGTCTCTGGAGTTTCAGTCTCTGGAGGGTATGATCGAGGCAATAGGCTTACCCGCAGATTGTATCTGTACATATTGTTACAACGGAAAGGAATAAGTTATGAGCAATAATTCAAGATCAGAAAGCTACGCCAAGGCGGGCGTTGATATTACAGCAGGCTACAAAGCTGTAGAGCTTATGAAAGCACACATCAAGCGCACAAAAAACGAAGGCTGTCTTGACGATGTGGGCGGTTTTGGAGGTTGCTTCGGTCTTCCCACAGGTATGGAGGAGCCCGTACTTGTTTCCGGTACAGACGGATGCGGTACCAAAGTAAAGCTTGCAATGCTCCTTGATAAGCACGACACCATCGGTATCGATGCAGTTGCAATGTGCGTAAACGACATCATCTGCTGCGGCGCAAAGCCCCTCTTCTTCCTTGACTATATCGCTTGCGGTAAGAACTACCCCGAGAAGATTGCTACAATCGTTGGCGGTGTTGCAGAGGGTTGTGTACAGTCAGGTGCGGCTCTCATCGGCGGTGAGACTGCGGAGCATCCCGGTCTTATGCCCGTAGATGACTATGACCTTGCAGGCTTTGCAGTAGGTATCGTTGACAAGAAGAAAATGATCGACAACTCCAAGGTCAAGGAGGGTGACGTTATCATCGCTCTCAAGTCAAGCGGTGTTCACTCCAACGGTTTCTCCCTTGTGCGTAAGGTTTTCGACATTGAGAACGCTGACCTTCAGAAGACCTACGATATTCTGGGCGGCAAGCCTCTGGGCGAGACTCTTCTCACTCCCACAAAGATTTATGTTAAGCCTTTACTGAGCCTTATTGAGGCAGTTGAGGTCAAGGCTGTTTCTCATATTACCGGCGGCGGCTTCTACGAGAATATTCCCAGAAGCTTACCCCATGGCTTCAGCGCTAAGATCAAGAAGGATGATGTAGATATCCTGCCCATCTTTAAGCTTATCGCAGAGGTTGGCGACATCCCCGAGAGAGATATGTTCAACACCTTCAATATGGGTGTCGGAATGAGTGTCGTAGTTGCAAAAGAGGACGCAGAGCGCGCGATAGAAATCCTCCGTGCAAACGGGGAGGACGCGTACCTTCTCGGCGAAATCATTGAGAGCGAAGACGGAGTAGTTTTATGCTAAACGAAAAGGTTAAAATTGCCGTAATGGTGTCGGGGGGCGGAACTAATCTTCAGGCTCTCCTCGACGCTGAGGCGGCCGGTATAATAGAAAACGGAAAAATCTCTCTCGTTCTTTCAAACAAGGCAGGCGCCTACGCGCTAGAGCGCGCAAAGAAATTCTCCGTAAAAACTGCAGTAGTTGAAAAAAAGAACTG
>JAZSME010000100.1:0-16197 GCA_045535715.1 Ruminococcus sp. | reverse complement strand
AGCAGACATAAGGCTCTTTGAGTAGGGATGCAGGGGATGGGAGTAGATCTCCTTGGCATCGGCAAGCTCAACCATCTTGCCGAGATACATAACTGCGATTCTGTCGGAGATATGTCTTACAACAAGGAGGTCGTGAGCAATAAAGAGATAGGTGAGGTCCATCTGATCCTGAAGCTCATCGGACATATTGATAACCTGTGCCTGAGTGGATACGTCCAGAGCGGAAACAGGCTCGTCACAAACGATGAAGTCAGGGGATGTTGCCAGGGCACGGGCAATGCCGATACGCTGACGCTGACCGCCGGAGAACTCGTGAGCATAACGGTTAGCATGCTCAGAGTTAAGGCCAACCTTATTCATAAGATCGAGAATTCTCTCTTCTCTCTCTTGTTTACTTGCATAAAGCTTGTGAATATCCAGAGGCTCACCGATAATATCGGAAACCGTCATTCTGGGGTTAAGTGAGGAATAGGGATCCTGGAATACCATAGCTGTCTGTGTGCGGTATGCTGCAAGATCAGCCTTGGACTGAATCTGCTTACCCTTGAACCATACCTCACCGGCTGTGGGCTTGTAAAGGTGGAGGATTGTTCTGCCGACGGTAGTCTTACCGCAGCCGGATTCACCAACAAGACCGAGGGTCTCACCCTTACGGATGGTAAAGGAAACATCGTCAACAGCCTTAAGAGGCTTTGAAGCAAAAAGTCCTGTGCTGATGTTGAAGTACTCCTTGAGGTGTCTTACGTCAACAAGAACGTCGCCCTTCTCGGGAGTGAGGCTGAGCTGCTGGTCGGCGCTGCTTGTGGTTACTGTGTATTTTTTACTCATTTGCTTCACCGCCATTCTCAGAGGACTCTAACATCTCTTTCACATTCATCCAGCAGGTTGCTGCATGGTTTTCATTGATCTCCATACGCTCGCAGCGCTCTTTGATACATATCTTCATAGCAGCGTCGCAACGGGGTGCAAAGGGGCAACCCTTGGGCATATTGAGAAGGTCAATGGGAGTACCTGTGATGGGCTGAAGCTTCTCTCCGTCACTGCTGAGAGTGGGGATGGAGCGCATAAGTCCCTTTGTGTACTCGTGCTTGGGATTGTAGAAAATTTCATCTGCAGTGCCCTGTTCACAAATAGAGCCTGCGTACATAACAATAACTTCGTCACACATCTGTGCAACAACACCCAGGTCGTGGGTGATCATAATGATAGCCATACCCAGCTCTCTCTGAAGATCCTGCATAAGCTCAAGGATCTGAGCCTGAATGGTAACGTCAAGAGCGGTTGTGGGTTCGTCAGCAATAAGGATATCAGGCTCGCAGGCAAGTGCCATAGCGATCATAACTCTCTGGCGCATACCGCCGGAAAGCTCAAAGGGATACTGCTTCATACGCTTTTCGGGCTCGTTAACGTTAACGAGCTTGAGCATCTCAACAGCTCTCTCTTTAGCCTGCTTTTTGTTTCTGGGGGTGTGGAGGACAATAGCCTCAACAAGCTGATGTCCGATGGTGTAGGTGGGGTTAAGGGAAGTCATGGGGTCCTGGAAGATGATGGAGATCTTGTTTCCGCGGATGGTCTTCATAACCTTTTCGCCGCAGCCCACAAGTTCCTGTCCGTCAAGCTTGATGGAACCGCCTACAATGTTACCGTTTTTCTCAAGAATCTGCATAATGGAGTAAGCGGTAACGGATTTACCTGAGCCGGACTCGCCTACGATACCGAGAACTTTTCCGCGCTCAAGGGAGAAGGAGACACCGTTTACTGCATTTACGGTGCCTGCAGGGGTAGTAAACGCTGTGTGCAGGTCTCGTACTTCAAGAAATGCCATATTGGGTAGCTCCTTTCTTTAATTTTTAAGCTTGGGGTCAAAGGCGTCACGCAGACCGTCGCCGAAAAGGTTCAGAGAAAGAACGATAAGGCTGATTACAACTGCGGGGATGACCAAGCGGTGGGGATATACGTTGATGCCGTTGAGAGCATCGGAAGCAAGAGAGCCGAGGGAGGGCATGGGAGCGTTAACGCCGAGGCCAAGGAAGCTCAGGTAGCTCTCTGTAAAGATTGCGTTGGGAATCTGCAGAGCAGTAGAAATGATAACTACGCTGATGCAGTTGGGAATGAGGTGCTTTCTGATAACCCAGCCGGATTTTGCACCTGCTGCCTTTGAAGCAAGAACGTATTCCTGCTCACGAAGGGAGAGGATCTGACCGCGGATAAGTCTGGACATTGAAACCCAGTAGAGAAGTGCGAACACGATGAAAAGACTGATCATGTTACTTCCCAGTTTTGAAAGCACGGTGCCGTCAATGATGGGGCCTAAGGTAACCTTCATAACCGAAGCCAGAAGAATAACCATCAAAGTATCAGGCAAAGAGTAGATGATATCAACGATTCTCATGATGAAGATATCAACTTTGCCGCCTACATAACCTGCGATCGAACCAACGGTAAGACCGATAACGAGAACGATAAGGCTTGCGAAGAAACCAACGGCAAGAGAAATTCTTGTGCCGTAAACCACACGGATGAAGTAGTCACGACCCTGATTATCTGTGCCGAAGATGTGGGGGAATACGCTGTATCCCTCGTCAATGTACTTCTGCTCTGTTTCACCGTACTCGAAGGGAGCAAGGTTGTTGTAGGATGCGTCCATGGGCTTACCCCAGGACTGGCCGAGCTGCTGCTCGTAGCCGTAGGGCCAGAAGAAAGGAATGATGATGGAGGCAAGAGTGATAACCACAACTACAAAAAAGCTGATTGTTGCAATCTTGTTCTTGAGGAGTCTCTTGATACCGTCTTTGAAGAAGGTGGTAGAGGGGCGCATCTGCACCATATATTCTTTGTCTTCGCTGGAAGCGGGACTCAGATCTTCAAGATCAACATGTAAACTGAAAGGCTTATTCAACTGTGGCACCTCCTTATTCAAGTGTAATTCTGGGATCGACAACCTTGTAGAGAATGTCGCTCAGAAGATTCATAATTACGATAAGTGTTGCGAGTACGATGGTGGTACCCATGATCAGGGGATAGTTACGTGAAGTAATGCTGTTTACGAACTCTCTGCCGATTCCGGGAACAGCAAAGATCTTCTCAACAACGAGAGAACCTGTGATGATGTAAGCAAGCATAGGTCCGAGGTAGGTGATAACGGGGATAAGGGAGTTCTTCAGTGCGTGACCGAAGATAACCTTAACGCCGGAAACACCCTTTGCCTTCGCAGTACGGATGTAGTCCTGACCCAGAACGTCAAGCATTGAGGAACGGGTAAGACGTGTGATGTAAGCTGCGGGATAAAGTGCCAGAGTGATAATAGGAAGCACCAGACCGCCTTGAGCATCCGCGTTGGCGGGGAACCATCCCAGCTTCGTGGAGAATATCAGTAGCAGCAACGTACCTATAATGAAGGATGGCATGGAAACAAAGGCTGTGGTGAATACCATGATAACCTTATCGAGAATCTTGTTTCTGCGAAGAGCAGCCAGAGAGCCGAGGACAATGCCTACAACGGTGGCAATGCCTGCTGCGATGAGACCCATCTTAACGGAGGTCTTCATACCGTCGGCGATAATATCAATAACATCTCTGCCTCGGTCCTTGATACTGGGACCGAAATCAAATTTTGTTACGATGTCTCTGAGATAGTTAAGGTACTGGATTCCCAGGGGCTTGTCCATTCCGTATTTTGCCTCAAGAGCTTTCTGAGCTGCCTCAGAGATAGCTTTTTCGGAAAGGAAGGGACCGCCGGGCACAGCGTGCATTACAAAGAAAGTGATGGTGATAACAATCCATACAGTCAGGAGTGCCAACGCCAGTCTCTTAACAATGTACAATAATGTTTTGGTGTTCATACTGATGTTCCTTTCTTCAGCGTAACCGACTTTGCCTGATTTACCGGCAAAGTTTGCCATCAAATATATCAGGATATGACTCTGGTTTTACTGTAATTTGAATATAAATGATTACACATTATATCACATTTGTATCTCAATTTCAACATAATAATCCACAAATTTCTTTAAAATTATTGTATATATCTCCTATATGAACGGAGAAATTTCTGTTTTAAACAAAAAAACATAGCCAAAAGAAAGCACTATGCTGAGAACCATTTCAATTTTTGATTATTTCATACAAAAAGTCAAGGAGCAATCTATGGAAAAGCTCCAAAGATTATCCTTCTATTGAAATCTCGGGAAACTCTATTATATAATGTATAAGGAAATTTTACGGCGAAAGAGGTGAGGCAGGTGCATAGGAAAGCCTTCCTTGAGATTGCCAATGTATGTAATCTCTCCTGCTCATTCTGTCACAAAACAAAAAGACCTCCCCGCTTCATTACTGAGAAGGAGTTTTATCTTGCTGCAAAGAGACTCAGACCCTTTGCTTCCTATTTATATTTTCATCTCATGGGGGAGCCTTTGCTCCATCCTCTCCTTGAAAGATTTTTCGAAATTGCCCATGAGCTGGGCTTTAAGGTAATAATCACCACCAATGGTACTCTCCTTAAGGAAAAGGGAGAAATACTCCTTAAATCTCCTGCTCTGCACAAGGTCAGCATCTCCCTGCACAGCTACGAGGTGAATTCTCTCAATATGACCATTGATGAGTACCTTGATACCTGTTTCAGCTTTTCGAAAAAACTGGCAGAGAAGGAAAAGTTTGCGGTTATGCGCCTTTGGAATAAGGGAGGGGCTGACCGACTCAACGAGAAGATCCTCAGCAGAATGAGAGACAGCTTCAGAGGGGAGTGGGAGGAGCGCTACTCAGGCTTTCGCATTGCCCACAGAGTCTTCCTTGAGTGGGGAGAGCTCTTTCAGTGGCCTGACGAGGAAGCAGAGGATTTCGGAGCCGGTCATTCCTGCTATGGTCTGAGGGACCAGGTAGGTGTACTCTCAGACGGTACCGTGGTGCCCTGTTGCCTTGACTCGGAAGGTGTCATAGCTTTGGGAAACATCTTTGAAAATGATATCGCTGAGATACTCAGCACTCCTCGGGCAATAGCCCTCAAAAAATCCTTCGAAAGTCGAAACGTCGAGGAGAAGCTTTGCAGAAGATGCGGTTATGCCGCCGCTAAAAGAAAATAATTATGAAAAGGAGAGAGTTCCTTGACTAAAAAATATAATCTTTGCTTTGATGTCCTCACTATCCTTGCTTGTCTGATGGTGGTTTTCTTTCACTGTAACGGAGTGATTTACAGCTTCTCCGATACCACAAGCTGGAAGATAAGCGTTATAGTGAGATGTGTAGTTTACAGCGCCATTCCCATATTTTTCATGCTGACGGGAGCAAAGCTCTTTGATTACAGAAGCCGTTACACCACCAAAGAGTACATAAAGAAGCGCCTGATGCGTGTGGGAATCCCCTTTTTGTTCTGGAATCTGTTCTATGTGATTTATAACAGAATACTGACCCCCGAAAATTCTCCAAGCTCCGTAAAGGAGTTTATCTCTCAGTTTCTCAATTCCGAGTTTCAGTCAAGGTTCTGGTTTTTCTGGCCTCTCTTTGCAATCTATCTGGCAATACCTCTTCTGTCTTTGGTGCTTTCTTCGGAGAATCACAGAAAATACCTCTGGTTTGCGGTTTATGCATCCTTTTCTCTGAGCTTTTTGCTCAGACCCATCCTTTACCTCCTCGGCATCGAGCATAATTCCTACATCGACTTTCCCGTTTCAGCTGGATTTATGACCTACGTCATATTCGGTTATCTTGTGAGCACGGAGAAATGGAGTCTTCCGAAGAGACTCAGCCTCTATGCTCTCGCTCTGCTGAGCGGAGTGTTTGCGGTTTGGTTTACCATCACCGAGTCTGTGAAAACGGGGAACACCTATCAGGCAATGCTTTCCTATGAATTTTTCCCGTCTGCTCTCACAGGCGCTGCAATATTCGTATTTGTGAAAAATCTCTTTGACAAGTCCCCCCGACTTGGGTCAATCTCCTCAGAAAGTAAAACCGCAGGTATTGTAAGAACTGTCTCCGGAGCCTGCATGGGAATATGGCTCACACATTCTCTGGCGATAAAGGTGCTTCTTATTCTTCTGCCCCTTGATCACACAGGCTATGTTTTCCGATTCCTTTGTCCCTTCCTGATTTTTGCTTTATGCCTGTTTGGCGTTCTGATTCTTAAGAAAATCCCATTTCTCAGGCATATTGTATAGTCTCTGATTCTTAAAGTCTTGCCCGCAAGCTTTGTTTTGCAGGCAGACTTTTCTTGATGTTTTTATATGATATCTATTGTTAAATAGTATTGAATTTTGTAAAAATTGTTGATATAATTATCATGTTATATAGTTTTATTCAGAGGTGTATCTATGGATAGTGTAAAATCAGTTACCGAATGGGAAAACAAAATCAAAAGAGTTATCATTACTGAGGATGAGATAAAGGAAGCCATCGCAAAGACAGGCAAGGCAATCAGCGATTCCTACGACGGCAGACCTATTCTCCTTGTCAGCATTCTAAAGGGTGCTTTTGTGTTTATGGCTGATCTTTGCAGAGCAATCACCGTTCCCTGCGAGATCGGTTTTATGTGCGCTCAGAGCTATTACAAGGGCACAGAGTCCTCGGGTATCGTTAATATTACAATGGATCTTGAGCAGGATATCACAGGGTACCACGTTATCATCGTTGAGGACATAATCGATACAGGCAGAACTCTCAACGACGTGGCAAATCTTCTCAAATCAAGAAATCCTCTTTCTCTCAGAATAGTGACTCTTCTCGACAAGCCCTCCAGACGACTTGTTCCTCTCGAGGCCGATATGTCACTCTTTACCATCGACGACCTTTTTGTTATCGGCTATGGTCTTGATTGCGGTGAGCTTTACCGTAATCTTCCCTATATAGCAGAATATGAAGAAAGAGGTGGTTCTGTTGTTTGAAAAGCTTTTTAAGCTCAAAGAAAACAAAACTAATGTAAGAACCGAGATTATTGCGGGCTTGACTACATTTATGACAATGGCTTACATCATTGCCCTCAACCCCAATATTCTCACAAACTACGGTGCAGGCGGACAGGCTCTGTGGAACGGCGTATTCCTCAGCACATGTATTGCATCCTTCGTCGGTATGCTCTCAATGGCATTCCTTGCCAACAAGCCTTTCGCAATGGCCCCCGGTATGGGACTTAACAGCTTCTTTGCTGTTGTTGTTGCCAATATCGTCGGCATTACAGGAATGAGCTATGTGGCTTCCTTCCAGGCAGCGCTTATCATCATCCTTATAGAGGGTGTTGTCTTTACAGTTCTCTCCGTTCTGAACGTAAGAGAGAAGATCGTTGATGCAATTCCTCTGGGTGTTCGTCTGGGTATTGCTCCTGCAATCGGTATGATGCTGATGAACATCGGCTTTGGCTCCAACATTTACATCGCAGACGAGAACTTCAATCAGTTCTTCCTTATGAAGGACTTCTTCGGTACACTTACCGCAAGCCACGCAAAGGAAACTATGGGTTCTGCATATCCCACAATGGTGCTTGCAGTTGCAACCCTCTTTATCGGTCTCTTTGCAATCATTATCCTTGCAAAGAAGGGTGTTAAGGGCGCAGTTCTCATCGGTATGCTTATTGCATCCGTTGTTAACTGGGCAGGTCAGGCTATCTTCCTCGATATCAATCCCTTCGAGTCTCTCAAGACAGCTTCCTTTGTACCTCCCTTCAAGGATATGGTAGATACAACTCTCTTCAAGTTCAATTTCGAGGGCTTCCTTGAGATTGGTTGGTTCACAATCATCACTCTTGTTCTTACTTTCTGTATCATCGATATGTTCGATACAATCGGCACTCTGGTAGGAACAGCTTCCCGCGCAGGTATGATCGACGAAAAGGGCAATATGCCTAAGATGAAGGAAGCTCTTCTTTCTGATGCTGTCGGTACAGTAGCAGGTGCCTGCACAGGTACATCTACCGTTACAACCTTTGTTGAGTCTGCATCCGGCGTAGAGGCAGGCGGCAGAACAGGTCTTACCTCTCTTACAACAGGTCTTCTGTTCCTTGCTTGTATCTTCATTGCTCCCATTGCAGCAATCATTCCCGCACCCGCAACATCAGCAGCACTTGTTTACGTAGGTATTCTGATGCTCATGGGTCTCAAGAACATCCATTGGGACGAGATCGACGAGGTAGTTCCCGTTACAATTATGCTTCTTGCAATGCCCATTTCAGGCTCCATCGGTCACGCTATCGGTATCGGTCTGATTTCCTACACAATAATCAAGGTGTTCAGCGGAAAGTTCAAGGATGTATCCGTGCTCACTTATATCATTTCAGCACTCTTCCTTGTTAAGTTCTTCCTTGCTGTATAATTTATCCTGAATTATTAAAAAATACTCCCTTTGCAGCGAAAAAATGTTGCAGAGGGAGTTTTTCTTTATGTAAGGACAATTGTTGTCAGAAATTGTTGAGAAATTACATATTATTTTGATGTTTTATCTATCTTATCTTGAAAATTCTGAAAAAATATGTTAAAATGCACTAAATAGTCTGAATGGGTCACTATATGGTTCAAGCGACATACCGGTGTTTCGATTGACCGTATATTACGCACCCACCGTAAATGGGGGAATTATATGGAGTGGTATTTATTTTTAATACTTTCTGTTTCATTTCTGTTTATTTCGATCCTGCTTGCCATAATCGGAATTAACGTGAAGCACAGGAAATTCTTATTTGCGGATTCCTCGAAGATCCTCTTTGCAGGCGTGGCTCTGTCCATATTCTGTCTGTTCTTTCCGATTTACCGCAACACCTTTGACGGGGTAGATCTTGGAATCGCAGAGACGATTCTCGTGTCACTTTACAATACCATCAGGATGTTTGCTGTTGACGGTGAGATAGAGTTTTTGTTTTCAAATCTTACAGGTCTGCCCGTATTCATTGAAAAGAGCTATACTTTGCTGTTTTCCATTCATTTTGTACTGGCCCCTGTCCTTGCCTTCGGATTCTTGCTTTCATTCTTCAAGAATGTTTCGGGATATATTACTTATTTGACCCACTACTCCCGAGATGTGTATATCTTCTCAACTTTAAACGAGAAATCTCTGGCACTTGCAAAGAGTGTTTATGAGAACGATAAGAAAAACCGACTTATAGTCTTCACAAAGGTGAATGAAAACGAGGGAGACAATATAGGAGAGCTTCTGAACGAGGCGAAAGAAATCGGAGCAGTGTGCTTTAAAAAGGATATTAACTCCATAAATTTCGCAACCCACAGTAAAAAGAGTGTCCTCAATTTCTTCACCATCGGAGAAGATGAAGCAAAGAATATTGATCAGGCACTTAACATTGTAGAGAATTTCCGCAACAGAGAATATACAAACCTTTACGTGTTCTCAACTCAGGTGGATCTCGAGAATATGCTGGCAACAGCATTTCGCGGTGACGATGATTCAAAGATCAAGGTCAGATACATCAACGAGGTGCAGTCCTTCGTAATGAGAAATCTTTACGAAAACGGATATGAAAGACTCTTTGAAAGCGCCATTGAAAGCGACAGCGGCATAAAAGAAATCAACGCCGTAGTGGTGGGTATGGGCAGATTCGGAACAGAGATGGTGAAGGATCTCTCCTGGTACTGCCAGATGGACGGCTACAAGTTAAGGATCCACACCTTTGATGAGAATCCTCTCGCCGAGGATATTTTTACCTCAAAGTGTCCGGAACTTATGGCTATGAGCGCAAAGGAAATCTACGGCGAGCCTTACTACACAATCGATATTCATTCAGGCATCAACGTAAATACAAATGCCTTTGATGAAATGATCAATGAACTTCCGAAGGTGACCTACGTTTTTGTGGCGTTGGGAAGTGACGAGGACAATGTATCCGCATCTCTCAAGCTCCGTTCACTTTTCGAGAGGAAGGGCGACAGGCCTGTAATCGAAGCTGTGGTCTTCAGCGCCGATAAGGCAGAGTCTCTCAAAGGGGTCACTAACTTCAAGGGTCAGCCCTATAATATCAGCTTCATCGGAGACAGAGAACGCTTCTACACAGAAGAGGAGCTTCTTGATTCCGATATCGAGGAAGAGGCTCTCAGCCGCCACACCAAGTGGGGCAAGGAGAGCGACTTCTGGAGATACAACTACAATTACAAGTCGTCCATCGCATCAGCGATTCACAAAAAAGCAAGACTGCTTTGCAACGTAAAGGGTGCTGACAAGGCGCCGAAGGAGCGAAGCGAAGAGGAGCTTAAGGTTATCCGAGTTCTTGAGCACAACCGTTGGAACGCATATATGCGCTCCGAGGGTTACGTATATGGCGGAACAATCGACTCCAAGGGAAGAAACGACCTGGCAAAAACCCACAATTATCTGGTCCCCTTCGATGCTCTGCCCCCCGAAGTCCAAGCAAAAGATGATGATTAAATAAAGGAGGAAATAATTATGGCAGAAAAAACTATCAGCAAGAGTGAGGTTGCACTGATTGAGGGATTCGAGGATCTTCACACAAAGTTTGAAGCGTATACAGGTAAAGAACCTTATCTTTTTGTAAGTTACTCACACAGAGACACCGCGAAGGTGTATCCCATTCTGGATGCACTTTATGACCGCAAGTACAGAATGTGGTACGATGAATCCTGTGAAACAGGTAATGATTTCAGAGATGAATTGCGCCATCGTATAGAAAAATGTGAAGCGGTTATTCTTTTTGTTTCCAAAGCTTCAATGTCATCTCCTTTCTGCGGCATGGAAGTCATTGTTGCAAGAGAAAATAAGAAGAGACTTTATCCTATCTATCTGGATAGTTCAACCGTTCCTCCTGCATTCCAGATCCTTTTGGCAAACACACACCACGTAACAATTGAAAACACAGAGAAACTGGTTAAAGCCATGGTAAGAGACCTTCCTCCCGTAACAATGGATCGTCTGACTACCGAGGGCGATATTCTCACAAAATGTGAAGACAACGGTGAGAGCATTGAAGTTGACGAGGGAATCCGTGAGATTTGCGCAGAAGCCTTTAAGAATCGCAGAGCGTTACATCACATAAAACTCCCCAGCACCCTTGAGTCAATCGGTCTCGAGAGCTTCAGAGGCTGTACAAACCTTGAGGAAATAGTAATCCCCGAAAAGACACTCCGAATAGGAGAGAGTGCATTCCGTGACTGCACAGATATGACCGTTCTGAAAATCAGAAACAACTGTATCAAAATCGGAGAACGTGCTTTTGAAAACTGTGCTCACCTTGTGGATGTAGAGCTTCCTGAGGGGCTTACCGAGATTTACGGCGGTGTATTCAACAGCTGTAAGAGACTGAGAAGGATAGAGCTTCCTTCCAAGCTTACCATTCTGGGTGAAAGTGCTTTCTCAGATTGTATAGTTTTAGAGAGCATTGACATTCCCAAAACTGTTACAAAGATTGATGACCTTGCCTTCAACGGCTGTGTTAATATGGGCAGCGTAAATCTTCAGGAGGGACTCAAAAAAATCGGAAAGAGTGCCTTTAAGAACTGTCGCTCTCTTACTGAAATCAAGCTTCCCTCCACTGTTACAAGCATCAGTAACGCTCCCTTCCGCGGATGTGAGTCCCTGAAATCCATCAGAGTTGAGAGCAAGAACAAGCATTATAAATCTGAGCCCAATAAGAGAGAGGGAACAGATCATGTTCTCTTTAATAAGAATAAGTCGGTGATTATCGCTTATCCTGCAAGTAGCAGAGAGGTTCAGTATGATATTCCAGACAGCGTAACAGCGATCAGTGATTGGGCATTCTGCGAGTGCAAGAAACTCAATCGTATCACCATTCCCGATAGCGTACATGAAATCGGTGAAGGTGCTTTCTGCAACTGTGCCCTTCTTGATGAAGTTGAGATTCCCGACAGCGTTACAGTAATTGATGACTGTGCGTTCAGAGGCTGTGTAAGCCTTGAAAAAGTGGTAATTCCCAACAGCGTAACAGAATTTGGTTGGGGACTTTTCGACGGCTGTGAAAACACCGTTACAGTATACTGCGAAGAGGGATCTTTGGTTCAGGATTATTGCCGAAGAAACGGAATTCGCGAGGCAAGAATCTCAGAGAAGGATAATGACTGATGAATAACTCTCTAAAAGCCGAATCAAAATGGAACAAGGTATGGGCCTTCGTAAAGAAAAATGCGGTGATGTTTATTGCCCTCGTTGCCGCAGTTGTGACCAGTATAATTGTCCCCGTCGATAAGGAATATCTTGGTTATTTCGATTACAAGACTCTTAGTTGTCTTTTTTGTGTGTTGGCTGTTGTATGTGCACTTAAGAACATCAATTTCTTTTATATGTTAGCAAGAAAGGTGGTTCAGCTTTTCAAAACCGCCCGCATGAGCATCCTTGCGCTGGTGTATATAACCTTCATAGGCTCTATGCTCATCGCAAACGATATGGCGCTTCTGACCTTTCTCCCTCTGGGCTACTTTGTGCTGACATCAACAGGTAAACAGAAATATATGGCATTCACCTTTATTATGCAGAATATTGCGGCCAATCTGGGTGGTATGCTTACTCCTTTCGGAAATCCTCAGAATCTTTACATATACACGAAGTATGAGATTCCCAATCTGGAGTTTATGGGAATTATGGCACCTCCCTTTATTCTTTCAGTTGCCATAATTACTCTTTGCTGCATTATTTTTGTTAAGCCCGAACCTTTGAGTGTTTCAGATGAAAAGATCGTTCTCGATCCGAAGCGCACAGTCCTCTATCTGCTTTTATTCGCTTTGTCAATTGCAATTGTATTCAGAGGAATTCCCTACGTGGTGGGTCTCATTGTGATTCCCATAGTATTACTGATCGTTGACAGAAAAGCCTTGCTTATGGTAGACTATGGCTTGTTGTTTACATTTGTGTTCTTCTTTATCTTCGCCGGAAATATGGCACGCATTGATGTTGTACGCAATCTTTTCTCCATGCTTCTTGAAAAGAGTACACTTCTTTTCAGTGTTGCCTCTTGTCAGGTTATCAGTAACGTTCCCTCTGCAATTCTTTTGTCGCAGTTTACAGGAAATTATCAGGATCTTCTGGTAGGTGTTAATATCGGCGGTGTTGGTACCCTGATATCCTCCCTTGCAAGCCTTATTACCTTCCGTGAGTATGTGAAAAACAATCCCGGAAAGACAGGCTACTACATTGGAATGTTCTCAATATTTAACTTTGCATTCTTATTTATTCTTACAGGCTTTATGTTTGTGCTTAAACTTTTTTGATTATTGGTGTATAATAAAAGAAAGTCCATCGGTTTTGCCGATGGACTTTTGTTTTATTTGTATTTAGGGTGATTATGCTTTTGAAGGAGCTTTATCAGCTCTTGTCTGTGCCGAAGATGTGGACAAAGTAGAAGTAGGGGATGCCCCACTCTGCGTCATAGGTGTAGGAAACGCCGATGCCGTTGTGGATGAATTCACTGTCGATCATATTTGCGTAGTGACCGGGGCTTGCTTTGAATCCTTCAAAAAGGATCCTTGCGGAACTTTCAATTTGTTTGTCGCTTCCGGTGAATTTGTCTGTGGCAGGGTTGAAGAATCCTAAAATATGGCTGCTCATATCAATGTTCTCGCCGGCCTTTGTGTAAGAATACTTGTTGACATCGAGAAGAGAGTGGAAGAGCTCACCGTTGGGTCTGGTGTGTGAATAGTTAAGAATGATTTCAGCACTTCTAAGCTGAGCCACGTCGTCCAAATGCTTGTTGTGAGTAAGAGGAGCAATGCCGAGTTTTTCACGTTCCTCGTTTACAAGCTCAAGAAAACGCTTCTCGATTCTCCAAAGGACTTCTGCGGTAACAGGGTCAGAAAGATCTGTGTCTGTGGGGGAGTAATCCTCTTCGGTGGGAGGTACTGTCTCGGGCTCAGAGGGAACTGTCTCAGGCTCGGAGGGAACTGTCTCGGGCTCAGAGGGAACTGTCTCGGGCTCAGAGGGGACTGTCTCAGGCTCAGAGGGGATAGTTTCATCAGGTGAAGAGGGGATAGCTTCATCAGGTGAAGAGGGAACTGAAGGGTCGGTTTCTTCCGAGTCAACAGGCTCGCCAATGGGGAAAGCTATACTATAACCTGCAACGAATTTCTGAATAACGGTTGCGTCCTTAACGTTGATTCTGCCATTGCCGTCAACATCAGCGGTTAACTGACCGTTTGCGGAAAGTGTGAGAATGCCCGCAACGTGTTTCTGGATGAGTGTTGCGTCTCTGACGTTGACTCTGCTGTCAAGGTCGGAGTCGCCGAGAATAAGGGAAGAGGGGGATTCGTTCTCCGTGTTTGCCGAAGCGGGGATAATAACCGCAAGCACAAGGCAGAGAGCGCATATCATGGAAAGAATCTTTTTCATATATTTACCTCCAAAATCAGGTTAATGGCAAAATCGCCTACGAAAATAGATTTTATCATAAAGAATAAGGGTGTGCAATAGGAAAATTGCACAACCCTTTGACAGATAACATATGAATTATTGAGAGGTAACCTCAAGCTGTTTGTTTTTTCTCGCGGCTGAGGTTAAAGAAGTAAAGCACCAGATCCGCAGAGACGATTATGAGATTGATGCAGTAAAGCACCAGAACATAGGAAAGCTGGTGGCTGAAGATCTTTCCCAGAATTCCCGAGATGTAGCCAATGATGATGGCAAGGATAAACACGACGCTTTTGCCCTTTGTGGAGCCGGTGCGGATGCTCTTGTAAACGGAAATAGGCCAGGAAATGCCAAAGCAAAAGAGCATAATGAATTCAAATATCTGCATAAATATACCTTCCTTTCGCTAACTATTATATCCTTGACAATAGATAATGTAAAATATATAATTATTATGAAAACAATAGGAAAATCCTATGATAGGAGGCGAAGTATGGATTTACAGAAACTCAGATATTTTCACACCACAGCACAGCTTGAGCATATCACTCGTTCTGCGGAGATTCTTCATATTTCCCAGCCCTCACTTACGCAGGCGATTCACTCACTTGAGAAGGAATACGGAGTGGAGCTTTTCGCCAGGGAGGGGAGAAAGGTGGTGCTCACCGATGCGGGAAAGTACCTGAAGACGAGACTTGACACCCTGCTTCCCGAGTTTGATCATCTGGCTACTGAAATGGAAGAACTTAAAGTTTCAGAAACAAAAACCGTAAGGCTCAACATTCTGGCGGCATCAACCTTTGTTATTAACACTTTGATGGAATATAAAACTCTGCATCCCGATGTTATCTTTGAGTTTGAGCAGAATGAGCTTAAGCACAACTGCGATATTCTCATTACCACCAATGGTCTGGATCCTGGGGAAAAAAGCAGAAATCTTCAGAGGTTTGTGAAGAAAGAGGAGATTTTTCTGGCAGTTCCTAAGGAATCGGAATATGCAAAAACTCAGGAGGTGGAGCTGAAAAGCGTGAAGGATGAGAGCTTTGTGATGCTCTCAAACACCCGTCTCTTCGGTGCAATCTGTAACGAGTTCTGCTCTGTGGCTGGCTTCTATCCCAAAATAATATTTGAGTCTGATTCACCCACCGCGGTGCAGAATATCATCAGTATGGGAGCAGGTATTGCCTTCTGGCCCGAGCATTCATGGGGAAGACTTCATAATGAAAACCTGACTCTGCTCAGAATCTCAAGCCCCATCTGCAGACGTGACCTCATAGTAGAGCTTCACGAAAGGCACCCGAAGTCCGTCTACGCCGAAGATTTCTATAATTCCCTCATAGAGAAGCTGTGAGACAATATCCAAACAATCAATTCAGAACTGCATAATAGCTAAAAATTAATGGGTACCGTAACCTTGATTACGATACCCATTGTTTATTTGATTTCTTGCTCTAAGGTTTTGAAAGTGTCGGTATTGAAGAAGTCATAGAGAGAAATCTCCAAGCCGTCACAGAGCTTTTTGAGTGTAACTATTCCTGCGTTCTGACTACCGCCATTGATGATGTTCTTGAGAGTTGACGGAGGAACAGCAGAGATTCGAGCAAGAGCATTAACGGATAAATTCTTCTGTTCACAAAGCTGGAGTAATCTATTAGCAACAGCTGTTCTTGTATCCATAAAATCACCTCAAAATGTACTACTATTAGTGTATACATTTTGAAAGGGTAATAGCGACCATATATGGACTTTATGGTCCATATATGGTATAGTTGTATAAGAGGTGATGATATGATTATTGATATTACAGGAATAAAACTGACTCCCGGGAACAATGGGGAAGACTACAGAGGTAACGGAAAACATAAAGACGCACAAGGAAATCTCATAGAATGTTGTTGTGATGAA
>JAZSME010000099.1:0-2396 GCA_045535715.1 Ruminococcus sp. | reverse complement strand
CCTAAGACCGCTTGGCCTCCGACTTGGGAGTGGAAGAGATACTCAAACATCTTGAAAAAGACAGTCCCGACACTGCGGCATAAGAAAAATGCCGAAAAATACTAAATTGTTGATGATTTTGTTGTATTTTATGCTTATTTTATGTTTGTTCTTGTTGACATTCTGTTGAAATTGGTATAAAATATATACGAATCAAACATAAAACAAATAAAAATCAACAGATTTAAAGATTTTAATTAGGAGGAAGTTTTATGAGATCAGAGTATGAGATTAAGAAAGAAATCTGCGACATTGGTAAGCGCATCTACGACAGAGGTATGGTTGCCGCAAATGACGGTAATATCTCCGTAAAGCTCAATGACAACGAGTTTCTTTGCACACCCACAGGCGTAAGTAAGGGCTTCATGACACCCGATTACATCTGTAAGGTTGACAAAGAGGGTAAGGTTATCCAGGCAAACGGAAAATTCAAGCCTTCTTCCGAAATCAAGATGCACATGCGTGTGTATCAGGAGAGACCTGACGTAAATGCAGTTGTACACGCACATCCTATGTACGCTACATCTTTTGCTATCGCAGGTATCCCGCTTACACAGCCTATTATGCCTGAGGCTGTTATCGCTCTCGGATGCGTTCCGATTGCAAAGTACGGCAGACCTTCCACTATGGAAATTCCCGAGGCAGTTTCCGAGTATGTTCAGTACTTCGATGCAGTTCTTCTTGAGAACCACGGCGCACTCACATATTCCGACTCTCTTATCAATGCATATTACAAGATGGAGTCCACTGAGTTCTACGCACAGCTTCTTTATCAGTCCAGAGTTCTCGGCGGACCCAAGGAGTTCACTCCCCAGCAGGTTGAGGACCTCTACGAGATCAGACGTCAGTTCGGTCTCCCCGGAAGACACCCCGCTAACCTCTGCCCGAACAATCAGGACGGTAAGCCCAGCTGCCACTCCTGTGGTTCTTGCAAGAGCGGTTCCGGTAAGTGTGACGGTTCCGGCAAGGCTGACAACGACCTCATCGCTGAAATCACAAAGAAGGTTATGGCACAGCTCGGCAAATAAGAGCAGTTGCTTTGAAAAGGCAGGAGGCTTTTATGAAGCAGTTTGATGCAGAACAGATAAGCAAGATAGTCGAAACTGTTCTTTCGTCCGCCTCCTCCCGCACACTTGACAATATGACTTTGGAGCTTGCCGAGACAGTCATCAAGGCTGTTGAGAAGAAAGCTTCCGAGATCGGAGTCAAAGCCGTGATTGCCGTTTCGAACAGAGGCGCAAACCCTGTTGCGGTACACTGTATGGACGATTCTTACATAGCAAGTTACGATGTTGCTTTTCAGAAGGCTTACACCGTAGTGGCTCTTAAGATGTCCACCAAGACGCTTAAGCCCTTGGCTCAGCCCGGCGGATCGCTTTACGGAATACAGTTTACGAACAACGGAAAGATCGTTATCTTCGGTGGAGGAGAGCCTCTTGAGGCAAACGGTGTTATTATCGGCGGCCTCGGTGTCAGCGGAGGCAGTGAAGAGCAGGACACATATCTTGCTGAATACGGAAAAAATATATTTAAGGAGGCGATCGCAAGTATATGAACGAGTATGATGTTCAGGAAATTGTGAAGGCAGTAGTTGCTAAGATGACACTTGCCGACACAGAGAAGAAACTCGGAATATTTGACGATATGAATGATGCCATTGCAGCTGCTGCAGAAGCTCAGAAAGTTATGCAGAAGATGCCGATGGACTTCAGAGAGAAGATTATCTCTAACATTAGACGTCTCACAATAGAGAATGCAGAGCTTATGGCTCGCATGGGTGTTGAAGAGACCGGCATGGGTAATGTCGGCGACAAGATTCTTAAGCACAAGCTTCTCGCTGAGAAGACTCCAGGTACGGAGGATATTACCACGAGAGTTTGGTCGGGCGACAGAGGACTTACCCTCATTGAAATGGGTCCCTTCGGTGTTATAGGAGCGATCACACCTACGACAAACCCCAGTGAGACTGTTATTTGTAACAGTATCGGAATGATTGCAGGAGGAAATACAGTTGTATTTAATCCCCATCCCGGCGCAGTTAAGGTTTCTCAGTTTGCTGTAGAGCTTGTCAATAAGGCATCTATTGAAGCAGGCGGACCTAATAACATAGCTACTACTGTTACGAAGCCCACTATGGATACTTCCAAAACGATGCTTGCACATAAGGCTATTCACCTTATTGTTGCTACAGGCGGTCCCGGTGTTGTTACCACGGTTCTTTCTTCGGGTAAGAGAGGTATAGGTGCCGGTGCGGGAAATCCTCCCGTTATCGTTGATGACACAGCGGATATCGCAAAGGCGGCAAAGGATATAATTGACGGTTGTACTTTTGATAACAACCTTCCCTGCATTGCAGA
>JAZSME010000028.1:0-13246 GCA_045535715.1 Ruminococcus sp. | reverse complement strand
TCCCGTGAGAGTGCCGAGTTCCGTAATGGCATTGTAAAGATAGCCGCAACAAAGGTATCCGCAGGTGTTTCCACAGGTATAGGTGACCACGAAAGTAAATACACAGGTAAAGAGACAGAAGATGTTCAGGGTGACGAGCAGTTTGAAATAGACGATAACCGAAGTCTTGATACGATGTATAAGGATATTGAATCCGAGGGTCTCCAGCCTGTGCTTAATGATTATCTGTATGTGTGAGGAAAAGAAAATGAAAAGTTTTGATTTAAGTTTATATTTTATAACCGACAGTTCTAACTATACAGAACAGGAATTCTTAAGCCGTGTCGAAAAGGCGTTGCAGGGTGGTGTAACACTTTTACAGCTTCGAGAAAAGGATAAAACAACCCGAGAGTATATGGAGCTTGCTCAGAAAGTACACAATATTACAAAACGATACAATGTTCCTCTTATCATCGATGATCGCGCTGATGTGGCACTTGCCATAGACGCTGAGGGTGTTCATGTTGGACAGAGTGATATGCCTGTAACTTTGGCAAGAAAGCTTATGGGGAAAGACAAAATTGTAGGCGCAACAACAAAGACTGTTGAACAAGCAAAAGAAGCCTTTGAGCAGGGTGCAGATTATCTTGGTGTAGGTGCTGTTTATCCTACCACAACAAAGGTTAAAACTGTGCTGACCTCTACTGATACTCTCAGAGATATTTGCAGTGCTGTACCTATACCTGTTAACGCAATCGGCGGACTTAATAAAGACAACATTGATATCCTTGAGGGAATTGAGATATCAGGAATCTGTGTTGTATCTGCCATTATGAAAGCGGATGACCCTAAAACGGCAACAGAAGAACTCAAAGCAAGAGCAAAGGAACTGAACTTATGTTAAAAGGAGCAATATTTGATTTTGATGGAACACTTGTTGATTCAATGTTCATTTGGGAGACTTTTGGTGAGGAATATTTAAAAAGTCTTGGCAAAGAGCCAAAAGAAAACTTGCGTGAAACTTTTGCTACATTTACGTTGGAACAGGCGGCAGAGTATTATCAGAAACATTATGAAGTAACACTTTCCGTGGAAGAAATAGTGACAGGTGTAAACCAAATGGTTGCAGAAACTTATAGAAATAAAGTAGGTTTAAAATCGGGTGTTGCCGAATTTTTGCAAAAACTTTATTCAAAGGGCGTTAAAATGTGCGTTGCCACTTTGACTGATAAGAAGCTGGTTGATGAAGTTCTTGAAAGATTGGGTGTTCGAAATTGTTTTTCTGAAATCTTCACAACTGCTGAGGTCGGTTACAGTAAAAAAGAACCGCATATATATCGTGCGGCTCTTGAATATATGGGTACAAATAAAAGCGATACCGTTGTATTTGAGGATGCTTTTTATGCGCTTATGACCGCAAAAAACGACGGCTTTAAGGTAGCGGCTGTGTATGATAAGTTTGAGACAAATCAGGTGATGATGAGAGCAAATGCTGATTATTATATATCTGATTATGCTCACTTTGATTTTACTGAACAGATTAAAACGGCTCTTACTATTGCAGGTTCTGACTCGAGCGGTGGAGCAGGGATTCAGGCGGATATCAAGACTATGACAATGAACGGTGTTTATGCTATGAGTGCCATAACTGCACTGACCGCACAAAACACAATGGGTGTCAGAACTATTCAGGAGTCAACACCTGAGTTCTTAAAAGAACAGCTTGATTCCGTATTTGAGGATATATATCCCAATGCTGTAAAAATCGGAATGGTGTCGTCAAGCGAACTCATAGGGGTTATTGCAGAAAGACTTCGATTCTATAATGCAAAAAATGTAGTTGTTGACCCTGTTATGGTTGCGACAAGCGGTTCTTCTCTTATGAGAAGTGATGCAGTAGATACATTGTGTGAAGAACTGTTGCCTCTATCGACTCTTGTAACACCCAATATCCCAGAAGCACAGGTTCTTTCAGGCTTAGATATAAACAGTAAAGAGGATATGGTTAAGGTAGCAAAGCAAATTGGAGATAACTTTCATTGTGCCGTTCTGCTTAAAGGTGGGCATAGTATAAACGACGCAAACGATTTACTTTACTCAAATGGTGAAACAGTTTGGTTTGAGGGAAAACGAATCGATAATCCAAATACCCACGGCACAGGTTGTACCCTTTCAAGTGCAATTGCTTCAAATCTTGCAAAAGGATTTTCTCTTGAGGAAGCTGTAAAAAGAGCCAAAGATTATATCTCAGGTGCATTATCTGCACAACTGGATTTAGGACAAGGTTCAGGTCCTATGAAGCATAATTTTAATTTGTCAGGAAAATATTCAGAGGTGGCAGAATGAAACGATGTGTTGTTGTCGGTGGTGCCGACATAAACAACTACGAATATATCAGAGATTGTCTTTGTGAAGATGATTATATAGTCTTTTGTGACAGCGGATTGAAACACATGGATAGCCTCGGGGTAAAACCAAATCTGATTGTGGGAGATTTTGATTCGTATGATAACCCGAATCTTGATGTAGAGACTATTGTGCTACCTTGTGAGAAAGACGACACCGATACAGTATTTGCAGTAAAAGAAGCACTGAAACGAGGGTTTAATGAGTTCTTGCTGATTGGTGTTATCGGTGCAAGGCTCGACCATACGCTGGGGAATGTTTCAATTTTGATGTACCTCGATTCACTATCAAAAAAAGGTGTCATCATAGATGATTATTCAGAAATGGAAATAGTGTCAAAGGAGCCTGCATTTATTGAAGATTCGTTTGCGTATTTTTCATTGATCAATGTTTCCGGAAAAGCCAAGGGGATTGTTGTAGAAAACGCCAAGTATTCTCTCGATAATGCTGAGATAACTTGTGAATACCAGTATGGCATCAGCAATGAGGTAATAAAAGGTGAAATTGCGAAAGTATCCGTAAGTGATGGTCAGTTGTTATTGGTGAGAGTGCTTGAAAGATAAACAAATACGTGTTCTTTGCTATTTCGGTCAATTGTCATAGTTTAAGAAGCATTGCCCTTTCGGCAGAATATTGATAAAAATGAAAACGCCTGAGTGATCAGGCGTTTTTTGCGTCTTATTTGTTGTCGTGGCTCATTGCTTTGAGCATCTGAAGTGCTGCTGTTTTTTGCTCGGGAGTGAGAGTTATCCAGCTGTCAAACAGTTCCTTCATATCAGGAGTGAGCTCAACCATTTCTGTGTCTGCAAAGAATTGGGAAAGAGTAATGCCAAAGCCTTTGCAGATGGTCTCGAGGGTTGCAATGGAGGGTATGGTGTTTCTTCTGAAAATATTGCCGATAGTGGACTGGGACAAGCCACACTTCTTTGAGAGCTTATATTCAGTCCATCCGCGCTCACGCAGTAATTGTTGCAAACGTGCATGTGTATCCATAACAATCCTCACCTTTCATATAACTATTTTACATCCAAGATGAGTGTGAATATACATTCGAGTTGTAACGCAAATACATCTATGTTAGAATGTAATTGCTTTCTAATTAGGATGTGTTTTGTAGTGGATGAGGCGGAGAAAAGAAAACGAAGAGTGTGTTTTACCGGTCACCGACCGGAGAAGCTAATTGAATCAGAAGAGTATATTAAAGATAGACTCAGACAAGAAATCTTACGCTCGATCGATGAGGGGTACAGAGTGTTTATATCAGGTATGGCGCGAGGTTCTGATATCTGGGCAGCGGAGATAGTTTTGCAGATGAGATCAGAAGGATATGAGATCAAGCTTATCTGTGCCTTACCATACAATGAATTTGAAGAAAGGTGGAGTTCTGACTGGCAGAAAAGATACAGGCAGATTCTTTCTCAGGCGGATTTTGTAAGATGTGTTTCAAAGCGTTACGCTCCCGATTGTTTTCAAAAACGTAACGAGTGGATGGTTAACCACAGCACAAAAGTTATTGCTGTCTATAACGGCGCAAAGGGCGGAACACAAAACACTATTGAATATGCAAAAGGGTGCAAGGTAACTGTTGTGGTGATTTGATGAAGTTAATGTAAGTTTTATTTGTATCTGCGCTAAATGTGTAATATAATGTCTATAGAACTTAATTTTCATAATCAATAGGAGAATACAATGATTAAAGAACTTATGCACGACCCGATTTTCCTTGGTGGAAAGTCAGAAGTTGCAACAATAGAAGACTTGCAGACTGCACAGGATTTGCTTGATACATTAACTGCTCACAAAGATTCCTGTGTAGGTATGGCAGCTAATATGATTGGTGTCAGAAAGCGTATAATTGCCTTTGATAACGAGGGTAAATATATGGTGATGTTCAACCCTGAGATTATCAAAAAATCAGGTCCTTATGACGCCGAAGAAAGCTGTCTTTCGCTCCTTGGCGGTCCTCGTAAGTGTAAACGTTATCAGTCCATAAAAGTGCAGTGGCAGACCGAGAAATTCGAAACCCGAATCAAAACCTTCACAGGCTGGACTGCCCAGATAATCCAACACGAAATCGACCATTGCAATGGTGTTTTGATATAAGTGGAACAGGTTGACAAGTGAATATACAAAATCTAAGGTGCCGATTTTTTTCTGAGTCGGCACCTTTTGTTTATTTTAAGAAAATTAAGAAATATTAATTACACAAAAACAAATTCAATTTAGTCAAAACTGTATAAATGATTAAATTGACTTGACAAATGAATAAAATAGTAATATGATGAAAATGTAGAATTATAAGTGGTATTGTAAGTATCACAAGGAGAAAGATGAAATGCCAAGAGTATATGATTACAAAGAGAATTGGAAAACACTTTTGGAGCCTGAGATTGTAACAATGCTTTCGCAGATTCACGAGTATAAAGGTGAGCAGAATCTGTTTATAGAAGCAAAAAGTGATGTGCTAACGTCTCTTTTAGAAATTGCAAAAATCCAGAGTACAGAAGCATCAAATAAAATAGAAGGTATTTATACATCCGACGAGCGTTTAAGAAGGCTTGTATCAGATAAAGCAATTCCTCAGACCAGAGCTGAGGAGGAAATTGCAGGCTATCGCGATGTGCTTGCAACTATTCACGAAAGCTATGAATATATACCGGCAAAGCCGTCTATTATTCTTCAGCTTCATGGTGACCTTTATAAATTCAGCGGAAAGACTGCAGGTGGCAGATACAAGGTGTCTGACAATGTTATAGCTGAAGAAGACAGTGAAGGTAATCGTTTTGTGAGATTTACACCTGTACCTGCTTGGCAGACAGCGGAGGCTATAGAGCAGATATGCAAAGCTTATGATGAAGCGGTGAATATTGAAGAAGTTGACCCTTTGCTTGCGATACCGATGTTTGTGCTGGATTTTCTGTGCATACATCCTTTTAATGATGGTAACGGACGAATGAGCAGGCTGCTGACCCTTCTTCTTTTGTATCGTTCAGGCTACATTATAGGAAAGTATATCAGTATCGAAAAACTTATAGAAGAAACAAAAGAAACCTATTATGATACTTTGCAGAGAAGTTCTTATAATTGGCACGAAGGTATCAATGATTACAAACCCTTTGTCCGCTATACCCTTGGTGTTATCCTTGCGGCTTACAGAGATTTTGCAAATCGTGTTACAGTCCTTACAACAAGCGGTATGACAAAGTCAGAACGTATCCGAGAGGTTATTAAGACTACCCTTGGTAAAATTACAAAAACAGAGATAATGCAAAAATGCCCCGATATAAGTCAGATGACAATTCAGCGAACTCTTGCAGAACTTCTGAAATCAGAAGAAATCATCAAAATCGGTGGCGGACGTTACACATCATATATGTATAATTGGGAGAGAGAAGAATGATTACAGGTGAACTTAAGAATAAAATAGATAGTTTATGGGATGTGTTTGCAGCAGGCGGACTTGTAAATCCCCTTGATGTTATTGAGCAGATAACCTACCTTATGTTTATCCGCGACCTTGACGATACCGATAATTTAAGAGCCAAGGAGAGTGCAATGCTTGGTCTGCCTTACGAGAGCATTTTCGCAGATGAGGTAACTATCGGCGAGCGTAAAGTATCAGGCAAACAGCTTAAATGGTCGGTGTTTCACGACTACCCTGCAGGACAGATGTACTCTGTTGTGCAGGAGCTTGTGTTCCCGTTTATCAAGAACCTTGACGGCAACAAGAACAGTGCCTACTCAAAATATATGGGTGATGCTATCTTTAAGCTTCCCACACCTCTGCTTCTCTCAAAGGTAGTAGATGGCCTTGACGAGATTTACACCCTTATGTCAAAGGAAGATGACAAGGATGTAAGGGGTGATACATACGAGTATCTCCTCAACAAAATCGCTCAGTCAGGACTTAACGGACAGTTCCGTACACCTCGCCATATTATCCGTATGATGGTTGAGCTTATGAATCCTCAGCCTGATGATGTTATCTGCGACCCTGCTTGCGGTACATCAGGCTTTCTGGTATCGGCAGGCGAATATCTCAAGGAGAATTACAAGGAAGAAATCTTCTTCAATAAAGATAAGAAAGACCACTATATGAATCACATGTTCTTCGGCTACGATATGGACAGAACAATGCTCAGAATCGGTGCTATGAATATGATGACACACGGAGTGGATAGTCCCTTTATCGAGTATCGTGACAGCCTCTCTGATCAGAACCCCGACAAAGGCAAGTATAGCCTAATCCTCGCTAACCCTCCCTTTAAGGGAAGCCTTGATTATGATACTGTTTCAGCCGACCTTTTAAAGGTATGCAAAACCAAAAAGACAGAATTGCTTTTCCTTGCACTTTTTCTCCGTATGCTTAAAGTTGGCGGAAGATGTGCTTGTATTGTACCTGACGGAGTTCTGTTCGGCTCATCAAAAGCACATAAGGATATCCGCAAAGAGCTTGTAGACGGCAACCGTCTGGAGGCTGTTATCTCTATGCCCTCGGGAGTTTTCAAGCCCTATGCAGGAGTTTCCACAGGTATACTTATCTTCACCAAAACAGGCCACGGCGGTACTGATAATGTGTGGTTCTACGATATGCAGGCAGACGGCTTCAGCCTTGACGATAAGAGAACTGCCATAAGCGACAACGATATCCCCGATATTATTGCAAGATTCAGATCCATACAGAGCCTTCCCCTTGAGGGGAAGGTGGATTTGCCAGCGGCAAAGACGGATGAGGTGGAAACCCCTGAATACAACGAAGCTGAGAATCCCCGAACAGCAAAATCCTTCTTCGTACCTCGTCAGGAGATTGTAGACAACGACTATGACCTCTCAATAAATAAATACAAAAAGGTAGAGTACATACCCGTAGAGTACCCCTCAACACAGGAAATTATGGCAGACCTGCATGAATTACAGATGAAGATTTCCGAAGGAATGGACGAACTCAATTCCTTGCTCGGAGTGTAAGAGGTAATGGTATGGTTGATTTAGTAAAATTAGGTGATGTTTGTACAGTCGTATCTGGTTCTACACCGAAGACAAGTGTTGATGAATATTGGAATGGTAATGTTAAGTGGATAACTCCTGCAGAATTGGATGGTGATAGTTATTATGTCTATGATACTGTCAAACACATTAGTGAATTAGGACGAACTAAGACAGGGTTATCCTATATGCCCGAAGGTACAGTTATTCTTTCTTCCAGAGCACCTATTGGAAAAACTGCTATTGCAGGAAGTGAGATGTGTTGCAATCAAGGCTTTAAAAATTTGATTTGTTCAGATAGAATACTCAACAAATATTTATTCTTTTTTTTAAGAAGCAAGACAGAGTTCTTGAACTCTCTTGGTCGTGGTGCAACTTTTAAGGAACTTTCCAAATCTATCGTAGAGAATGTAGAAATACCTTTACCTCCCATTGAGGAACAGACTAAAATATCTGAAAAATTTATTTGTATTGATAATCAATTACATTTGCGAAAGCAACAACTTAAAAATTTGGATGAACTCGTCAAATCTCGGTTTATCGAGATGTTTGGTGATTACAGAATTAACGACAAGGGCTTTGTACGCAAAAAAGGCAGTGAACTGTTCAAGTTCTCTTCGGGTAAGTTTTTAGCTGAAGAGAAAAGATTTGCAAGTGGTATTCCCGTGTATGGGGGAAACGGAATTGCTTGGTATACTGACAAATCTCTTGTAGACTTTCCTACCGTCATCATTGGTAGAGTTGGTGCTCAATGTGGCAATATACATGCGGTTACGACACCTGCTTGGATCACTGATAATGCTATCTACATCAAAGAACAAAAGACAACGGTATATACATTGGAGTTCTTAACTGAACTTATGAGAATGATGGAATTTTATCAGTATGCAGATTTTTCTGGACAACCGAAAATTACACAGAAACCTTTGGAAACATTGGAGTATATTATACCTCCTATCGAACTCCAAAACGAATACACAACCTTCGTCGAACAGACCGACAAACTAAAATTAGAAATCAAAGAGAGCCTCGAAAAACTCGAAACTCTCAAAAAATCCCTAATGCAAGAATACTTCGGATAAGGTGAACTTAGTATGAAATACACTGAAGGATATTTAGCTTTTTTAGATATTTTAGGATTTAGCAAATTTGTAGAAAATGAGAATAATGGAGAGGCAACAACAAATTTGTTTGAATTTGTAAAAAAATTATCACATCTTTTTAATACCTCTCCAGATCTTAACGTTCAAGTGTCATTTTTCTCTGATACAATCATAATCACATCTGAAAAGTTAGATAAATTAATAGTGCCTATTTATCTTGCAGAGTCATATTTAAAAGATTCTTTAGGTTTATTATTTAGAGGAAGTATCGTTTGTGGTAAATATTATCACAAAGATGGTTCTACATTTGGGCCTGCGGTTGTTGAGGGGTATAAACTAGAAAACAAAGCTGTTTATTCAAGAATTGTCCTGAGTGATTCAATAGAAGTAGACAAAGATGATATTTTCTTCTTCCAGGATATCGATGGATATACATGCTTAAATCTTTATGCTATGGTTTTTGATGAAATAATATCAATCGCATCTGATAAAAATGTTTATCCGAAAGACATTGATGATCAGCTTATAAATCAATTCAAAAAAATGCGAAACGAATTAGTGCAACAAATAAGAAAATACAAAGGGTCACCTGTGGTTGATAAGTATTTGTGGAGAATACGAGCGTTTAATACTATTTGCAATTATGTAGTTAATATGCAACCAGGAGAAGAGTTGTATGCTGAAATAGACTATAAAACAAATGAGCATCTAATAGGTAGAATCGGTGAACTATCAATATCTGAAAAGGAAGTATTCACCATAGAGTAATTTTGAATGAGGGTTAGATTATGAAAATGACCAACTTTGATTTTTTGAAAAGGGACAGGCAGTTTGCGAGTTTCGCTGATGTTGCTATTACTGCCGAGAAGGTTCTGCATATTGACCCTGCCTCCTGTGTGTTCAACTGCCGCAGGGCAATGGAGTTTGCTGTTAAGTGGATGTATTCTGTTGACAGCTCCCTTACCATGCCTTGGGATGACAAGTTGGCGGCTCTTATCAATGATGAGGCTTTCCGTGAGATTGTAGGCGTTGACATCTTCGAGCGTATGAAGGTTATCCGTATTCTCGGCAACAGAACTGCTCACAAAAGCAAGAAAATCACCATAGAGGAAGCTACCCATTGCCTTGAGAATCTTTACATATTCCTTGACTTTGTAGCCTACTGCTATGCCGATGAATATACCGAGAGTCAGTTTGACCCGACGCTTATTGATAAACACGATGAAACCCTCCTGGATAACGCTGTGGAGATTAACCTTCAACAGCTTATGGAGGAGAACAAAACTCTCCGTGAGGAGCTGACTGCCCGCCGTGAGGCTCAACAGCAGACCTATGTTCCCAAGCCTCTTGATATTTCAGAGTTTGAAACCCGTAAACTTTATATCGATACAATGCTCATAGATGCAGGCTGGGTTGAGGGCAAGGATTGGATTAACGAGTACGAGCTCCCCGGAATGCCCAACAAGTCCGAGCTTGGCTTTGCCGACTATGTGCTTTTCGGTGATGACGGCAAGCCCTTGGCGGTTATAGAAGCAAAGAAAACTTGCAAGGATGTTGCTATCGGCCGTCACCAGGCAAAACTTTATGCAGATTTGCTTGAGCAGAAATTTAAACGCAGACCTGTGATTTTCCTTACCAACGGCTTTGACACCCGTATCACAGATAATCTATATCCCGAGCGTAAGTGTGCCTGCATTTATTCAAAGAGGGACCTTGAGAAGCTCTTTAATCTGCAGACTATGCGTACAAGCCTTAAGAATGTGAATGTGGATAAAAACATCGCAGGCAGATATTATCAGGAAGGTGCTATCAAGGCGGTTTGCGAAAGCTTTGGTGTGAAAAACCGCAGAAAGGCTCTGCTTGTTATGGCAACAGGTTCGGGCAAAACAAGAACTGTAATTGCCCTTTGCGATGTGCTACTGCAACACGGCTGGGTTAAGAATATTCTCTTCCTTGCAGACAGAACTTCCCTTGTTACTCAGGCAAAACGAAGCTTTGTAAACTTACTGCCCGATTTGTCTGTTACAAACCTCTGTGAGGACAAAGAGAACTACAATGCTCACTGCGTGTTCTCTACATATCAGACAATGATGAACTGCATTGATTCTGTCAAGGATGAGGACGGCAAGCTATACACCTGCGGTCACTTTGACCTTGTTATCTGTGACGAGGCTCACCGTTCCATTTACAACAAATACAGAGAGATTTTCAATTACTTCGATGCACCTTTGGTAGGACTTACCGCTACTCCCAAGGACGAAATCGACAAGAACACCTATGATGTTTTTGAGCTTCAGAATGGTGTGCCGACCTATGGCTATGAGCTTGCTCAGGCGGTAAAGGATGGTTATCTTGTGGACTTTATGTCTGTTGAAACCAAGCTTAAGTTTATTGAAGAAGGCATTGTGTATGATGATCTTTCCGACGAGGATAAAGCAGCCTATGAAGCAACCTTTGCCGAGGATGGCGAAGTGCCTGAGAGAATCGGCTCATCGGCTCTTAACGAGTGGATTTTTAACGAGGATACCATAAGAGAAGTGCTGAATGTTCTTATGACAAACGGTATTCACATCGACTACGGCAACAAGATAGGCAAGACTATTATTTTTGCAAAGAACCACCGCCATGCAGAGAAAATCTTTGAGGTGTTCAATAAGGAGTATCCTCACCTCAAAGGCTATGCCATGGTTATTGATAACTATACAAACTATGCTCAGAGTGCAATTGACGAGTTCTCTGACCCCAAGAAGCTTCCGCAGATTGCTATCTCTGTTGATATGCTTGACACAGGTATTGATGTGCCCGAGGTGCTGAACCTTGTGTTCTTCAAGAAGGTTATGAGCAAAGCAAAGTTCTGGCAGATGATAGGCAGAGGTACAAGACTTTGCCCTGAACTTCTTGACGGCGAGGATAAGAAGCTTTTCTATATCTTTGACTTTTGCGGAAACTTTGAGTTCTTCCGTATGGGTGGCAAAAGCAAATCTGCCAATCAGGTAGCCTTGCAGGGCGCTATATTCAACCTTAAAGCACAGATTGCTTTCAAGCTTCAGGATCTGGAGTATCAGACCGAGGATCTGATTGAATTCAGAAAATCCTTGGTTGAAGATATGGTGAGAAAAGTAAGAGAGCTTAACAAAGAAAATTTTGCCGTCCGTCAGCATCTGAAGTTTGTGGAGCTGTACTCTAATCCCGATAATTATACAACTCTTACATACGAGGACACCCTCTTTATGAAAGAGGAGCTGAGCCATCTTATCAACCCTGATGATGACGATGCAAAGGCATTGAGATTCGATGCGTTGATGTACGGCATAGAGCTTGCGTATCTTATCGGCAAAAAGTATACCAAAGCCAGAAGCGACCTTTTTAAGAAGGTATCAGCAGTTGCAAGTGTTGCCAATATCCCCGAGATTATGGTGCAGGCACCGCTTATTGATAAGATTCTGCATACAGATTATGTGGACAACGCTGGTATCAATGAGTTTGAGCATATCAGAGAAAAACTCAGAAATCTTATGAAGTATATCATAAATGAAAGATATACATACGAAACCAACTTTGATGATCAGATACTTTCCATTGAGTGGAAGGAATCTGAACTTGAAAATGATGACCTGAAAGACTACAAAGCAAAGGCAGAGTTTTATGTTCGTCAGCATCAGGATAACATTGTAATAGCAAAGCTCAGGTCTAACATCCCATTGACTTCTGAGGATATAAAAGCACTTGAACAAATTCTTTGGAGCGAGGTTGGCACAAAGCAGGACTACGAAGCTCAGTACGGACAGAAACCTCTCGGTGAATTTGTCCGTGAAATCGTTGGCCTTGATATGAATGCTGCAAAGACAGCTTTTGCTGAGTATCTCAACGATACAAGCCTTGACGCAAGACAGATTTACTTTGTTAACCAAATTGTTGAGTATATTGTCCATAATGGCATGATGAAGGACTTGTCAGTGCTTCAGGAAGCTCCCTTCACAGACAGAGGAAGCATCGTCGAGGTGTTTACAGATATTTCGGTCTGGATGGGAATCAAGAGAATTATTGATCAGGTAAACTCAAATGCATTGGTGGCATAAAAATTAAATATTCTTCTGGACTTATGGAGTTCGTTGTGGTATTTGTTGTGTTGAAGGAGGTGCTGAGATGGCACAGATGTCAATAGAGCAAATCTACAGCGGAGGTAAGTACAGCGTGATAAGTGCGGCGGTGGAGGAATATATGCGTGACGGTCGTCATCCTGAGTATGACGAGCGGACATGGATTGACCTGCTTATAGTGAAGCATGCACTTATGGTGGCAGACAAAATGAAAACAGAGGGTGACTCGGTATCAGGACTTATTGATGACGAGTCACCCTCTTCTTATGCAGAATATGTGAGGTGGAATGAAAATGACATTAATTGAAAGGCTGTTCTACGCAACAACCACAGGCGAGTGGTACAAGGAAGAACTGAAGGAAACCTACGGAATACTTGATGCAAATCTGACGGCTCTGGAGAATGCTCTTAATGAGGAGCAGCAGGAACTCTACGATATGTGTGAGGCATACATGGACGAGCTGATACATCTGGTGGAGATAGCAAACTTCTCCCACGGATTTGAGCTGGCACTCAAGCTTGCAGGCATAGTCGATGAGAATACGGAAATGTAAAATCCGATAAGAGTATCCGCCGCAGAGTAACATCTGTGGCGGTACTTTTGTCAGCAGAAGGTAAAGGGTTTATCATTTCGCGGTAAAGAGTAAACAATACAGAAAAAACAATACATAG
>JAZSME010000142.1:0-6386 GCA_045535715.1 Ruminococcus sp. | reverse complement strand
AAATCAAAATTTGAATTACTGCTAATCTTAAACACAAAAGGCTTCTCTTTCGAGAAGCCTTTTTAAGTCACTATACCAACCCCACACTCAACCACGAAGCAAGCATCTGAAAGAAAGGAGGAAAAGGCATGAAAATTCTTGAGTTTCCCGCAAACACAGGAACCCCCTGTGCGGTGGCTCTCGGCTTTTTTGACGGAGTGCATCCTGCTCACAAAAAGATACTTGAAGCCGCAGCAAAAGAAAGCAGCTCGGGTCTTACTCCCTGCGTTTTCACCTTTGACTCCATTCCCCGGAAGGGAACCTCGGGACTTCTCACCACAAAAGAGGAGCGAATAAGCCTTATTGCAGAAAGCGGTATCGAGCTCTATGTAAGCGCATCATTCGAGGATCTTCGGAATATGTCCGCCGAGGAATTTGTACAGGATGTCCTTATAGATAAACTTCAAACAAAGACTGTATTCTGCGGCTATAACTACCGCTTTGCAAAGGGCGCCGAGGCAGACACAAAAACCCTTCGCACCCTCCTTGAGGAAAAGGATGCGAAGCTCTTTGTCCTCGATGAGATCGCAACAGAGGAAGGCGTTTTATCCTCAACCCTCATCAGAAATCTCCTGAAAGAAGGAGAGATTAAAAGAGCAAATGCACTGCTTCTGAGAAACTATTCTCTCTCGGGCAAGGTGATCCACGGCAACGCTCTCGGCAGAACCATCGACACCCCCACCCTCAACATAAAGGTTTCACCCCATAAGCTCCTGCCCCGCTTCGGAGTGTACGCTTCAAAGGTGACACTAGGAGACAGAACCTTTGACGCCGTGACAAACATCGGACTCAAGCCCACAGTCGGAAGCGACACCCCTACGGTTGAAGCCTATCTCCTTGATGTTTCGGGGGATTTTTACGAAGAATCCGCCACGGTAGAGCTTATAGATTTTCTAAGACCCGAGCAGAAATTCTCTTCCCTCGAGGAGCTTAAAATTCAGATAGAAAAAGATATAGAAAACACAAAAAACATTCTCAAATAAAGAAGCACCCGACAAAAGTCAGGTGCTTTTTTCTTACATCTGTGATTTAATAATCTTCAACATCAAATTTGCGATCTTTGTAATAGAACTCTCTGTCCTCTTCGGTAATTTCTCTGTAAACCCTGCAGGGATTACCGAAAGCCACCACATTCTCGGGAATATCCTTTGTGACCACGGAGCCTGCACCGATAACGGAGCCGTCACCTATGGTGACACCGGGGTTGATGATAACTCCTGCGCCTATCCACACGTTATTTCCGATGGTAACAGAGATTCCGTACTCATACTTCTTTCTGGAATCGGGATGGATAGGGTGTCCTGCGGCAGATATGGTGACGTTGGGAGCTATAAGCACATTGTCGCCTATCTTAACACGTCCGCAATCAAGAATGGTGAGGTTGTAGTTTGAGTAAAAATTCTCACCCAGCTCGATGTTACATCCGTAGTCGCAATGAAAAGGTGGCTCGATATAGAATCTCTCGCCGTATTTTCCCAGAAGCTCTCTGAGTATCTCCTGCTTCCTCTCACATTTTTCGGGATGAAGATTATTGTACTCAAAGAGGAGAGTGCGACTCTTCATCATAACGGCTCGTGTCTCATCATCAGAGTGATAAGGAAGACCTGCCATCATTCTTTCAAACTGGGTCATCAGTCCTCAGCCTTCCTGTCAAGCTGCTTCATTCTCTTGTATCTGTAAAGAACGTTCTGTGCCCACTCGCGGTCTATCTTGATAAAGCCGGGGAGCTTTCTGTCCTTTATTGCCATCTCGCTTACGATGGATACCGCTTTTCCGTAGATCTCAAGACGAGCAGACTGAACATAGGGCTCGTGAGCTTTTCCCACAAAGAAGGTAAAGCCCATAGTGTTCTTCTCTCTGTCATACATGGAAAGGTAGCCCTCCTCGACCTGAGGGATGCCGTATTTTTTCGCAACCATTTCGCTGATTACCAGCTTTGTGATTTCCACCGCCATATCATCGAGAGCTGACTCGAAAATGAACACCTTTTCCTTGAAGCTGTTGAAATCCGAAGCAAGACGCTTTCTCACGCCTACAAGCCTCTCGTACTTCTGCTCAAGCTCCACGTCCTCAAGCTGAAAGCGGTCAACCTCGGGAATAAGGTAAACCATAAATCGGTTCTTCATATCATTGTAAAGCACAGGGTAAGTAAGCCTTGCTTCATATCCGCAGGCTGTACATCTGAACTTGAAAAGCTTTTCGTCAAGCACATCTCCTCTGAGTGTGGGCTCATTGGTGGCGTTGATGCTCATATAGAGCTTTGCCTCCGTAGATTCGCTGCACTTGGGGCAGGGAATTTTTTTGACAACTACATTTGCCATTCTGAATTCTCCTCGTTTCTTTCTGCATAACCATAATAAATCATAAAATACAATCATATTATATCATAGGGCATTATTTAGACAAGCATTTTTTGAAAAATTTATTGATTTTGCATCTCAATAATGCCATAATATACCTATAAGCAAAAACAAATTCATCATAAAAGGAGTTTCCTCTATGAGCAAATCAAAAGATACAGGCCTTACCTCCCGCTTTGCGGATGTTGCCAAAGAGCTGGTGGAAAAAGGCAAGGTAAAGCGCAAGATAACTCAGCTTCAGAGTATTATGGATTCCGACAAGGAAAGGCTGAGAAATGCCTACGCTGAGCTGGGAAAACTTTATTATGACAATCGTCTTGATGAGTGCAAGGAGAGAGCAGAGGTGCTTTCGGGACTTATAAGCCACCTTAAGGACCGAATCGAGAGAGCCAAGGAAAAGTGCACTGAGCTTGAGGCCCAGTACAGTCAGCGTGAGAAAGCTGACGCACTCAAGACCGATCTGGGCAACAAATTCAAGAAGGCAAAGGACGGCACAGTAGATTTTGCAAAAAACGTCGCAGGCAAAGCAAAGGAAAAAACCGGCGACATCAAAGGGAAGATTATCCTGAAAAAAGGCAATCTGACATCAGACGAATCCGACTTCCTTGAGGTGCTTGAGAAGGAGCTGAAATCCGACGAAGAAACTCAGGATTCAGCTGAAAGGACCATGGAGAAAATCACCGATCTGCTCCAGAGTCTCGAGGATTCAAACGACACCGAAGTCATCGAGATAAAGGCGGTTTCCGTAACAACTGTTTCAGAGTCCGACGAGGACCCCTCAGAAAATGATATCGACGCAGAGGGGGACACCGACACTCCCGACCCCGAGGTTGCCGGAAGCTTTACATTCTGATAAATCTTAAAAGAGCAGGCATCCTGCTCTTTTATTTTTTTATTGACAAAGTTTTTCCTCGGATGTATAATTGCAAAAAAAAATAAAAGCGAGATGATATTTATGTCAAAAAGAAAGAATAATTCCCCCACCGTAAAGCTGGTGCTTTCTGCACTAATGGCATCCCTTTGCTGTGTGATGACAATGCTCATACGTATCCCTGTTCCCGCAACGGGAGGCTTTGTGAATTTAGGAGATACCGCAGTAATTCTCAGCGGTTGGTTCTTAGGTCCTCTGTGGGGTGCGCTTTCCGCAGGACTGGGCTCAGCCCTTGCAGATATCCTTTCAGGCTACCCCCAGTACGCCATCGCAACTTTTGTAATCAAGGCTTTAATGGCACTCCTGTTCTGCATTTTGCTCAAAGCCTTTGATAAACTCTCAAAAAAATCAACCCCTGCAAAATACGCTATGGTTGCCCTTTCCGCTGTTTCGGGCGAAGTGCTTATGGTCGGAGGTTACTTTTTCTTCGAAGCTTTTATCCTCGGCTTTGGTATGGGCGCCGCTGCCGCCGTGCTTCCCAACGCCTTTCAGGGCCTTTGCGGACTTCTGGGCGGAGTTTTTCTTATTACCCTTTTTTCAAAGTCCGGACTCCGAGAAAAACTTTTCAAACAATAACACACTTGCACATTCGGCTTTCTCCTTGCTGAGAAAGCCTTTTCTTTTGCCGTTTTCTGAGAAAAACTTGAAAAACTCTTAAAAAATCCGCCTCTTAACTATTGGAATGCAAATTGTTTTGTGATATACTTATAATGTATAAGTATCAGGTTTCAGGCTCTGAAGCCGAAAGGATGGTAAATTTGGCAGTTTTAATAAAGAAGATTAAGGGTACGGAGGACATCCTCCCCTCACAAAGCTATAAATGGCAGCGCCTTGAAAAGGTTCTCGCGGAGGAGGCCAGGGTTTTCGGCTTCTCCGAAATACGCACTCCCGTTTTTGAGCAGACAAAGCTCTTTGCAAGAGGCGTGGGCGAAGGCACCGACGTTGTGCAGAAGGAAATGTACACCTTCGAAACAAAGGGTGGCGAGTCACTGACTCTTCGTCCCGAGGGCACCGCAGGTGCCGCAAGAGCTTTCCTTGAGCACGGCCTCTTTAACGAGGCTCTTCCCGTAAAGCTCAACTACTTCACCACCTGCTACCGCTATGAAAAGCCTCAGGCAGGTCGTCAGCGTGAGTTCAGACAGTTTGGTATGGAGGTCTTCGGCACAAATGATCCCCTCTCTGACGCAGAGCTCATCTGCGCTGCAAGCTCCATTTTCCAGAGACTAGGTCTTATGAACCTCCGACTGGAGATAAACTCCATCGGTTGTCCCGAATGCAGAAAGAATTACCACAAGGCCCTCAAGGAGTATTTTGAGGCACACACAGAGACTCTCTGCGGCACCTGCCTCTCCCGTCTTGAGAAGAACCCCATGAGAATCCTCGACTGCAAGAGTCCCATCTGCAAGGACATCGCAAAGGATGCTCCCAAAATTACGGAGTTTCTCTGTGACGCTTGCGAGGAGCATTTCGAAAATGTACAGGCTTACCTCACCGAAGCAGGCATCAGTTTCACCGTTAACCCCACCATTGTCCGCGGTCTTGACTACTACACCAACACGGTGTTTGAGTTCATCTCCGACAGCATCGGCGCACAGAGCACCGTCTGCGGCGGCGGAAGATACAACGGCCTTATCGAAACTCTCGGCGGCAACCCCACCCCTGCGCTGGGCTTTGCCATCGGTCTTGAGAGACTTATGATGGTGCTCGACAAGGAAGCCCCCATCACAGATGACAGTAGTGAGTGTATGCTGTACATCGCTTCTATGGGCGACAAAGCAAAGGCAAAAGCCCTCTCCCTTACAAACGAAATCAGAAAAACAGGACTTGTGGCTCACACCGATGTTGTAGGCAGAGGTCTCAAGGCTCAGATGAAATACGCAAACAAGATAGCAGCCCGCTACTCCATTGTGCTCGGCGACAACGAAATTGAATGCGGTAAGGCTACCATGAAAAATATGGAAACCGGAAAGGAATTTGAGATCACTCTCGGCGAGAACTTCAGCTCAGAGTTCGCCGCAATTTCCATAAATGACGAGATGGGAATGTTCCTTCCCGACCTCAACTGACCCTTCATTTACATTCACACAAACCCTTCAAAAGGAGAAATATATTATGGCAGAATTTATGACCGGACTTAAAAGAACAAATTACTGCGGTGACCTGAGAACAGGAAACATCGGAGAAATCGTTACCCTCTGCGGTTGGGTACAGAGACAGCGCGACTTAGGTCAGCTGGTCTTTGCTGACCTTCGTGACCGCACAGGTATTATGCAGCTTGCTTTTGACGATTCCACCGCAAGAGATATTTTCGAAAAGGCACAGTCTCTTCGCAGCGAGGATGTAGTCTGTGCAGTGGGCGAAGTCAGAGAGAGAAGCTCAAAGAACAAGGAGATTCCCACAGGCGACATCGAGCTTTTCGTCACAGACCTGAGAATTCTCTCAAAAGCTGAGACCACTCCCTTTGAAATTGTTGATGACCTTAACACCAACGAGGAGCTGAGACTCCGATACAGATACCTTGACCTTCGAAGAAGACCTCTTCAGAAGAACATCATGATGAGAAGCGAAATCTCGAAGAGCGCTCGTGACTATTTCTACGAGAACGGCTTCGTTGAAATTGAAACTCCCATGATGATGAAATCCACTCCCGAAGGCGCAAGAGACTACCTCATCCCTTCAAGAATCCACAAGGGCTGTTTCTACGCTCTTCCCCAGTCCCCTCAGATTTACAAGCAGCTTCTCATGCTCTCAGGCTTTGACCGCTATATCCAGCTGGCCCGTTGCTTCAGAGACGAGGATCTGAGAGCTGACCGTCAGCCCGAGTTCACACAGATCGATATGGAGCTTTCCTTCGTGGACGTTGAGGATATCCTTGAGATCAACGAGGGACTTATGAAGAGAATCTGGAAGGACGTTCTGGGCGTTGAGCTTGAGACCCCCTTCGAGAGAATGAGCTACAAAGAGGCTATGGAACGCTTCGGCTCAGATAAGCCCGATATCCTCTACGGTATGGAGATTCAGAACATTTCCGATATGGTTAAGGATTGCGGCTTTGG
>JAZSME010000067.1:0-8133 GCA_045535715.1 Ruminococcus sp. | reverse complement strand
ACTGCACTTGAAAACGGCGACTATGAAACCGCCCTTGATATCTCTCAAAAATGCGATGACAGCTGGAAGGAGAATTCAAAGAAAATGAATATGCTTCTCTATCACGACTATGTTGACAATGTGGGCGACAGCTTTGTAAGTATCAGGAAATACATTGAATATGACAACGAAAAAGAGGCTCTTCTTGTCTGTGAGAAAGCAAGAAGACAGCTTCAGACTCTCTTCGAAAGTGAGAAACCTCTGGCAGAAAATATAATATAAAAAGCGACCCTCTCTTTGGAAGGTCGCTTAAAATTTTAGCCTTAGTTATCGTTTCTGAAAGGCTTTTCTGATAAATTTATAAAGGGAAAACAGCAGAAAAATGCAAAGATTCACGATGACGATCGTAGCTCCCACGGGGATGTTTTCTACTGTAAAAGAGAGCCAGAGTCCGCTTACGGTGCTGATTACCGCAATGATGACGGCGGTCAAAATAAGAGGAAGAAATCTACCTGAAACCTTCATTGAAGTAAGCACCGGGAAAATAATCATGGCTGAAATCAGAAGAGTTCCAAGCATTCTCATTCCCACAACAACCGTTACTGCTGTAAGCACAGAAATCACTGTATTGAAAAGCTTGGTGTGAATTCCGGTTGCCTTTGAAAAACTTTCATCAAAAGTAATGGCAAAAATCTTGTGATAAAATAGAGTGAAAAGCAGAGAAACAACCGCAAAAAGCACTACACTCAACACAAGATCGGTTTTTCCCACAGCCAGAATAGAGCCGAACATATACTGCTGAATGTTGATATTTGTACCGTTCACGCTTGCTACAAAAACACCGACAGCAAGGGCTGAGCTGCTGATAACGGCTATTGCGGCATCGGCGTTTATCTTTCCGTTTTCCGTAATGCGGAGAAGTAAATATGCGCATAGCATAACAACGGGAATAGCAAAATAAACAGGTGTACTAAAGCTGAGCGCTGCTCCTACGGATAAGGCACCGAAGCCCACGTGAGAAAGTCCGTCTCCGATCATGGAAAAGCGCTTGAGCACAAGAACTGTACCGAGAAGCGCACAGCAGACAGATATGAGTATACCCACAATCAGAGCGTTGACCATAAAGCTGTAATTAAACATCTCCATCATCACTTCTCACCGCCTTTCCCCTTGTGAGCGCAAACATCACAGGGACAATCGGAAATTAAGAGCTTCTTACCCATTTCGGAATGCATATAGCTGTGCGTGGTGCCGAAAAAGTGCTCATCTCCACCTAAATGAAGAATGTGACTTGCACTTCTGACAGCTGTGCTTACATCGTGGGAAACCATAATTACAGCAATTCCCTCTTTGTTGAGGTTCCTGACTATATCGTAAAAATCCTGAGTTACCAAGGGGTCAAGAGCGGATGTGGGCTCATCAAGAAGTAAAAGCTTCTTAGTGGCACAAAGGGCTCTTGCAAGGAGAACTCTTTGCTGCTGACCTCCGGAAAGAGAAGAAAAGCTTCTTGCGGACAAGTCGCTGATGCCCACCTTCTCCATAATGACAGCTGCCTCTTCCCTTTCGCTTTTTGTATAAGTAAACCTCAGGGATTTACGATTGAGAAAGCCTGAGAGCACAACCTCTTTTACGGAGGCAGGCACATCTTTGCTGTATTTGGTTTGCTGAGAGAGATAACCTATGTGGTTCTTCTTAAGTGAACCCTTGTAGCATATCTCACCGTCATATTTGCCGACAAGACCAAGTATTCCCTTGATAAGGGTGGTCTTGCCTGAGCCGTTTTCGCCCACAATGCAGAGATAGTCTCCCTCATTTACGGTAAAACTCAGGTCTTTGACAACTATTTTGCCGTCATAGCCCAGCTTGAGATTCTTGATACTGAGAAGTTCCAAACGACTTCCTCCTTGAATTTTAAAGGCAAAATCGGGCGGATTAACCGCCCGACTGATAGATCCTTTGTTTGATTACTTAAGCTTTCTTTGTGTAAAGGTAGCAAGCAACGGAAAGAGTGAAAACAACAGAAAATACTGTTGTGAGAATTACGGGAAGCACATAGAGGCAAAGTGCGGAGCTCTTGAAAATGAGAGCTACTGCAAATGCTGCTACCGCAATAAGAGCAATCACAAGGCTTACAATAAGCATAGGAACAAAAGCCTTATTTGCTGCTGTCTCATAAACTTCAGTTGTATCCTGCTTTTTACCTCTGGGTCTGTCTTTTCCGAAGCTTCTGAAGAAAACTGCAGATGTGCAGTAAGAAAGAACTACTCCGAGAAGCATCATGGAAAGTGTGTTATCAGACAGAGGAGCTCTGCAGATTACAGAGAACATAAATGCGCTCAAAGCAGACACCGCTACACCCATAGAGGAAGTAAGGCCCATTGTGAGACCTGTCTTCTGATAACAGATAAGGAAATATACGCAAACCAGAGCAACTGAGAGAATAGTTGCAACAAGAGAACGGATTGCAAAGGACCAGCCAAGATTTACAAAGGTAAACTCAGGCTCAGTTTCTCCGTTGAAAACCAAAAGCAGAACTGCGCCTGCAAGTGCCACTGCCGCAGCTGCGACAGCCATAAACTTAGTTAAAGCTGAAAACTTAATAAGCTTTTTCATTTCTTTGCACCTCCGAATAAGGATGACTTGTTGAAGCACTTGAAATCAGTGAGACTTCTCATCATAAGCTGAGGAACAAAGTATCCTGTGATGAAGTTTACTGCTGCACCGAGGAAGAGTACATAACAGAAGCTGAAGATTCCGCCTGTGATTCCGCCGCCGAAGATAACAAGAATAAACTCGGCACCGCCGAACATCAGCATACCAACAAGAGAAACCAGTGCGGTGATGAAGTTGATGTCAGTGATTACTCTGCCGCTCTTCTTAACAGAAACAGCAACTGCCTCTGAGGGAAGTGTGCCGAAATTAAGCTTTGCCTTGATCTTCTCAGAGAAGATTATTCCGCTTAAGACATTCAGCAGAACAGCGGTCAGAAGACCTGCTGCAGCAGGAAGAGTCATAAGGAATGTACCTGCATCCTTATTAAAGCAGAAGCCTGTGAGGATCGCTACAAGAATTGCAAACTGGAACACTGCACAGAGGAGGTTCACAAAGCCTGCGAGTCTGTACTTGATGATAAGAACAAGAGCGATAATTGCAACTGCAGCAATACCAGCAAACATTACAATGCGGGATGCGTTGTTCTCAACTGTGGGGGCAATATCAGCTCTGTATGTAGCAGACAGGTTGGAAGGAAGGCTGCCAGAAGAAATGATAGCTGCGAAGAGCTTTGTCTTGCCCTCTGTGAAGCTGTCGTTAGTGAAAAGGTAGCCGTTGGATGCGTCGCCGTCAAGTCTTGCGGAGAGCATTACGTTATCAAGCCATACGGAAAGATCCTGACCATAGAAGTCACCGAGCATTGCGTTATTGATAAGCTCTGCTCCTGTCTGGTCAAACTGGAGATAGATGGACTCGTAGTCAACGTTCTCCTGAGTGTCGTTATTGGTGTACTCGGCAGTATCAGCATAAGCGTTGGTGATATTCTTGCCGGAAACGATAACAGCTGCTGTTGTGTCAGTGGGATTCAGGTTAACGAGGCTGTGTGATGAGTCAATAATATAATCGGTACTTGAGCTGCCGGGTCGGATAGAAATCTCACCCTTTGCTGTAAGATACTCAGCAACATCTCTTGCAGAAAGCTCACAGCCTGTGTTATGGGGCACTTCAAGAACGATCTGATGTGTTTTCTCGGATACGTAAAGGTTGCAGTCGGTAAGACCGAAAGCTGCAATTCTTTCGTCGATAACATCTGCGGATTTGTAGAGATTATCTACAAAGTCAGCTGAAGCTTCGTCAGCTGTGGAAGCGGTGAGAACGATCTTTGCACCGCCGTTTACATCAAGACCCCAATCTAAATCACGAAAGCCCTTGATAACAACTTTTCTGTTGTCACCCTCATAGTAGCTGATGCCGAATACGGAAACAGCAGTAAACAGAAGGATGAGCAGGGCAATAACGATCGAAATGGGTTTAGAAAGCCTTTTCATAGGTTACAGACCTCCAAAAATAAAATAACTCTGCTACGGTAAAACATACAACTTGCATATTTTACATAACATAACAGAGCTATTATATGATTTTTTTAGCTAAAAGTCAATGAAAAACACTAAAATAACAGATAACTGTCACACAAATCCTTGTTATTTTGTCTCAAGGATTTTTTCAATAGCGGTAATCTTTACGCAGAGACAGAAAATATCCATTGCAACGCTGAGCTCGTCAACGGGAGGGAAAGAAGGTGCAATACGGATGTTGCTGTCCTTGGGGTCGATTCCGCCGGGATAGGTTGCGCCTGCGCTGGTGATTACAAGACCGGCCTGAGAGCACATCTTTTCCACAGCCTTTGCTGTTCCGGGATATACATCGATGCTTACAAAGTAGCCGCCGCGGGGCTTGAGCCAGCTTGCAATACCGAGTTCTGAGAGAAGCTCAGTAAACTTTTTATCAACGATCTCAAAGCGAGGCTTAAGAATCTCCTTGTGCTTGTTCATGTGAGCCTTGATGCCGTCAAAATCCTCAAAGAAGAGCTTGTGACGGAGCATATTTATCTTATCGTAACCGATGGTCTGACGGGAATACTTTTTCTTAACAGACTTCATATTCTCCTCAGAGGTTGCCATTGCTGCAACGCCTGAGCCGGGGAAAGTAATCTTTGAGGTTGAGCAGAAGATGATGGGAAGGTCGGGGTTTCCTGCCTTTTCACACTCAGCCATAAGACTTATCAGGTTATCTGTCTCATCCTCGAGGTCATGAACACAGTATGCATCGTCCCAGAAGATACGGAAGTCCTTAGCACTGGGCTTGAGATTTGCAAAACGGCGTACAGTTTCAGGAGAATAAGTGATACCCTGAGGATTGGAATACTTGGGAACGCACCAGATACCCTTGATGGAGGGATCCTCGCTGACCAGTCTTTCAACAGTGTCCATATCGGGGCCGTCGGGAGTCATCTCAACGGGGATCATCTCAAAGCCGAAATACTCTGTGATCGCAAAATGGCGGTCATAGCCGGGTACGGGACAGAGGAACTTTCTGTCGGGCACATTAAACCAAGGAGTAGCGCCCTCAACCATTGTATGAGTCATGAGCATTGAAATGGTATCGAACATCATATTGAGAGAGGAGTTACCCCCTACCATTACCTGCTCAGGTTTTACCTGCATACACTGTGCAAAGATCTCTCTGCAGGACTGGAGTCCCTCAAGAAGTCCATAGTTTCTGCAATCAAGTCCTGAGGCAGTTCTGCAATCATGAGCAGAGTTTACGATATCAAGCATATGAACAGAAATATCGAGCTGCTCTGAGCAGGGCTTACCTCTGGACATATCAAGCTTAAGTCCCATATCGCAGAACTCTTTATACTGATTCTCAAGTGATTTTTTCTCAGCAATAAGCTGTTCTTTTGTTAATTCTGAATAGCGCATTTACGCTCACACTCCAATTTAAAAATTCATAATTTGTACAATTTGGTTAAAAAACAAGAATATTTCGGAGGATTTTTGCAAGATTTGAAAACCAATCCTGCATCGTTCTCCTTAAATCAACCCGTTGCGAACAACGGGTTGATGAATGATCAATAGTATTTGTAGTAACCGTACTGGCCCTTTGAATACTTCTTCTCAGAGGCTGTGCAACCTACCTTGAGGAAGCCTAAGATCTTGCTGTCTGCAAGCTTTATACTCTGGATGGTCTTTTCAATATCGCCGTGGGTTGTGACCTTCTCACGAACAACTACAACGAAGCCTGCGATGTAATCCTTGAAAAGCAGAGTATCGGTAACAACTCCGACAGGAGGTGTATCGATGATAATGTAATCATACTGATCCTGAAGCTCAGTGAGGAGATTCTCAAAGCTTGAGGAAGCAAGGAGCTCAGAAGGATTGGGAGGAATTGAACCTGCGGTTACAACATCGAGACAAGGAAGAACCTGTCTGTTGCAAACGTCTGAGAAGTTCTTGAATTTACCGATAACCTCTGAAAGACCTGCTGTATTCTGAAGCTTCATCAGATTGTGAATGTTGGGACGTCTGAGGTCAGCATCAATGAGAAGGATCTTCTTGCCCATCTTTGAGAAGGAGATTGCAAGGTTAGCTGTGGCGGTGGATTTACCCTCACCTTTTGACCAGCTGGTAATTACAACGACCTTGCTCTCGGATGCTGAAAGGGAGAACACCAGGTTGGTTCGGGCAATTTTGTAGCCCTCAACAATAGCAAATTTACTGTCACCGCTGATGACGTTTCGGGACTTGTCAACGTACTTGACCTTTTTATTCTTAGCACCTAGTTTCATTTGCCTTTTGCACCGCCTTCCACTTCAAAGTCGATAATCTCAGCAAAAACGGGTACCTCGTAGATTTTGTAGAGGTCGTCGTCGGGCTTGATTGTTGTGTCAATGATCTCAATGATAATAGCAACAAGGATAGAAATCACGAGACCGCCGATAAAGCCAAAGATAGCATAACGGGTTTCATTGGGGGAAGAATGTGTTACGGGAGCTCTGGCCTCTCTGCCGAAGGGCATTGCAGTACCGCCGTAGTAGTACTTGGAGAATACTACGGGAGAAGCATTTGCGATGTTGTTTGCGGTTTTGGCGCAAGTCTCAGCATCGCTGCCTGTTACGGTAAGAGAAAGGATGTTGGATTCGTTAACGCTTGCGATGTTAACTGTATAGCCTGCGGGCACAATATCCTGAATCTCCTTGGAATAACGGAAAATTACAGAGCAGTTGTTTGCAAGGTTTGTTGAAAGTGTAACTGCGCCGGAGCTCATTTTAGTTCCGTCATTCTCTGTTCCCTCCTGAGTATCGGAGGCTGCATCATATCTGATACAAATCATAGAGGTTGCGGAATATTTCTTGGGGATGAAATTATCTGCGTATATATAAGCTCCAAGGAATGCTATAAGGGACACAATAATAATAAGTTTTATGTGCGAAAGCAACATTTTCAGGATGTCATTGATAGTAATATCTCTCATCCGACCATCTCCTTAGAAATCTGACAGAATGTCTATCTGTCTATTGTATAACAAAATATGCTGTTTAATATTCTAAAATAGAATATTGATAAATTTAGTTCATATTATCCGAGAATACTCAGAAGAGCACCGGCTGCAACAGCGGAGCCGATAACACCTGCTACGTTGGGACCCATTGCGTGCATGAGAAGGAAGTTAGAGGAATTCTCCTGCTGACCGACCTTGTTTGCAACACGAGCTGCCATGGGAACTGCTGAAACACCGGCAGAACCGATGAGAGGATTAACCTTACCCTTTGAAAGAACGTACATAAGCTTACCGAAAAGAACACCGCATGCAGTACCGAGACAGAAAGCTGCAAGACCGAGAGCGATAATGCCGAGAGTCTTTGCTGTGAGGAATACCTTGCCTGTTGCAGTAGCACCAACGGTAACGCCAAGGAAGATTGTGATAATATTCATGAGCTCATTCTGAGCAGTCTTGAAGATTCTGTCAACAACTCCGCTCTCCTTAAAGAGGTTACCGAGCATAAGCATACCAACGAGAGGTGCTGCGCTGGGAAGGAGAACTGAGCAAACGAAAGTAACGATTATGGGGAAAAGAACTTTTTCAAGCTTTGAAACGGGTCTGAGCTGCTGCATTACAACAGAACGCTCTTTCTTTGTTGTGAGAGCCTTCATAATGGGAGGCTGGATAATGGGTACCAGCGCCATATAAGAGTACGCCGCAACAGCAATAGGACCTAAGAGTGAAGGAGCAAGCTTGGTTGTAACATAGATAGCTGTGGGGCCGTCTGCGCCACCGATAATGCCGATGGAGCCTGCCTCGGGACCGGTAAAGCCCATAAAAGAAGCACAGATGAAGGTAATGAAAATACCAACCTGAGCAGCTGCACCGAGAATAAAGCTCTTGGGGTTAGCAATAAGAGGACCGAAGTCTGTCATACATCCGATACCAAGGAAGATAAGAGGAGGATAGATACCCAGCTTAACACCCTGATACAGATAGTAAAGGAGACCGCCGTTAGTGGGAACATTGTAATAGGTTATGCCGTCCATTACGGTAGTGGCGTAGTTGGCGGCTTCTCCCCCATGCTCGGCTATGTACTGCTCTACGGGAACAAAG